>JAJYHH010000015.1:0-1934 GCA_021784845.1 Pseudomonadota bacterium
CGGCGCGCCATGTTGGCCGGCACCACCGCGCCTGCGGTCAGGCCCGGTGCAAGCGGCCGCAAGGAAAGAATCCGGCGCAGGAACGCCTGCGCGCCGAGAGCGTCGCGGGCCTCGGCGCGCAGGAGCGCGCAAAAGGCATAGGGCGGAAACCCCGTCAATTCCCGATCGCGAAGGGCCGCTTCGGCGAAGCCCTCATAATCGAGTTGCATGAGCGACTGCCACAGGGGATGACCCGGATGGTGTGTCTGGATCCACACCTCACCGGGAAGCGCGGCCCGCCCTGAACGGCCGGCCACCTGCATGATCTGCGCAAAAAGCTGCTCGTCTGCGCGAAAGTCGCTGCCGTAGAGACCCTGGTCGGCATTGATGACGACGGCCAGCGTCAGGCGCGGAAAATCGTGCCCCTTGGCCAGCATCTGTGTGCCGACCAGAATATCGACCTCGCCGGCCTGTACGCGCCGGACCACTTCGGGAAACGTGTCGCGCGCGGTCATGGAATCGCGATCGACCCGGGCGATGCGCGCCTGCGGGAAGATACGGCGCAGCGCCTCCTCGACCCGCTCCGTACCCTCGCCCACCCGGATGAGGCGGCCCGCGCCGCACTGTGGACACGTGGTCGGCACTGGCCGTTCGCGCCCGCAATGATGGCATCGCAACTGCTGGCGCGCGACGTGGACAGTCAGGCGCGCATCACACCGGTCGCAGGGCGCGTGCCATCGGCAGGTGGCGCAGAGAAGCACGGGCGCAAAGCCGCGCCGGTTCAGGAACAGAAGCGCCTGTTCCTGGCGACGCAGCGTCTCTCCGACCGCCCTCAAGACAGACGGCGAGAGCCCATCGGCTGCGGGCTCGAGGCCGAGATCAACGAGCCGCACGACGGGCTGGGCGCGACCCGCGCCCCGATGAGGCAGGCGCAGCAACGCATAGCGGCCGGCGCGGGCATGGCGATAGCTTTCCAGAGAAGGGGTCGCCGATCCAAGCAGCACCGGCACGCCGGCGCGCTGGCCGCGCAACATGGCCACATCGCGCGCGTGGTAGCGGAAGCCATCCTGCTGCTTGAAGGAGGCGTCATGTTCTTCGTCCACGACAATGATGCCAGGCGCCTTCAGGGGCACGAACACCGCCGAACGCGTGCCGATCACCACCGGCATGTGCCCTGCCTGCGCGGCCCGCCAGACCCGCGCGCGTTCGGTCGGCGTGCAGCCCGAATGCAGCACGCCGGGAGCACCCCCCAGCCGCTCTGTGAACCGCGCCACGAGCTGTGGCGTCAAGCCGATCTCCGGAACCAGCACGAGTGCCTGGCGGCCGCTTTGCACCACCTCTTCGATGATGCGCAGATACACCTCGGTCTTGCCGCTGCCTGTGACACCAAACAGCAAAAACGGCGCAAAACCGCGCGCCGAGCGGATCGACTCGACAGCAGCCCGCTGATCGTCACGCAAAGCCGGCCCGGGTGTGCCGGGCACACCTGCCGCCGGCACCATCACCCGCTCAAGCAGCCCGGCATCGACCAGGTCTTTTGCCACCCGCGCAAAACCATCACCCAACGCCGCCAGTGCCACCGGCGTCAGGATCCCGTGGTCGCGCACCGCAGCCAGCAGCCGGCGCTTGCGTTCGGCGCGGCCCAGCTGAGCGGGATCGACGGTCCGGCCGGCCGGCGTCAGACCAAGCCCGGTCGGGCGGTCCCCCGGGTCGCGGCCACGCTTTAGAGCCGGCGGCAAGGCCGAAAACACCACCTCACCTATGGGATGATGGTAGTAATCGGCCACAAACATGAGAAAGCGCAGGTACTCCGCGGTAAAGAGGGGCGCGGAATCGAGGGTCTCGATCACGACACGCAGTGTCCGGTCGGAGGATTGCGTCCCGTCGGCCGGCATGACAAGACCGGTCAACACGCGACTGCCAAAAGGTATGCGGACACGCACGCCAGCCGGCAG
>JAJYHH010000015.1:2535-10346 GCA_021784845.1 Pseudomonadota bacterium
GCCTGGGGATCGAGATTCCCCTGCAGCGCCACCCGATGACCCACCAGGGCGCGGGCCTCATGCAGGGAAACGGTCCAGTCGACGCCCAGGGCGTCTGCGCCGGTGTCGGCCAGCGCCGGCAGCCAGACACCGCCCCCTTTTGTAAAGACAATCACGGGAACTTCACTGCGCCGGCTCAAGCCGGCGATGATGCGCGCCATGGGATCGCGGGAAAAGCGCAGGAAATCCCGTGCCGGCAACACCCCGCCCCAGGTGTCGAAGATCATCAGCGCCTGAGCACCCGCTTCCACCTGCGCATTGAGATAATCCGTCACCGCCTGCGTCAGCGTCCCAAGCAGCGTATCCAGCAGTTCGGGGTCGTTGAACAGCAGGCCCTTGATATGGCGGAAATCGTGCCCGCCCTGCCCCTCGACCATGTAGGTGGCAAGGGTCCAGGGGGACCCCGAGAACCCGATCAGCGGACACAGGCCGTTCAGTTCCCGCCGCACTTTCCCTACTGTATCGACGACATAACGCAGCGCAACGAGGGGATCTGGCACCGGCAGTTGACAGATGGCGTGCCGGTCGCGGACGGGGTGCGCGAAACGCGGACCCTCCCCGTCGACGAAATAGAGGCCAAGCCCCATCGCATCGGGCACAGTGAGGATGTCGGAAAACAGGATGGCCGCATCAAGCGCATAGCGGCGCACCGGCTGCATCGTGACCTCGCAGGCCCATTCCGGATTCTGACACAGATCCATGAACGATCCGGCGCGCGCCCGCACGGCACGATATTCGGGCAGGTAGCGGCCAGCCTGCCGCATGAGCCAGATGGGCGTCTGATCGACGGGCTGGCGCCGCAAGGCGCGGAGAAAACGGTTGCCGCGATCCGAGACGTCGCCGCTCATAGCTCGAGATAATCCAATATACCCTCCGCAGCCTGCCGACCTTCGTAGACGGCCGTCACGACGAGATCGGATCCGCGCACGGCGTCGCCGCCGGCAAACACCCGCGGATGCGTGGTCTGAAACCGGTAGGCACCATGCGCCGGGGCCTTGATGCGCCCGCCTGCATCGGTATCAATGCCAAATTCGCCAAGCCACACAGGCGGGCTCGGTCGAAAACCAAAAGCGATGATCACATCGTCGGCGGGAACATCCTGCTCGGTGCCAGGCACGACTTCGGGACGCCGCCGCCCGCGCGCATCGGCCGGACCCAGACGCGTCTCGACGACACGCACGGCCTCCACCCGTCGGTCGCCCAGGACCGCGACCGGCGCGCGGTTCCACAGGAACTGCACACCCTCTTCCCTGGCATTGGCCACTTCACGGCGCGACCCGGGCATATTGGCCTCATCGCGCCGGTAGATGCAGGTCACGGACGCCGCATGCTGGCGGATGGCCGTACGGTTGCAGTCCATGCCGGTGTCACCACCGCCCAGAACCACGACCCGACGCCCCTTGAGGTCGGCGAAAGGCGCTTCTCCCTCCGGCAATCCCAATTCCCGGCGCGTCACCGCAGTCAGATACGGCAGCGCCTTGTGCACTCCCGGCAGATCCTCACCCGGAAACTCGCCCTTCAGATAAGTGTAGGTACCAATGCCGACGAATACCGCATCGAATTCCTGCAGCAGGTCCGCAAACGCGATGTCCTCGCCTACGCGCGTGTCGAGGACGAAACGCACGCCCATTTCCTCCAGCAGGCGACGGCGCACACGCACCACTTCCTTCTCGAGCTTGAAACCAGGGATACCGAAAGTCAGCAGGCCGCCAATCTCCGGATGGCGGTCATAGACCACCGCTGCCACGCCATTGCGCACAAGGACATCGGCGCACGCGAGGCCCGCCGGTCCGGCACCGATGACGGCCACGCGCCGGCCGGTTGGCACCACCGCGCTCATGTCCGGCCGCCAGCCCTGCCGGTGGGCTTCGGTGAAGATATAGCGCTCGATTGCGCCGATGGTGACCGCGCCGTATTCCGCGTTCAGGGTGCACGCACCTTCGCACAGGCGGTCCTGGGGACAGACGCGTCCGCAGATCTCCGGCAGGCTGTTGGTGCGATGCGACAGATCCGCCGCCTCGAACAGATTGCCCTCGGCCACGAGCTTTAGCCAGTTCGGTATGTAGTTGTGGACGGGGCAACGCCACTCACAATAGGGGTTGCCACAGCCAAGACAACGGCCCGCCTGATCGGCCGCGGCCTTGGCATCGAACGCCCCGTAGATCTCGCGCTGATCGCGGATGCGGATGACAGCCTCTTTCTTCGGCGGATCAAGCCGCGGCAAATCCAAAAACTGAAAAACGTCGGCCATTTTCAGTTACTCTCCACGAGCAGGGATTCCAGGCGCACAGCCTTGGGTTTGACAAGCCATATAGCGGGGACCACCGCCGACCAGTCATCCAGCAATCCCTGCCCGTAGCGGCTCTGCGTCAGGCGCACATACTCCTCGATGCGCTGGCGCAGATACACCCGATACGCCTCCATCGGCTCGGAGGTGATGCGATGGATGTCGATCAGCTCGTGATTGTAGCGATCGGCAAACTGCCCCGGCTTGTCATAGACAAAGGCAAACCCTCCGGTCATGCCGGCCCCGAAGTTGATACCGGTGTCGCCAAGCACGATGACCGACCCCCCGGTCATGTATTCACAGCCATGATCGCCGATTCCTTCGACCATCGCATGGGCACCGCCGTTGCGCACCGCGAAGCGTTCACCGGCCAACCCCGCCGCATAGAGATGTCCGCCGGTCGCCCCGTAGAGACAGGTGTTGCCGACAAGGGCCGCCTGCTCCGAGGGAAAGCGCGCCGTGCGTGGCGGATAAATGACGATCCGCCCGCCGGCCATGCCCTTGCCGACATAATCATTGGAGTCCCCCTCGAGCTCGATATCGAGGCCCGCGGCATTGAAGGCACCCAGGCTCTGTCCCGCCGAACCGGTCAGGCGCAGCGTGATGGTATGGGGCGGCAGACCGGCTGCACCGAAACGGCGTGCAATCTCGCCCGACAGGCTGGCACCGATCGAACGGTTGACATTGCGGATGGCATAGGGCAGCACGACCGGTTCTTTGGTGGCAAGCGCATGAAAGGAATCGCGGACGATGCGCGCGGCCAGCTCGCCGCGGTCGAATGGTGGATTGCGCTCGGTCATGCAGCGCTGGGGCTGACCACTGTCGATATCGCCACCGGACAGGATGTCGTCCAGACGCAGCGCGCGCTGGCGGTCCGTGTGGCCCGGCAGCAGCACAAACAGATCGGTCCGGCCGATCAGCGCATCGAGTGAGCGCACCCCCAGAAACGCCAGCCACTCGCGAACTTCCTCGGCGATGAAACGGAAGTAGTTCATCACCATCTCCGGCAGGCCGTGGAAATGGGCCTGCCGCAGCCGGTTGTCCTGGGTGGCAATGCCCGTGGCACAGTTGTTCAGATGGCAGATGCGCAGATATTTGCAGCCCAGCGCCACCATCGGGCCAGTGCCAAACCCAAAACTCTCGGCCCCCAGGATCGCCGCCTTGACCACATCGAGGCCAGTCTTCAGGCCGCCATCGGTCTGCAGGATCACCTTGTCGCGCAGGCCGTTGGCCCGCAGCGTCTGGTGCGCTTCGCTCAGGCCAAGCTCCCAGGGGGTGCCGGCGTATTTCACCGAGGTGATCGGACTGGCACCGGTACCGCCATCGTAGCCGGAGATCGTGATGTGATCGGCATAGGCCTTGGCCACACCGGCCGCGATGGTGCCCACGCCCGGGCCCGACACGAGCTTTACGGACACGCGCGCGGTGGGATTGACCTGCTTTAGGTCAAATATGAGCTGAGCCAGATCCTCGATCGAATAGATGTCGTGATGGGGCGGGGGCGAAATCAGCGCAATGCCCGGCTTCGAACAGCGCAACCGGGCGATGGTCTCGTTCACCTTGTGGCCGGGCAGCTGACCGCCTTCGCCGGGCTTTGCGCCCTGCGCCACCTTGATTTGCAGGATGTCGGCATGCACGAGATAGTGCGGCGTGACACCAAAGCGGCCGGATGCGATCTGTTTGATCTTCGAGGTCTTGATGGTGCCGTAACGGGCGGGATCCTCCCCGCCTTCGCCGGAGTTTGAGCGCCCCCCCAGCGTATTCATGGCAATGGCGAGCGCTTCGTGGGCCTCGGGCGAGAGCGCGCCCAGACTCATGCCGGCGGAATCGAAGCGCTTATAGAGCTGGCTTGCGGGTTCCACCTCGGCAAGCGGAACCGGATTCTGGCTTGCTTTCAGGCCGATCAGATCGCGGATCATTGCCGGCGGCCGCCCGTTGACGAGCTCTGCATACTTCTTGTAGTCGGCGTAATCGCCAGAGCGCACGGCGTCTTGCAGCGTCTGGACGACGTCCGGATTGTAGGCGTGGTATTCGCCGCCGTGCATGTACTTCAGCAGGCCACCTGCGCGGATCGGCTTGCGCGCAACGAAGGCCTCGCGCGCGAGGATGCGCTGATCCCCGACAAAGTCGGCGAAACGACTGCCCCCGATGCGGCTCACCGTACCCCTGAAACACAGATCGATGATCTCGCTCTCCAGGCCGATCGCCTCAAAGAGCTGGGCACCACGGTAACTGGCGACCGTGGAAATACCCATTTTCGACATGATCTTCAATAGGCCCTTGTTGATGCCCTTGCGGAAATTGCGCACCGCATGCGCTTCGTCGACACCTTTCAGTTCGCCGGTGCGCGCAAGATCGGCGATCACCTCGTAGGCCAGATAGGGGAACACGGCCGTTGCGCCATAACCGATCAGGCAGGCGAAGTGGTGCGGATCGCGGGCCGTCGCCGTCTCGACGACGATGTTGGCATTGCAGCGCAGGCCGGCGTCGATGAGGGCATGGTGGACCGCACCGACGGCGAACAAAGCCGGAACTGGCCACCGCTTTGGCCCGATGTCACGGTCGCTCAACAAAATGATGACGTGCCCGGCGCGGACGGCATCGGTCGCCTGTGCCGCAAGGGCCTCGATGGCAGCCCGGAGATCCTCTCCGGCATAACCAAGATCCAGACGCGCGACCCGGTATTCGGGGTCGGTCATGGCGAGCAGCTGCGCGAACTTGCAACGGCTCAGCACGGGCGAGTGGACCTCGAGCCTGCGGGCATGGTCGGGGGTTTCGTCGAACAGATTGCGTTCCGGCCCGAAACTCGTGTTGAGCGACATCACGATCGCTTCCCGCAGCGGATCGATGGGCGGATTCGTGACCTGGGCGAACTGCTGGCGGAAATAATCATAGAGGGAGCGCACTTCGCTCGAGAGCACGGCCATGGGTGTGTCATCCCCCATCGAACCGGTCGCCTCCTGGCCGTCTTCGGCAAGCACGCGAATGACCTGGTCGCGCTCCTCGAAGGTCACCTGGAACATTTTTTCATAGACCGGCAGCGCCGGACCATGGACATCCAGGCGGCAGCGATCCTGCCCGCCGACATCCCCTTCGAGATGCCTGGTGTGTGTGGCAAGCCACTGCCGATACGGCCTGGCCGCCGCAAGCCTCGCGTCGATATCCTTCGGGAGCAAAAACGCGCCAGTCTGCGTATCGACCGACAGCAGTTCGCCGGGACGCAGGCGGCCCTTGGCGACGATGTCGTCGACGGCGATGTCATGCACGCCTGTTTCCGAGGCGATGGTGATGTGGCGGTCGCGCGTGAGCGTCCAGCGCGCCGGACGCAGGCCGTTGCGATCCATGAGACAGGAAGCAAAGCGGCCGTTTGTGAACACAACGCCAGCCGGACCATCCCAGGGCTCCATGTGCATGGAGTGATATTCGTAGAACGCGCGCAGGTCCGGATCCATGGCCGGCACGTTTTGCCAGGCCGGCGGAATCAGCAGGCGGATGGCGCGAAAATAATCCGCGCCGCCGGCAAGCAGCGCCTCGAGCATGTTGTCGAGACTCATCGAATCCGAGCCGCTCGTTGACACCAGGGGACGCGCGTCCTCGATGGCAATGCGGCTCGAATGCAGCGTGTGGGCGCGGGCGCGCGACCAGTGCCGGTTGCCATTGATGGTGTTGATCTCGCCATTGTGGGCAAGGTGCCGGAACGGCTGTGCAAGACGCCACCTGGGCCAGGTGTTCGTCGAGAAACGCTGATGAAACAGGCAGATCGACGAGGCGAAATCGGCATCCTTCAGGTCCGGATAGAAAACCGGGAGAAAGCCCGGCATCACCAGTCCCTTGTAGGAGAGCAGGCGGGTCGAGAGGCTTGCGACGTAGAAATCGTCGTCGGCCGGCTCGATGCGCTTTTCGGCGCGGCGATGCACCAGGAAGAGCCTGGCGTCGGCCAGATCCAGATCGGCATGCGGATTGTCGACAAAGACCTGCTCGATGCGCGGGCAGGTTCTCAGGGCTTCTTCACCGAGTGCTGAACGGTCGACCGGGACGACACGAAACCCGCGCACCACGAACCCTTCGCGGGTGAACTCTTCCCGAAGGATGCGGCGCGCCTCCCCGGCCCGTGTCTCATCCGGCGAGAGGAAAAGGACGCCGACTGCGTAGGCGGGCCCAAGCAGGATGCCGGCTTCCCGCGCGGCCTTGCGCAGGAAGGCGTCGGGCAGCTTGAAGAGCAGACCACAGCCATCGCCGCTGCGCCCGTCGGCGGCGACGGCGCCGCGATGGGTCAGGCAGGAAAGCGACGTCATGGCGGTCTGGACCAGCCATGCGCTGGGCCTGTCGTCGAGGTTGGCGATAAGGCCAAAGCCGCACGCGTCTTTTTCAAACTCGGGACGGTACAAGCCCGTCGGCTGTCTAGTCAGGGTCACGATCGGAGTCAGTCAAGGCCGAGGCAAAAGGGGATCAAAGTATACTGAGAAGGGACTCCCGGTTCAACGAAGCCTGCATGGCTCGCGCCTCAGCGGATGCCAAAGTGGGCCAGGGTGGCCGCAAGCGCCTCCGCCGGCACGTCGGCTGTAACGGTTGCGCGACCGAGGGCCTCAAGCAGCACGAAACGGATGCGTCCGGCCTGAGCCTTCTTGTCGACTGCCATGAGATCAAGGAATACGGGGGCCGGAAGCCGGGGGGGCGCCGCCGGCAGCCCCGCGGCGGCAACCAGGGCGCGCAGCCGCGCCGCGGCGGACGCTTCGAGCATGCCCAGGCGCACTGACAGATCGGCTGCCATCAGCATACCCACGCCCACCGCTTCGCCGTGGAGCCAGTTGCCATAGCCCACGCCGGTTTCGATGGCATGGCCAAAGGTGTGCCCAAAATTGAGCAGTGCCCGCACTCCGGCTTCGCGCTCGTCGGCCACGACCACCGCCGCCTTGGCGCGACACGACCGTTCAATGGCCGCCGCCAGAGACTCGCCGTCGAGCGCCACCAGACGGGACATGTGCTGCTCGAGCCAGTCGAAAAAGGCGGCATCGCCGATGGCGCCGTACTTGATCACCTCGGCCAGACCGGCGGCGCGCTCCCGTGACGGGAGCGTTTTCAGGGTGTCGGGATCGATTATCACGCTCACGGGCTGATAAAAAGTGCCGATCATGTTTTTCCCGCGCGCGTGGTTGACGCCCGTCTTGCCACCCACCGAAGAATCGACCTGGGCCAGGAGCGTGGTGGGAATCTGCACGAAGGGCACGCCGCGCTGATAGACGGAGGCAGCAAAACCGGTGATGTCTCCCACGACGCCGCCACCCAGGGCCACCAGCGTGGTCTGCCGGTCGCAGCGGGCCGCAAGCAGGCGATCGACGATCCCGTCGATGGTGGCAAGCGTCTTCTGGGCCTCTCCGTCGGGCAGGGTGATGACGAGCGGATCATGGGCGGCAAAGGCCTCTGCGACCGGCGCAAGATAGAGCGGCCCGACGACCTCGTTGGTGACGATCGCCACCCGCCGGCC
>JAJYHH010000015.1:10867-12063 GCA_021784845.1 Pseudomonadota bacterium
TCGCAGAATTCGCGGCCCAGGCGCCTGGCCAGCACGCGGCCGATGGTGGACTTGCCAGCCCCCATCGGCCCTACCAGAAAGATACCCGTGCTCGCCTTCATGCCGGCATGGTATGCCAGCATCACCGGTATAAATCAACCGGATTGAAGCGACAAAGACGGCGCCAGGATCCGCGGTGTCAGAAAGATCAGAAGCTCCGTGCGCGAGTTGGCCACTGTCGTATTGCGGAACAGATAGCCAAGAAGCGGCAGATCCCCCAGGAACGGCACCTTGGTGACCGTACGCAGGCGGCTCGTCTGATAGACACCACCGATGACCACTGTCTGGCCGTTATTGACGAGCACCTGGGTCTTCAGGCTCTTCTCGTCGAGCGTACCGGCCACCGCATTGGCAAAGCTGTTGTCGGTAATCTTCACCGTCATGATGATGCGGTTGTCCGGCGTGATCTGCGGCGTGACCGAAAGGCCGAGCACCGCCTGCTGCATCGTCGCCTGGCCAAAGCCCAGATTGAAGAACTGCTCCTGACCTTGCTTTATGGAGGCCTTGCGGTCATTGGCGGTGATGAGCCGCGGGCTCGAAATGATCTTGCCCTTGTTCTCCGCCTGCAGCGCCGAGAGCTCGAGGTTTAGCAGGTTGTTGCTGGCGAGCTTGGCGATGGTGAGCGCGAAAGTCGCCGGCAAGGCCTGGCCAATGCCCGCCGAAGGGAGATTGACGTTGAAGAGGCCGGCGCTCTGACCGTTTGACGTCTGGCTCGGAAGGGTCGTCGTCACATTGTTGGCGGCGGCGGCCGGCCCGCACGTGCCGGCCGGGCAGGCCGCAAATGACGTCGAAGGCGTGCTGTAGGCGTAATTCAGGCCAAGCTGCGCACCAAGGCTCTTGTTGAACCCGTCATTGGCCTCGACCAGGCGCGCCTCGATGAGCACCTGGCGAACGGGCCGGTCAAGCTTGGCAATCAACCGGCGAATGGCGCGGATGCGCTGGGGCGTATCCTGAATGATCAGCGAGTTCGTGCGCGGATCGACGGTCACCTGGCCGCGGCGCGAGAGCAATGATATCGACTCCGTCGTGGCCTTGCTGTAGGTCACGTTGCTAAACGGACTCGTCGACGTCGGCGCGCCGACCGCCCGCGTGGACTTCAGGAGTTTCGCGATCTCGCTCGCCTTGGCGTAGTTCATGCGGATCAACACGGTCTCGAG
>JAJYHH010000046.1 GCA_021784845.1 Pseudomonadota bacterium
CACGGCCGGTCGCGATTCCGACACCGACGGCGCGCCCCTGTGTCAGGAGCGGACCCTGCCCCTGCAGTTGATACTCCTCAAGAACCTGCGCGTTCTTGCGGGAGGCTACGGTCTCGGGTCTTGCCTGTACGAGATAGATGCGCCCGTCGACCCCATCCTTGGCCCATTCCATGTCCATGGGTCGGGGCTCGCCCGCCTGCCTGCTGTAGTGCTGTTCCACCTTGATCGCGTAATCGGCGAGCGTCAGGACATCTTCGTCGCTTATGGAAAACTGCTCCTGCGCCTCGCGTGGAACCGGTATATTGCGGGTGGTGGCGCGGATGTCTCCGTCGGTATAGATCATCTTGATCTTTTTGGACCCGAGCACGCGCCGCAGCACGTGGCGGTGGCCGGCGAGAAAGGTGGGCTTGAAAACGGTGAACTCGTCGGGATCGACGGCGCCCTGGACTATGTTTTCCCCAAGCCCGTACGCCGCCGTTATAAAGACCACGTCGCGGAATCCGGATTCGGTGTCCAGAGAGAACATGACACCGGAGGCGGCCTGGTCGGATCGGACCATTTTCATGACGCCGATGGACAGCGCAACCTTGAAATGATCGAACCCCTGGTCGACGCGGTAATGAATGGCGCGGTCGATGAACAGACTGGCAAAGCAGCGGCGGCAGGAATCAAGCAGCATTTCTTCGCCGCGCACATTGAGGTAGGTATCCTGTTGGCCGGCGAAGCTTGCGGTGGGGAGATCCTCGGCGGTAGCTGACGAGCGCACGGCAACCGACATGCCAGCGCCATACTCTGTCTGTAACTGCCGGTATGCCTGGAGGATTTCCTCGCGCATGTCCTTGGGGATCGGGGCGCTGTAGACGATGTTGCGCGCAGCCTGCGCACGTTGCGCCAGATCGCGCAGGTCTGCGGGGTCAAGTCCATCGAGCGCCTTGTGCAGGTCATCCCAGGCGCCCGCGGCGGTGAGGCGGTCCCGATAGGCGTCGGCCGTTATGGCAAAGCCGTTGGGGATGCGCACGCCGGCCGGAGCCAGATAGCGATACATTTCCCCAAGAGAGGCGTTTTTGCCGCCGACGAGAGGAATGTCGTCTATGCCGATTTCGGAAAAGAAGCGGACATATCGGGTTGTCTGGGCCATGAAGCGATCCTTTGCCATTATGCGGCTTGTAGGGAGGGCCGTGACCGGCCGCGTGGCTCGCGGCGTGGCTTACAACAGCGCGCGGGCGGCATGGGAAATGCCTTCGGCGGCCATCGGGTGCTGGTCCGGGAAGCGGGCCAGATCGTAGGCCGATAAACCGGCTGCGACAGCCAGGCCGATTTCGCCGATCAGTTGGTCTGCGTCGATGCCGACCACCCAGCCGCCGCGCAGTCGCAGGTTGCCGGCCTCGAAAAACAGATGGATACCGCCACCCGTTTCGCCCCGCATCTGGGCGCGGGCGTCATCGCAAAACGGGTAGACCGATTCGATAAGCTCGCCAGGCAACGTGCCCTTTTCTGCCGCTGCGCCGGTCACTCCGACCTGGGCGGCGGCGGGAATCGTAAAGAGAGTACTGGGCACGGCGGTATAATCCATGTAGTCGCATGCCGTGCCGCGACCGAGTATGTTGTGGCCTGCGACGAGAGACTCTCGCACCGCCACATGGAAAAGCGGCAGGCGCCCGTTCACATCCCCGCAGGCAAATATGTGGGGTGCGGTCGTCCGCATGGCCGCATCGACTCGTATGCCGCGCCTGTCCATGTCGATGCCAAGCGCGCTGAAACCTTCGGGAATCACGGGCCGGCGCCCAATGGCCATGACGGCGACAGCAGCCTCTTCGTGCAAAGGCTGGTCCTGGCATGTGTACCGGACGCGCACCCCATCTGGTGTGCGCTCCACAGCCGTAACGGAGGCGTCGAGCACGACCCGAATGCCCGGATCGAGCAGCGCCCGCAAGGCGGCCACCATGTCCGTATCCATCCCGGCCAGAATCTGGGGTCCGCGCTGTAAAATGGTGACTTGCGTGCCAAGGGCCGCGAAAAACGAGGCGGTTTCAACACCAATGGCGCCGCCGCCGATTATGACCATGGAAGCGGGCTGTTTGGTGAGCGTGGGGTTGTAACGAAAAAGATCCCGGCTGGTCAGGCATAGCTCCGCGCCCGGTAGTGTGGGCACGAACACGTCTGCCCCGCTTGCGATGATGATGTGTTGCGCGCTTACGGTGGTGCTGCCGAGGTCGTCGTCGACTAGGAGCGTATGCCGGTCCGCGAAGCGCGCCACGGCCTTGCGCAGCGTGACACCGGGAGCGGCCGCCACTTCACGCGCGTGCTGTGCATAGCGTGTCGTCTGTGTGGCATCCTTGTGGGCGACGATGCGTTCGTAGCCGATGCGGGCCGTGTTCCCCGTCAGACGGGCGTGTGCCCGCAGATGGGTTATCACTTCGCGCATCGCCTTTGAAGGTATGCAGCCTTCCGCCAGACAGTTTCCGCCGAGCGCGCCCTTAGGGTCCGTCATCAGTACGCGCAGTCCGGCGCGGGCCAGCCGCAACGCGGCCGGGTAAGCGCCGCCGCCTGCACCGATCATGACGACATCGAACTCCGCATCAGACATTAAGCCTGCCTCCCGAGCCGCAACGATGCGCCGGCCGTCATGCACCTGCGCCAAGTGCTCGCGCAAGCCTGTTTAACCAGGTAGTGCATATGATGCGCAAACACGCTTCTTTATAAGGCTAGAAGTATTTGGTCGTCATGACAACTGTCAAAATACCGATACGGGCCGCATCGCGATCTAAGGGGGATTTGCAGGTTGCGTGAGTTAACCAGGCCACTGCCATCATGACGAGCGGGTTTTTTTAAGGCTTAGACCGTTTAGTAGTTTTCATTTTTTTGGCAAAGCGCTAGGCTGTCCCTATGAGGCTTAGCTCTCTTGCTGGTGTGATTGCGGTATGCATGTGCTTTGGCATGGCGGGTGGGTGGGCCCATGCTGAGGATCTGCTTTCGGCATATCAGGAGGCGGTGGCACATGATCCCCGTCTCGCGCAGGCTCGCGCGCAGTTTGCCGAGGACCGGGCAGGCCTGCCGGTCGCCAGGGCAGCTTTGTATCCGCATCTGGGTGCGGCGGCAAGCGTGGGAGGAAACCGCGCCCATGTGACCGGCATCGGGGCGCCGATGCTGACGGATTATCTTTCCGACAGCTACAGCGTCACCCTCACTCAGTCCCTGTTCAATGGTCAGGCGCTGAGCGCCCTTGGCGTTGCGCATGCGCGCATGCGCGCGGGCGCGGCGGGCCTTATCGAGGCCGAACAGCATTTGATGGAAGCGGTAACCGATGCCTATTTCGGGGTCCTGAAAGCGCAGGCGGACGCACGGGTGGCGCGCCGGCAAGAGCATCTTCTACAGAACATTTACCGGCAGACACGGGCCTTTCTGCGCGTTGGCACGGGTGATCCTATCGCCGTGGAGGAGGCGCGGGCCAACCTCGAGGCCGCGAGGGCAGATACCATCGTGGCGCGCAATGCCGTGCAGGTCGCGCGCGAACAGTTGATGCGCCTGACCCATCGGCGCTTCCGGCATCTGCGTGACTTGGGACCTGTTCGCCCGCAGCGGCCGCGCCCGGATGAGGTGGCCCCCTGGCTTGCCGCCGCCTTCGCCGATCAGCCGCTGCTGAAGGAGGCGCGGGCCAATCTCCATGCCGCGCGGGCCACGGTCCAGTACCAGAAGAGGGCAGGCTGGCCTACGCTGGCGCTGGTCGGAGTGGCCCAGCACGGACTGGGTTTGTTGCTGCCGCCAGTCGAGGTCAACCAGGTAGGCGCCAGCCTCCAGCTGTCCTGGCCCATCTACCAGGGTGGTGGAGTGTCGGCGGCAACCGAACAGGCACGGGCCGCGGCAGGGGTAAGCCGCAATCGCCTGCGCGATGTGCGCGATACAATCCGCCTCGATACCAAGACCGCCTTTCTCGACCTGCAAAGCAGTGCCTCGGAAATGGAGGCGGCGCATGCGGCCGAACGCGCGGCGCGAACGTCTTTGCAGGCTACGCGCAAGGGGTATGAGGTCGGAACACGCTCGGTCATCGATTTGCTGAGCACTGCCACGCAGTACGCGGCGGCCGAGCGCAGCTACAACCTGGCGCTTTATAATCAGATCGTGGCGCGCGTGGCGCTCAAGGGGGCGGCGGGCGTGCTAAGGCCTGCGGACATCATCGCCATCAACGCGCTGCTTGTCCGCAATCACGGAGCCGCCGCCGCGCGGCATCCTTGAATGCTCTGTCGGGAGTCCGCATGAAGCGCAAGATTCTGGTACCGATCGCCGCAGCCGCGATAGTGGCCATCGGCTTTGGGCTGTTCCTGTTTGTGGGGCGGGGACGCAGCGGGGCTCATGAAGTCCGCATTTACGGCAATATCGACATCCGCCAGGTGCAGCTCGCCTTCAATGACACAGGCCGCATTGAGCGGCTGGACGTAGAAGAAGGGGCCATGGTGCATCCGGGTGAACTCATTGCGGAAATGGATGCGGTCCGGTTCGCCGATGCCGTGCGGCGATCGGCCGGGCAGGTGGCCGAACAAAAGGAGATCCTGGCAAAACTCCTTGCGGGCAGCCGGCCCGAAGAGATCACGGAAGCGGCGGCGCATGTGGCAGGGGCTCGTGCGGACTGGCGCAACGCTGTATTGAACTATGATCGCATGGAAGCCCTCTATCGCGGCCATTATGTGTCGCTTGAGGCGGTCGACGACGCGCGGCGCACGATGGACGCAACGGCAGCCGTTCTAAAGGCGGACCGCCAGGCGTGGATTCTTGCGGTCAAAGGGCCACGCAAGGAGGATATCGCGGCGGCGCGCGCCGCCCTGGAGGCCGACCAGGGGGCTCTGGCGCTGGCGCGCCGGGAGCTTACCGATACGCGTCTTTACGCGCCGGCCAATGGCGTAATCGAGGATCGCATTCTGGAGGCGGGTGACATGGCGGACCCGGCCACCCCGGTATTCACGATTGCACTCACCAATCCGGTGTGGGCGCGTGCGTACGTTCCCGAAACCGAATTGTCGCGCGTACAGCCTGGTATGCATGCCTACATCGAGAACAAGGATCTGCCGGGCCGACGGTTTTCCGGGTGGATAGGGTACGTTTCACCAACGGCGGAGTTCACACCGAAGACCGTCGAAACAACGGAGCTGCGCAGCCAGCTCGTCTACAGTGTGCGCGTGTATGCCTGCAATCCCACTGGTGCGCTACGGCTTGGCATGCCGGTCACGGTTTTGATCCCGCAGCAGAATCGGGTGGCTGCGTTGCCGGCGCGACCCTGTGGACCCTGAGCATGGATACGCCTGCGCCACTGCTCGAATTGCACAACGTACACAAGAGCTTTCGCGTCGGGAAGACGCGCATCACGGCCGTGGCGGATGTCAGTTTCTTGGTGCGTCCCGGGACCATCACCGGTCTCCTTGGGCCCGACGGAGCTGGCAAGACCACGCTGATGCGTCTGTGCGCGGGCTTGCTGGTGCCCAATGAGGGGCGCGTGGTTGCGCTCGGTTTTGACAGCAGCAAGGAGGCGGCCCGCATCCAGCAGTCGGTCGGCTACATGCCGCAGCGTTTTGGCCTCTATGAGGATCTTACCGTCCAGGAAAATCTGGATCTTTTTTCCGATCTGCAGGGCGTTCCTCGTGAGACGCGGGCGGCGCGCTACGGGGAATTGTTGCGATTGACAGGGCTTGGTCCATTTGGCCGGCGTCTTGCGCGCGATCTTTCTGGAGGCATGAAACAAAAGCTAGGACTTGCCTGTACGCTCGTGCGTCCTCCCCGTCTGTTGCTGCTAGACGAACCAACGGTAGGTGTCGACCCGATTTCGCGACGGGAATTGTGGGCGATAGTCAGCGGCTTGGTGGAAGGACAAGAGACCGGGATTCTCATCAGTACCGCCTATCTGGATGAAGCCGAGCGCTGTGGTCACGTCCTGCTGATCCACAAGGGAATGGTCCTTGAGGAGGGGGCGCCAGCCGATTTTCGTGAGCGGATGGCGGGCCGCAGTTTTTTTGCCACCGCAACGGGCTTGTCGGGACGTGCCATTCAGGCTCAGGTGGCGGGTGAGGAGGCATTTTTCGACGCGGTCGTGCAGCGCGAAGGGGTGCGCGTAGTGATGCGTCCGGGTGCGCATCTTCCCGTGCTTCCCGGCATTGCCTTTGTGCCGGTTGAGCCACGCTTCGAGGATGCATTTGTCGAGCGCCTGCGTGGAGTGTTGGCAGGAACGGCAGGAACGGCAGGAACGGCAGGAACGGCAGGAACGGCAGGAACGGCAGGAACGGCAGGAACGGCAGGAACGGCAGGAACGGCAGGAACGGCAGGAACGGCAGGAACGGCAGGAACGGCGAATGCCTCCGATGTCATGATCGAAGTGCGTGACCTGCGCCGTTTCTTCGGATCGTTCGAGGCGGTCAAAAGCATAAGTTTTCAGGTTGAACGCGGCCGCATCTTCGGCCTTCTTGGTGCCAATGGCGCCGGCAAAACGACAACGTTCCGCATGCTCTGCGGCTTGTTGCCGCCTTCGTCCGGCACACTGATGGTGGCCGGCATTGATGTGCGCGCAGCGCCTGCCATGGCGCGCGCGCACATGGGCTATATGTCACAGAAGTTCTCCTTGTACGGTGATCTCAGTGTGGCGCAAAATCTTTCATTCTTTTCAGCGGCCTACGGATTGAAGGGTACGCAGCGCGCAGCGCGGCTGCGCTGGGCTGCGGAAGCTTTTGAACTGGCCGCCTTCTGGGACACCAATGGCAACGATCTGGCGCTTGGTTTCAAGCGGCGTCTGGCGCTGGCTTGCGCCCTGATCCACGAACCGAAAATCCTTTTTCTGGACGAACCGACATCGGGTGTCGATCCGTTGGCGCGGCGAGAGTTCTGGGGGCGCATCAACGCTCTGGCCGACAGTGGTGTGACGATCATGGTGACCACGCACTTCATGGAGGAGGCGGAGTACTGTGATGAGCTGGTCTTGATGTCGCTTGGCAGCATACTCGCCGCAGGCACGCCGACGGAGATTCGCGCCCGCGTACGCACGGCGGACCGGCCCAATCCGACCATGGAAGATGCCTTTGTTGCGCTGATCGAGGAGCATGAAGCGCAGACGAGGCGTGCATCATGAACGCCCAGCGATTGCGCGGTCTCATTCGCAAGGAAGCGCTGCAGATTCTACGCGACCCCTCGTCCATTGCGATCGCTTTCGTCATGCCCTTTTTCCTGTTGCTGCTCTTCGGTTACGGGGTATCCCTGGACGCGCGGCATGTGCCGGTGGCGCTCGTGGCCGATCATGCGACGGCGGAGACGAGCGCCTTTTTCGCGGGATTCCGGCAGTCGCCGTACTTCCGGCCGCGAACGTACGCGGACATGGCGGCGGCGCGGCAGGCGCTCATGGAACGCCGCGTGGATGGCATCATCTGGCTGCGATCGAGTTTTACCCGCAGGGCCGTGCGCAGCGCGACGGCGCCGATTGGCGTCATTGTAAACGGCGTCAACGCCAATAATGCGCGCATCATCAAAGGCTATGTGCAGGGTGTCTGGGGTTTGTGGCTGGGCACGCAAGCACAGGAGCGGGGCGAATCCCTGGTTGTGCCTGTGGATGTCCGCAGCCGCGTCTGGTTTAACCCGGCTCTGCGCAGCCGTGACTATCTGGTGCCTGGCCTCATTGCGGTGATCATGACGCTGATCGGTGCGCTGCTCACGGCGCTCGTCGTGGCGCGGGAGTGGGAAAGGGGTACCATGGAAGCGCTCATGGCGTCGCCGGCCACCATCGCCGAAATCCTCATCGGCAAGGTGATTCCGTATTTTGCGCTCGGTATGGGCGGGATGACGCTCTCGGTGTTTATGGCGATAGCGGTGTTTGCGGTGCCTCTGGTCGGGTCTTTGTGGCTGCTTTTTGCGTGTTCGGCGTTGTTTCTGCTGACGGCGCTCGGCATGGGCCTTCTGATTTCGACCATTGCGCGGAATCAGTTTGTCGCCGGCATGATCGCTCTGGTTACAACCTTTTTGCCGGCATTCATCCTGTCCGGGTTCATATTCGACATTAATTCCATGCCGTGGCCGATTCGTGCCATTACGCATATCATCGCCGCGCGCTATTTCGTGTCCACGCTGCAGACGCTGTTTCTTGCGGGGGATGTCTGGCCTGTGATCGCCCGCAACATGGCGGCACTTGGCTTGATCGCGGTGTTCTTTTTCGTGGTCGTGGTGCGTATCTCACACAAGAGGCTCGACTGATGGACTGGTACCGGGTCTATGCCCTGGTTATCAAGGAATTTCTTGCGGTTTTGCGCAACAAGGCAAGCCGCATGGTTCTGATCGGCCCGCCCGTGATTCAGCTCATCGTCTTTAGCTATGCGGCGACGTTCAATCTGCGCCATGTGCCGATGATGGTCTATAACGAAGACACAGGCGGAGCATCGCGGCAGCTGATTGCGCGGTTTCAGGGTTCACCCTATTTTGCCTTGAAGGGGATGCTAAAAAGCAGCAGGCGGGTGGCTGATATCATAAGCGACAAGCAGGCGCTTATGATTTTGCGCATAGGGCCGCGATTTTCCCGCGATCTGGCCCTGCACAGGGCCGCGCGCGTGGAGCTCATCATAGATGGACGCAATTCCAATACGGCGCTCATTGCGCTAAACGATGTCAATACAGTCATTCAAGCCTTCAGTACCGAATGGGCAGGCGCGCACGGCTGGCGCGCGGCGCCTGCGGTTTTGGTGACGCGCTCGTGGTTTAATCCGAACCTGCGATCCCGCTGGTTTATCGTCCCGGGCGTCGTCGGACTCTTGACGCTGGTGGTCGCCATGCTGGTCACCGGGCTTTCGGTGGCCCGTGAGAGGGAAGCCGGAACATTCGACCAGTTGCTGGTGACACCGCTTAACGTCTGGGAGATCCTTCTGGGTAAGGCCTTGCCGGGCTTTCTGATTGGGGGGCTGGAAGCGACCTTGATCATCGTGGTGGCGGTACTCTGGTTTGGGGTGCCGTTCACGGGAGGGGTGCTTGCGCTGTATCTGGGGCTCTTTCTTTTTCTTCTGGCGGCGATCGGGGTGGGCCTTGCGATATCTTCCGCGTCGGCAACACAGCAGCAGGGCCTTCTGGGTGCCTTCCTGTTCCTGGTGCCCGCTATCATTTTGTCTGGCTTTGCGACACCGATTGCCAATATGCCCGTGGCCGTGCAATATCTGACCTACCTGAATCCATTGCGGTATTTTCTGGTCATTCTGCGGGGTGTTTTCCTGGAGGGCGACGGAATGGGTATGCTCTGGAGCCAGTACATCCCTCTTCTCGCCATCGGTCTTGTGACCATGACCACGGCCACCTGGCTTTTTCGTCATCGCCTGACATAGTCATGGGAAGCAGAGGGTTTTTGACCCCGGCCATTCCGGATCACTTCGACAGGGTACGTGCCACCGGATAGACAGAGGGCGCTTTCTGGCCGGATAACCGCCGGTGTGTGGCGCGGTTCCGATGGTTTGCTTCAGGCTACGGGCGGGCGGTGAAAAGGCGCAGAGACCAGAGCCCCTGTCGGCGGCAAGACGGCATACAAGCGGCCGGTCCACTGGCGTTTCGGGATGCCCCGCGATTGTCTGCGTGCGAGACTTCGCGTATCGTGGATTGAGCGTACCGGAGACCGGTACGACGCCATCATGGCGCTTGCGATGGCATAGCGCGACACATCAGCGTCGCTGGCCGCGCGCCGTATCCGGAGTGGCACCCCAATATCGATTCATTCCTGAGGGAGATAGATAAGTATGCGCAGGATCGGGCTTGTGTTTCTGACGGCCTCTCTGTCGGCGGCCTTGTCTGCCCATGCGGCCCCGCCCAGGGGTTTGTGGCACGTCACCGTTCATAGCAACTATTTCCATGATACGTATACGACCTGCAACACCGGGACGGCCCGGGGATCGTGGATGTTCCATCAGCCCAACGAGCACTGTCGTCTTATTTCATGGCAACAGACAGGATCCAGAGCCTACGGTCGCGAGGTATGCCAGGCGCCGTCGGTCGAGGGCGAGCACCTTCTCGTCAACATGGATATTCATGTGATCTTTGGGCCGCGCGAGCAAAGCTATTCCGGATCCGTGGTTGCGCGCACGCATACGCCGGTGGGCGTAGTCAGCACGAACGAGACCATCTCTGCGCGCTGGTTGTCTCCTGTCTGTGGAGCACACTGAAGCCGCCCCGGCGTCTGCGCCAGCCGCTGGTGCGGCCGGGCAATAGCGCCGGGGTGGCGGCTGATCGCGCGTGTCTCAATCGCAGGCTGCAATCCTGCACGGTGTCCGAGGGAAACCGTGCCGCCATCTGCACGCGGTCGTCCCGATCACGAGGTGCGTGCCGATCCTCTTCGTCGGGATCGTGCGCAGGCGAAAAGCCCGCTCCCTGGTTGCACGCTCGCGCGAGCGACGTCATGGTGTGTCCGCAAGAACCCCCACGGGCGTCCGGAATGCATGCTGCTCGCGTGGTCGGGCGGGCTACCTGCACGAAATGGCCCGTGAATCATGCGACCCATCGCGCGAGTATCTGCGTCCGGCTCGGGGTGCGCCGCTGCGCACCCGGAAGCGGGCGCCGTGCCCCGCCGGGGCGGTTGCCAGGCTCGACACCCTTCGTTTACGGCTGGCCCAAGGGCAAAACGCGATCCCGACGACCAAACAAAACCTGGACCTGTTCGCCGACATAAAAGGGTGCCTCATAGGGACCCATGGGCTGAGCAATTGCGATCACCCTCCGCGAATGCGAGTACTGGATGGTCACGAGTTCGCCGCGTGTCTCGCTGTTGGCGCCGACGACGGCACCCCCCAGGGCGCCGATCAGGCCACCAATGAGGGCGCCTCTGCCGTTTCCGGCGATTGCGCCAAGGCCCGCACCGCCCGCTCCGCCGATGACGGCGTCGTTGGCGCTGTTGTTGCGATCCTCACGGATCATGACAGGGCGCACGGCGATCACGCGCCCGATTCTGACTACATTGGCCTGCATGGCGCCGGATTGGGAATAGGCCTCGCCACTCAAGGGCGGCGCGCAACCCGTCACGGTCAACCCCATTAAGACCAGCAATAAACCACCATGTTTCATTGTCTTGTGCTCCGTTTGGCAAGCGACACTTGCGCGGCCGCATTGTGCCACAAACGCGGCGCTTTCGCAGACACTGGCCGTGTGTCCGGGCACCCGAATCCGGGTGCCCGGAACCCGGGCCTGGGCGCGGGGGCCGGCGTCCGTGGCGCCCCCCTGGATTCCCCGGCTCCCCGGCAGGCTGCCTGTCTTCCGCGTGTCGTCCTTGTCCGCCGCCGGCTGCACGGCCGCGTCTGCGAAACTGGCCCACTTCGGCGTCCCGTCCGATTCATCCCCGTCCAGCCGACAGGGTCCGGCTGCCCCGTCGTCTGCCTGCCCGGCTGTGGCATCGAGCAGCATCCGGACGAAGGCGACTGGCGCACCGCTTTGTGCCGACGGGGATCAGATGGCCAGGGCCACGGGTGATCCGGCTGCTTTGGCCGGGCCCTCCCGGCCCCGGGGGCACAAGCCAGGATCGCCCGTCGCGATCACGAGGACGACACGCCCCTCTGCGGTTTTCCGTTCATCTTGCGGAGCCTGCCCGTTTCGTGCGTATTGCCGGCTTTACCTCCACCAAGGTGGATGTACCGCCCCGGTCTGTTAGGACGCAACGACAATCCGTCGCAAGCGTGCACCCTGGATCTCCTTGGCGCTTGCGCCGCGCAGGCGGAATGCGGAAGGCCTTTTTGCAACACAGGGAAAGATCACGGGAAAAAAATGGCTTTTTCCGCAGGGGGTGATAGGACGGCCGGAAGGTGGCTTTTGCCGATGGCTGCCTCTTCTTGATCAGGGGTCCTGGAAAAGCGAGCGCTGCAAGGCGCCCCATGCGGTATCCCAATCGATCCGCTCCTGTTCCAGGCGGACGTTCTGCCCCCATCGTTGCTCTTTCAGATCCCGGTACAGCGATTGCTCTTTTTTGGTCAAAAGGGCGAGCTCCATCGCGGGATTCTGTTCTTTCTCGTCTACCCACAATGCCTTGTGACGGAGCAGGGTGTCTTCGTCCATGAGCACGGAGCGCAGATCCGGCAGATA
>JAJYHH010000116.1 GCA_021784845.1 Pseudomonadota bacterium
CCATTGGCTGCCTCCAGCGGGAGGTTGCGGATGGCGCCAAGCGATGCGCGCATCGAACGCGGCACCCATACCCGCACCCCGATCAGGCGTATGCCGCGCTGCACGCGGGTGGCGACCGCACCGTTTAACTCATCATGGAGCTGCGCGGTGACGCTTGCGGGACTGACCCCTTCGAGCGCCGCCTTCGCCCGGTCGACGCGGATGTCGATGGCGTTGCCTGAATAGACGATGCCGTCGCGCACGGCCAGCACCCCGGGGATCATGGCAAGGTGCCGCGCCACCTGCCGCGCGGTCTGCCGCAGCAGCGGGCCGTTTCCGGAGAACAGCTTGATCTCGATCGGGCGCGGACTGCCCGTCAGGTCACCGATCAGATCCTGCATGGGCTGATCCATGCTGACCTGCAATCCCGGCACGCCTGCCTTGATCTTCCGGCGCACCCGCGCCATCACCTTCCACACCGGCGGGCGCGGGAACGGCTTTAGGAGCACAAAGAAATCACCCTCGTTGGTCCCGGTGATGCCGCCACCCAACTGCAGCCCCGTGCGCAGCGAAAATGTCTGGACGGCGTGATCGCGCAGAAGAATCCGCTCGACTTCGTCCAAAAGACGCGCGGTTTCCTTGAGCGAGGTACCCGGCCTCGCCTTGTAGTTCAGCACGAAGCCGCCTTCGTCCATCGCCGGCATGAAGCCCGAACCCGTCATGGCATAACCGGCCCATCCCGCCCCGAGCAGGACGGCAAGTCCGGCGGCAAGCCAGAGCGGCTGGCGAAAGAGCCGCTGCATCAGACGCCCGTAGGCGCGCTGCAGCCATCCGAGCAGAGGTCCCGTGCGTTCCCTGTCCGCGTGACCGCCTCCCAGCAGATGGTCGGCCAGGATCGGCACGACAAGCCAGGTGACAAAAAACGAGATCACGAGACTTGCGGCCATGGTGAGCGACAGCGCCCGGAAAAACGCCCCGGTCACTCCCTGCAGGAAGGCAAGAGGCATGAAAATGACGACCGTGGAGGCAGACGATCCCATCAACGGCCGCGTGAACTCGCGCACCGCCTGCATGACACCCGCAGGCCGCCTCTGTGCCACGCTTTCGGCCTGCCGCCGCACGATGTGTTCGATCATCACGATCGTGTCGTCGATGATAAGGCCCACCGCAGCGGCCATCCCGCCCAGCGTCATGATGTTGAACGTCATGTGCATGACGTAGAGCACGACGATCGTCGCCGCGAGGACGGTCGGTACCGTCACCAAAGCAATCAACATGATGCGGATACTGCGCAGAAACGCAAGCAGCACGGCGGCGGCAAGCAGCGCGCCGACCATCACCGCATCGCGCACCGTGGCCGCAGCCGCGCGGATGAGGGTCGCCTGGTCGTACCAGCGGCGGATTTGGACACCCGGCGGCAACCGGTGGCTGAAGGCCCGCAAGGCACGGCTCACGGCTTGCGTGATGGCCAGCGTGTTGCCGCCTGGCTGCTGATAGATCTGGATGCTGACCGCAGGCTTGCCGCCGCCCACCACCTGGGTCCACTGGGGTTTCAGGGCACGGCGCACCGAGGCCACTTCGCCAAGGCGCACGATGCCATGGCCATCGGAGCGCAACACGGTTTTCCTGATGTCCCGCAGGCGTCGCAGCCGTGTATCGGAGATGAGCAGATAGAACTGATAGTGACGCGTCAGATGGCCTACGCTTTTCAGGACATTGCTTTCCTTGAGCGAACGGGCGACGTCTGCGACCGTAAGCCCGTACTGCGCCAGACGCACCGGATTGACCGTGACGCGGTATTCCTCGGTGCGCCCACCGATCACGCCGACACGGGCGACACCCGGTATGGCCGACAACAGCGGACGCAGTTCATAACGGGCGATGTCGAGCAGGTGCGCCTGCGACACGCGATCCGAGGTGAGCGTGTAGGCGAGCATGCGAAAAATCGTCGGCCGCATGCGGCGCACGTCGAGCCGTGTGTCGGCGGGCAGACGGGCGCTCAGGCCGGCAAGCGCCGCCTGCACCTCGAGCGTGGCGATACTCATGTTGTCGCCCCAGCGGAAATTCACATAAAAGTCCGCGCCGCCGCGGCTGGTCGTGGATCGCACACCGACCACTCCGGGAATGCCGCGCACCGCCTGCTCGATCGGATAGGTGACGGCGATCAACATCCGTTTGGCCGGCCGGTCACCGGCCTGCGCATAGATCTCCACGCGCGGAAAATTCACGTGCGGGAAAAGCGCCACGGGCACCTTGAAGCTTGCGCCGATACCACCCAGCACGAGCAGCAGCATGAGAAAGAGAAGCGAACGCCGGTGGCGTTGCAGCCATTGATCGCCGCTCATGCCACTTTCACCCGCATGCCGGGCTTTAGCTCATAATTGCCAAGGACGACCACCGGCTCGCCCGGGCGCAGGTGGGCGCCTATCACCTGGACGATGTGATGGTTGCGCACGCCCAGGCGCACGACGTGCGCGACCGCGCGCCCGTTGACGACGGTATAGAGGGTCTCGCGGTGATCGACCGGCAAGACCGCCGACCGCGGCGCCACCAGGACCGGCGGCGAGGTGGTCACGAAACGGCCTTCCACGTATTCGCCGAGCAGATAGGGATTGCTGCGCGGCAAGGCCACGAACACATCCACCATATGGGTGGCCGGATTGACCACGCGGGAGACGACCGAGACCAGACCGCGCACGCCTTGGCGGTCGGAGGCAAACGACCGCAGTGTCACGCGCGTACCGGGCTCCAGATTGCCGATGTCTTCGGCCTCGGCGCCCAGACGCACTTCCAGCCGGTCGCGCGCCACCAGCTCCATGAGCGGCTGGCCGGCGGCGACGATAGCACCTTCCTGGGCAAAGACGCGGCTGACAACCCCGCGCACCGGCGCCTTGACTTCCATGCGCGACCGCAGGCCTTCGCGGCGCAGAAGACGCAGCGCCGCGCGCGCGTTGTCGAATCCGCGTTCGGCGGCCAGCAACTGGCTGCGCGTCGCAAGTTGCAGCGTGTAGCGTTCGCGGGTCTCGGCCAGCGTCAGCCTGGCGATATGATAGTCGGTACGGGCGCGCAGCAGCGCAAGACGGGTGTCGGCCGCCGGCACGAGCGTCATCAGTGTCGCCCCGCGCGCGATCGGCTGGCCGAGATTGACGTTCACGCCGCTTACCACCACCGCGAACGGTTCGGTCACCGCCTGCAGGGCCGAGGGGGCGGCCACCACCCGGCCATAGGCGATCAGTGTGCGGTGCACCGGCACCAGCCTAAGCGGCGCCACGCGCACCGTCGCCACCACGGGCGCGGGGCCTGCGGGTTTTCGTGGCGCGCGCAGCAGGAAGGACACCCCCGCCGCCACAAGCAGGGCGGCGGCTGCAAGAAATGCGCGCCTCCTTGTCATGTCTTGGCCCGCGGCAGATCAAACCAGCCGCTCTCGGTCTCGAGCGCCACGCCCAGTTGATCGAGCCGCGCGGCATCGGCGATCTCCCGCAGCCGCTCGCGCGTCACCTGGGTGGCGAGGCGATAGTACACAAGCGCATCGATGGCGTGCTGCGCCAGGGCCTCGCGGTAGAGTCCCTGCAGACGCAAAAGCGCCTTTAGCATCTGCCGGTGCGCACTCATCTCTTGTCTTGCCGCCTGCATGGACGCCATCAGTTCGGTCACTTTCAGGCGGGCATCGGAAAGGCGCGCCGCATAGGTCCGCAGCACCAGGCGCCTGTTTGCCCGGGCGATCGCGACCGCCCCCTGGTTGTGGTTGAAGATCGGCAATGCCACGGACAGATCCGTGCCGACCGTATTGACGTCGGTGGTGTCGCGGGCGCGGTTTACGCCAAGCGACAGCGGCGGGAATTCCCCCAAAACCGCGGCCCGCATCCCCGCGCTCGCGGCGCGATAGCCGGCGCGCAGAGCGATCAGATCCAGACGGCGCGCGGCAAGACCGGCCAGCAGGGCCCGCCGGTCGGGTGGCACCCGAAACGGATTTTCCTTTTGCGCACTAAGGCGCAGGGCATCACGTGGCTTCAATCCGAGCAGCCCTTTCAGCGCCAGCAGCTTTACGCGGTACAAGGCCCCCGCGCGCACAGCCTCCAGTTCGGCACGCCGCAGCGCCACCCGCGCCGCGAGGGCGGCACCGGCCGTCACAAGCCGCGCCCGCTCGCCGCGCGCAAGCAGGGCCACCTGCTCGCGCAGATCCCCGATCTCGCCGTGCAGCACCGTCCGCTCGCGGTTCAGGAGTTCCAGCTGGTAGACATCGTCTTTGGCGTGCAGCGCCACCTGCCAGGCCTGCCAGGCAAGGGTCAGATCGACACGCCTGACTTGCGCGCGCGCCGCGGCCACCCGCGCCGGCCGCGTCACGAGCGCCTGCACGGGCAGACTGAGCGCCGCGCGGAAGGCGCTAGTCAGGCCCAGGCCGCTTATGGGCAGGCCCACGCCGAATGAAAAGACGGGATTGGGCAGAAGGCCTGCGGCGAGCAGCTGGGCCTGCGCGATGCCGACGCGGGCGCGCGATGCGCGCAGATCAGGATCGCCCACCACCGCCCAGACCGCCGCGGCCGCCGGCGTCAGTCCCTGATGAGCCACCACGACCAGCGGCGGCAGAGCGGGCAGGAGGCGGCGGGAATACGCCGCCCAGACCGCCGTGAGCGGGCGCCCCGGCAAGGCTTTGGCCACCCGTGCGGCGTCCAGCGGGCGCGGCTGGTAGGTCCCGCAGCCCCCGAGCAGGATGATGGCCGCCACCGCCAGCGCGCGATGCGAGGATTTCATCGCCTTGGGGTCTTCCTGCTTGCCGGCGCCACGCGCAAACACCCTGGGGCACGCGGTTGTCTAGGCGGCCATGTGGGCAATGATCGCCGCGCCGAAGGACGAACAGCTCACCTCGACCGAGCCTGGCATGAGCCGCGCCAGATCATAGGTTACATGTCCGGTGACGAGCGCGCCGCACAGTCCGGTCGTGATCAGATCGGCCGCTTCCGTCCATCCCATGTGCCGCAGCATCATCTCCGCCGACAGAATCAGGGAGCCGGGATTGACCTTGTCCTGACCGGCATAGCGGGGCGCGGTGCCATGAGTCGCCTCGAACATGGCAATGGTGTCCGACAGATTGGCGCCCGGCGCCATGCCGATCCCGCCCACCTGCGCGGCCAGCGCATCGGAAATGTAATCGCCGTTCAGGTTCAAGGTGGCGATGACGCTGTAGTCCTCGGGCCGCAGCAGGATCTGCTGGAGGAAGGCGTCGGCAATCACATCCTTGATCACGACAAAACCGCCGTCGGCGCGCGGCAGCCGCAGCTGCCCGTCGACCGTGACTGCGCCGAATTCGCGCCGGGCGAGCTCCATGCCCCATTCCTTGAAGGCGCCTTCGGTGAATTTCATGATGTTGCCCTTGTGCACCAGCGTCACCGACGGCTTTTTGTGGGTCAGCGCGTACTCGTAGGCCTTGCGCACCAGACGCTCGGTGCCTTCTCTCGAAACCGGCTTGATGCCGATGCCCGAGGTCCCCGGAAAGCGGATGGACCGCACGCCCATGGTCTGCATCAGAAACTCGATGACGCGTTCGACCTCGGGTGATCCGGCCGGCCATTCGATCCCCGCGTAGATATCCTCGGAATTTTCCCGGAAAATGACCATGTCCGTCTTTTCCGGCGCCTTGAGAGGGCTTGGTACCGACGGGAAGTAGCGGACTGGACGCAGACACACATACAGATCGAGCTCCTGGCGCAACGCCACGTTCAGCGAACGCCGCCCGCCGCCGACTGGCGTCGTCAGCGGGCCCTTGATCGACACCACATGATCGGCAATGGCCTTCAGGGTCTCGGCCGGCAGCGGGTCGCCAGTGCGCTGCTGGGCCTTCTCGCCGGCCAGGATCTCCAGCCACTCGATCTGCCGCTTCGCCCCGTAGGCGCGACTGACCGCGGCATCCACGACCATGCGCATGACGGGCGTGATATCAACACCGATACCATCCCCCTCGATGAACGGGATGATCGGCCGGTCGGGCACGTTCAGTCGTCCGTCGCCGCGCACGCTGATCCGTTGTGCTTGTGTGCTCTGACCTGCCATCTCGTGTTCCTCCAAGTCCGCGCGCCGATGCGCCTAGGCTATACTGTGTGGCTTGCAATTGTAGCGGATTCGTCCCTGAACGGCACATGCGCCTGATTCTCTTTAACAAGCCCTACGGTGTCTTGAGCCGCTTCACGGACCCGCACGGACGCCAGACCCTGAAGGATTACATCGATGTACCGCATGTGTACGCGGCCGGCCGGCTCGATCTCGACTCCGAAGGCCTCCTGCTGCTGACCGACTCGGGCGCCCTCATCCACCGCATCACGCGTCCCGGACGGGGATGGCCGAAGACCTACTGGGCGCAGGTCGAAGGTGAGCCCTCCGACGAAGCGCTCGCGCGTCTGGCCGCCGGCGTCCCCCTTGACGGGCAACCGACACGCCCGGCGACCATCACCCGGCTCGCGGCACCGGCCGTGTGGGCACGTGATCCGCCGATCCGGCATCGCCTGACGGTGCCGACGAGCTGGCTGTCCCTGACAATACGGGAAGGGCGCAATCGCCAGATACGCCGGATGACCGCCGCGGTCGGCCACCCGACCCTGCGGCTGATCCGTTATGCTGTCGGCAAACACACAATCGACGGACTGCCAAGCGGTCATTGGCGCAACATCGAGGTAGAATAGGACATGCTGCAAGCCCATGTGACTGTCGCTGCGGTCGTGGAACACGAAGGCCGTTTTCTGTGCGTGGAAGAAGAAGTGGCGGGCGCGCTGGTCATCAACCAGCCGGCGGGCCACCTGGAGGCCGGCGAAACCCTCCTTGCGGCGGTTCGCCGGGAAACTCTCGAAGAAACCGCTTGGCAGTTCACGCCGACGGCGCTGCTTGGCGTCTACCATTACAAGTCGGCAAGCGGCACGACCTATCTGCGTTTTGCCTTCACCGGCGATGTATCCGGCCACGATCCGGCACGCCCGCTCGACCACGGCATCCGCCGGGCGCTGTGGCTTAGCGAGGCAGACCTCCTCGCCCGGCAGGCCGAACACCGGGGACCACAGGTCCTGCGCGCCATCGCCGACTACCGGCGCGGACAGCGTTATCCGCTCGATCTGATCAGGCAGCTGGCGGATGCCCCCTTGACGGCATGAACACCGCCCCCTCGATGCCGCCTTCCGGACCCCCGGCCGCCGCCACGGCGCACCACGTCATGGTGGCGCTGTCGGGCGGAGTCGATTCGGCGGTGGCGGCGTTGCGCCTGCTCGAACAGGGCTATCGCGTCTCCGCTTTGTTCATGAAAAACTGGGATGATGACGACACGGACGACGGCTTGTGCCCGGCGGCCGCCGACTTCGCCTCCGCGCGCGCCGTCTGCGACCGTCTCGAGATCCCCCTTCACGCCGTCAATTTCGCCCGCGACTACCGGGAGCGGGTGTTTGCCCGCTTCCTCGCCGACTGCCGCGCCGGCCTTACGCCCAATCCGGACGTTCTGTGCAACCGCGAAATCAAGTTCGATGTCTTCTGGCGCTATGCCCGCTCGCTTGGCGCCACCCTCATGGCCACCGGCCACTACGCCCGCTGCGCACCGCTCGATGCCGATCGGGTCCTGCTGAAGACGGGCCGGGATGCCGACCGGGACCAGACGTACTTTCTGCACACGATCGATGGGGCGGTTCTGAACCGGACACTGTTTCCGGTCGGGGATCTCACCAAGGAAGAGGTTCGCGCCATCGCCCACCGTCTCGGCCTCCACAACGCCGACCGCAAGAGCAGTACCGGCATCTGCTTTATCGGAGAACATCACTTCAAGACCTTTCTGCGCCGGTATCTCGAGGATGCCCCAGGACCCATGGAGAGCACGGACGGGACGCCGAAGGGTCATCATGACGGACTCATGTACTACACCATCGGCCAGCGTCACGGTCTTGGCATCGGCGGCGCCGGCCCGGCGTGGTACGTCGCCGGCAAGCGTCCAGCCGATCGCACCCTGATCGTAGCCCAGGGGCGGCACCATCCGGCGTTGTACCGGCCGGGGTGCCTGACCGCGGCCCCATCCTGGCTGACAGACCCGCCGGCCCTCCCCTGGCAGGGGCAGGTGAAGATCCGTTACCGCGAAAAGGCCCATGCCTGCACCGTGGAAGCCGCCGCCAGCGGACTGCGTATCACCTTCGCCCGGCCGGCCTGGGCAGTGGCCCCGGGACAGTCGGCTGTATTCTACGACGGCGACACCTGTCTGGGCGGTGCCGTCATCATCGCCGCCACCGGCGACAGTTAGGCAAGAAGGGCGGCGATGCGCTCCCTGAGAACCGGCAGACACTCGGCCTCGAACCACGGATGACGGGCAAGCCAGGCGTTATTGCGGCCCGAGGGATGCGGCAAGACCAGGTGGTGGCCATCCCCCGCATCACGCAACAAAGCCGCCAGGGGCTGCCGCTGCGGCAGGTGATAGCGGATGGCATGCAGACCGATCAGAACCGTACACTCGACGGCCGGCAGCTGCGCCCGCAGCGAACCAAACCATAACGGCGCGCACTGCCTGCGTGGCGGCAGATCGCCGCGAGGGCCGGTGCCGGGATAACAAAGGCCCATGGGGATGATGGCGACCAGGGGGCCGTAAAAGACCTCGGGAGACAGGCCGAGCCACGCGCGCAGGCGCGCGCCGCTGCGATCGTTCCAGGGGACCCCGGTATCGTGGACACGGCGCCCCGGCGCCTGCCCGATCAGGAGGAGGCGCGCGGCGGGATGAACACGCAACACCGGGCGGGGTCCACAGGGCAGATCCGCGCAGGCCCGACAGCTGCGCACGGCGGAAAGCAGCGTCTCGAGCAGGAAGGAGTTGGGTTTTGCCACAAGTCACAGGATAATAGCGAGACCGGTTCTGCGACTAGCCCTGGAGGATGTTCTTGACCGCCCTGACTGCCCTTTCCCCGCTCGACGGCCGCTACAGCCGACAGACAGCCGCCCTCGCCGACATCTTCAGCGAACTCGGCCTCATGCGTTACCGCCTCCGGATGGAAATTGCGTGGCTCAAGGCGCTTGCCAGTCATCCTGGCATCACCGAACTGCCACCACTCGACGGCCGCGGCGAACGGGCGCTGGAAGCCATCCTCACCGGCTTTGATGAAGCCGGCGGCATTGCCGTCAAATCGATCGAGGCCACCACCAATCACGACGTCAAGGCGATCGAATACTATTTGCGCCAGCAGCTGGCCGCCGAACCTTCGCTCTCCCGGGCGCTTGAATTCGTGCATTTTGCGCTGACGTCCGAAGACGTCAACAACGTCGCCTACGCCTGCATGACCCGTGACGGGCGCGATCAGGTGCTGATCCCCGCGATGGCCCGCATCGTGGCCCAGTGCGATGAGCTGGCCGCGCGCGAGGCCACGACGCCGATGCTTGCGCGCACCCATGGACAGCCGGCGTCTCCCACCACTGTCGGTAAGGAGATGCGGGTGTTTGCCACCCGCCTGACGCGGCTTTTGGCGGAGGTCAAGGCCGTCACGATGTCGGGAAAGATCAACGGGGCCGTGGGCAACTATAACGCCCACTACATCGCCTATCCCGAGATCGACTGGCCGCTTTTGGCCGCATCGGTCCTCGCCGATCTCGAGCTTGCCCAGAACCCGCATACCACCCAGATTGAGCCACACGACGGACTGGCCACGCTCTGCCACGCACTGATGCGTTTCAACGCCGCCCTGATCGATCTGTGTCGCGACGTCTGGGGCTACATCTCCCTTGCGTACTTCCGCCAGAAGACCAAGGCGGGCGAAGTGGGATCATCGACCATGCCGCACAAGGTCAACCCGATCGATTTCGAAAACGCGGAAGGCAATCTCGGCATGGCCAATGCGCTGCTCGGACATCTGGCCGAGAAGCTCCCCATAAGCCGCTTCCAGCGGGACTTAAGCGACTCGACCGTACTGCGCAACATTGGCGCGGCCATGGGTTATGCGCAGCTTGGCTACGTGGCCTGTTCACGGGGGCTTGCCAAACTCGAGGTCGACCGGGAGAAGCTGGCCGCAGACCTCGCCACCCACGATGAAGTTTTGACCGAGGCCGTGCAGACGGTCATGCGCCGCTATGGCCTGCAGGGTGGTTACGAACAGATGAAAGACTTGAGCCGCGGACGCAGCCTGACCCGCGCGGAACTGCATGCCTTCATCAAGGGTCTCGCGCTGCCCGACGAAGCCAGGGACCGGTTGCTGGCCCTCACCCCCCTGAATTACGTCGGCAATGCGCCACAACAGGGTCTCGAACCATCTGGCACTTGAAGGATGAGTTGCGCGGCCGCATCTTGTGCGCATGCGATACAAAGATTATTACGCCGTCATGGGAGTGCCCCGCACCGCTAGCGCCGAAGAAATCAAGCGCGCCTACCGGAAGCTTGCACACAAGTACCATCCGGACGTCAGCAAGGAGAAGGGGGCGGAAGAGCGGTTCAAGGAGCTCGGCGAGGCCTACGAGGTCCTGCGCGACCCCGAGAAGCGCGCGGCATACGACCAGCTGGGGCCCAACTGGCGGGCCGATCAGGATTTCACGCCGCCCCCGGGGTGGCAGTCGGCCGGCTCCGCGCGCGGCCGTGCCCGGAGTCAGGAGGGACGGCGGCCAGACGCAGCCCACTTCAGTGACTTCTTCGAGAGCATTTTTGGCGGTGGTGGCGGTGGCTTCCACCGCGCCGCCAGCATGCGTGGCGAAGACGAACACGCCCAGCTCACCATTACGCTCGAAGATGCCTATGCCGGGGTCACCCGGCCCGTGCGGCTGTCGATTCCCACCCCGGACGGACGAACCGATGTACGGACCCTGAACGTCCGTATCCCCGCCGGCGTCCAGGCCGGGCAGCAGGTGCGGCTCGCCGGACAGGGCAGCCCGGGCTACGGCGGAGGGCCCAACGGCGACCTGTACCTGGAAATCCACATCGCACCGCATGCCCGCTACCGGGTAGACGGACGGGACCTCTCTGTAACCATGCCGGTCGCACCCTGGGAAGCCGCCCTCGGCGCGACCTTGACAGTGCCAACCCTCGGTGGCAAGGTCGACCTCAAGGTTCCCGCGGGTTCCCAGACCGGCCAAAAATTGCGTCTGCGCGGTCGCGGACTGCCCGGGAATCCACCAGGCGACGAATACGTCGTCCTCGAAATCGTCAATCCACCGACGGATTCGGATCGAGCACGGGCGCTCTACAGGCAGATGGCCGAAGATCTCGCCTTTAACCCGCGCGCGCATTGGGAGGCATGATGAACGAGGTCGTTGTCGGTGTGGTAATCGATGACCGGCTGACCGTAAGCGGCGAGGAATTGCGCGGCCGCTGTCACCTGACAGCCGAAGATCTGGATGCGCTGGTTGATACCGGTCTGATCACCCCGCTTGGGCGCGACCTTTACCCCGAAAAGGCGCTCGATCGGGCACGGCGCGCCCGCAGACTCAAGCAAGGCCTTGATCTTGAGTGGGAAACGGTCGCGATCCTGATTGATCTCCTGCAGGAAATCGACAGCTTGAAGCGACGTCTGGACGTTCTTGAGATGTTGACGCGCCGTTAGCGGTTCTTGCGGCTGTTGATCGACGGAATCGTGGGGGCCTCACCACCGCCAAGACCCGGAAGCTGCGGGCTCAGGCTGAGCGGATAGCCACAACTGCAATGGGACTGGGTCGCCAACACGGTTGCCGTGCAGTGCGGACACACGGTCGTGCCCGGAGC
>JAJYHH010000003.1 GCA_021784845.1 Pseudomonadota bacterium
TTATCTCAAGGAGACTGAATTACCAGATTTGGAACGAATGCAATGGTCGGGGTGAGAGGATTCGAACCTCCGGCCCCTAGCTCCCGAAGCTAGTGCTCTACCAGGCTGAGCTACACCCCGACGGTGGTCCGCTATCCGCTAATGGTCTCGATGAACCGAAAAATGGGCCAAACCGAGCAAGGCCTCTTTATAGGATGAATCGGCAAGGCCTGTCAGCGCTTCACGCGCCAGTTCGGCCTCACCCTCGGCTCGCCGCGCAGTGTACGCGATCGCCCCTGTCGATTCAATGGCAGCCACCACATCGTCGATGCGCTCCAGGCCACCGTGGGCGATGGCATCGCGGATGAGCGCGCGTTCGGCGCCGCTGCCTGTGCGCAGCACGTGAATGAGCGGCAAGGTGACCTTGCCCTCGGCCAGATCGTCACCGATGTTCTTGCCCAGCCGTTCATTGTGGGTGCCGTAGTCGAGGGCGTCGTCGATCAGCTGGAAGGCCGTGCCCAGGTGGCGGCCATAGGTGGCCATCATCGGCCGTGCGCCGTGGTGTCCGCCGAGGACCGCGCCGAGCTCGGCGGCGGCCTCGAAGAGTTTGGCGGTCTTGCTGCGAATCACGGCCAGATACTGGTCTTCACGCAGATCCGGATCATTGCAGTTGATGAGCTGCAGGACTTCGCCTTCGGCGATGGTGTTGGTGGCGTGCGCGAGGATCTCCATGACCGCGAGTTCGCCGACTTCCACCATCATTTCGAAGGCCCGGGAGTAGAGGAAGTCGCCGACCAGGACGGTCGCTTCATTGCCAAACACCGCATTGGCGCTCGAGCGTCCGCGGCGCATCGATGAGCCGTCGACGACATCGTCGTGCAACAGGGTGGCCGTGTGGATGAATTCGATCACCGCCGCCAGGGTGACGGCGTCGCGATCCCGGCCGCCGAACGCCTTGCTCGACAGCAGCAGGAGCGCAGGCCGCAGCCGCTTGCCGCCACTTTGTATGATATAGCGGCCAAGCTGGTTGATCAGTGCGATCCCGGAGTGCAGCCGGCGTTCGATTTCCTGGTCGAGCGCGGCACGCTCTCCCTGGATCAGTGCGTGGATATCCTCGACACTCAGGGCCGGCCGGCCGATCGGTGCGGGCGTAGACATATCTCTCCCCTGCCAAAAGCGCTGCCAGAATCCGCTTTGCGCCAGGCGCTGTCAAGCATGCGCCCGCCCGTCTGGCGAAGGCTGCGTCCGGTGCCCCGTGGTCCATTTGACCGGGCGGTGCAAAATCACTAGAATCTGCCGATTTAACGGGGCCGGACAACGGCCTTTCAACCGAGATCGGGGCCAGGAGCATTATGTACGCGGTAATCGAGTCAGGTGGCAAGCAATACCGGGTGGCGATCGGTGAGACCGTGCGGGTCGAGCGGATCGCCGCCGAGGTGGGTCATGACGTGACCCTGGATCAGGTCCTGCTCATTGCCGACGACGGGGGCGTGCGGGTCGGCACGCCGCGTCTTGCAGAGACCGTGACCGCGCGCGTCGAGGCCCATGGCCGCGGCGAGAAGATCCGTATTTTCAAGACCCGGCGGCGCAAGCATTTCCGCAAGCACGCGGGGCACCGGCAGAACTACACGGAACTCAAGATCCTGACCATTGCAGGCCGCGGCGACGCGGTGCAGGCCTAAGGGGGACTCATGGCTCACAAGAAGGCAGGCGGCAGTTCCCGTAACGGCCGCGATTCCGAATCGAAGCGGCTGGGCGTCAAGCGGTTTGGCGGCGAGCAGGTGGTCGCGGGCAACATCATCGTGCGCCAGCGTGGCACCCGGTTTTATCCCGGCCAGAACGTCGGCATCGGCAAGGACGACACCTTGTTTGCCTGCGCGCACGGGCGGGTGGTGTTCGAGATCAAGGGTCCGCAGCGTCGCAAGACGGTCAGCGTCATCACCTCCTAAGAGGCGCCATTTCCGTGCCCCGATGATCGGGAGGGCTCGTCATGAAGTTTGTCGATGAGGCCAACATCCGGGTCTGCGCGGGCGACGGCGGTGATGGGGCCTTGAGTTTTCGCCGCGAAAAGTTCGTGCCGCGCGGGGGTCCCGATGGGGGCAACGGCGGGGCGGGCGGCGACATTTATCTGCTGGCGCAGGCCGGTCTCAATACGCTCGCCGATTTCCGTTATACGCGGGTCTTCCAGGCCAGGAACGGACAACGGGGCGGCGCGCGCAACTGTTCGGGCGCCGACGGTCCGGATCTGGTCATCCCGGTGCCGATCGGCACGATCGTCCACGATGTGGAGCTCGATGCCGTCATCGGCGATCTGACGGCCGACGGCCAGCGCCTCCTCATCGCCCAGGGCGGCCGCGGAGGCCTTGGCAACACCCACTTCAAGTCGAGCACCAATCGGGCACCGCGGCGCATCGTGCCCGGCAGCCCGGGTCAGGTGCGGGAACTGCACCTCGAGCTCCAGGTTCTGGCGGACGTGGGCCTCGTGGGCCTGCCCAATGCGGGCAAGTCGACCCTGCTGCGGGCGGTCTCGGAGGCGCGCCCCAAGGTCGCCGACTATCCCTTCACCACGCTCCACCCCGAACTCGGGGTCGTGACCGTCGAGCGGCATCGCAGTTTCGTGATCGCCGATATCCCGGGCCTCATCGCCGGCGCGCACGAGGGCGCGGGCCTTGGCGTGCAGTTCCTGCGTCACCTGAGCCGCACGCGGCTGCTTGTGCACCTGGTCGATCTCTTTCCCCTCGATCCACAGGCCGATCCGCTGGCCGACATCCGGGTCATCGAACAGGAACTGGCGTGCTTTAGTCCGGAGTTTGCGGCCCGCGAGCGCTGGCTCGTCTTCAACAAGGCCGATCTGCGGCCGGAGGCCGAACGCGAGGAGGCCGTGGCGCGGATCCTGAAGGCGCTCGCCTGGACGGGTCCGTATGCCGTCGTATCGGCCATCAAGGGGACCGGTTGCCCAGCGCTGATGGGGCGCCTCATGGAACGCCTGGAGGCCGTCGCGCAGGCGGCTTTAGTGGCCGATGCGTGAGGATCTGACCCGCGTCAGGCGGCTGGTGGTCAAGATCGGCAGCTCTTTGCTGACCAACAATGGCGCGGGGCTCGACCGGCCGGCCCTGCAGGGCTGGGTGGCGCAGATCGCCGCTTTGGTCGGGCGCGGCTGCGAAGTGGTACTGGTGTCATCGGGGGCCGTGGCCTGCGGTCTGCAGCGGCTTGGCATGAAGACCCGGCCGCGGGCTTTGCATCAGTTGCAGGCGCTGGCGGCGGTGGGGCAGATGGGATTGATCGAGGCCTACGAGACGGCGTTTGCAAGCCACGGACGCCAGGCCGCGCAGGTGCTGCTCACCCATGACGATCTGGCCGACAGACGCCGCTATCTGAATGCGCGCAGTGCCCTGCGCAGCCTGCTGGCGATGACGGTGGTGCCCGTCATCAACGAAAACGATACGGTCGCGACCGAAGAGATCCGTTTTGGCGACAATGACACCCTGGCCGCGCTTGTCGCCAACCTGATCGAGGCGGAGTTGCTGGTCATCCTGACGGATCAGACCGGACTTCATGACCGCGATCCGCGTGCGCATGCCGACGCGCGCCTGGTCGAAGAGGGCGTGGCGGGCGACGTGCGCCTTCTGGAGATGGCGGGGGGCGCCGGATCACTCGGCCGCGGCGGTATGCGCACGAAACTGACTGCCGCGGCGAAGGCCGCGCGGTCGGGGGCGGCCACCGTGATCTGTGCCGGACGCGAACCCGACGTGCTCATGCGAGTGCTGGCCGGAGAGGTGATCGGCACGTGCCTGCGTCCCGTCTCCACGCGCTGGGCGGCCCGCAAGCAATGGCTGGCGGCGCGCCTGTCCGTGCGCGGACAGCTCGTTTTGGATGCAGGCGCGGTGCGTGTCGTGCGCGAGGCCGGGCGCAGTCTGCTGCCTGTCGGCATTCAGGCGGTGAGGGGCGATTTCGCGCGCGGAGAGATGGTTGCCTGTGTGGATGCCGAGGGCCGGGAGGTGGCGCGTGGACTCGTCAATTACGGCGCCTCCGAGATCGAACAGATCCGGGGCCACGCCAGCGACGACATCGAGCGCCTGCTGGGATATACGGACGAGCCCGAGGTCATCCATCGGGATAACCTCGTGCTGGTCTAGACGATGTCAGGCCGTTGCGTGACGCAGGCGGGCGTTCAGCCGGCTTTTGTAGCGGGCGGCGGTGTTCTTGTGCAAAAGCCCCTTGATGGCGCCCCGATCGATCAGCGATACGGCTTCGCGATAGGCCGTCTGGCCGCCTGCCGCATCCTTCGCACTGACCGCCTTCAGGACCTTCCTGATGGCCGTGCGCATCTGAGAACGAAAGGCCACGTTGTGCTGTCGATGGTTCTCGGCCTGCCGAGCGCGCTTTTTCGCCTGTGCCGTGTTCGCCAAACGCCTACTCCTTCAAGGAATCCGATAAAGCCGCACACTATGCCGGGGGTATCCCATCTTGTCAATTGAGTGTCGGGTCCATGGCCCGCAATAGACTGCTGCGGTCGCTTTTTGCCACGGGCGGCATGACCTTGCTGTCGCGGCTCACGGGGTTTGTGCGCGACATCCTGCTTGCGCGGCTGCTTGGCACCTCGGCGCTCGCCGATGCCTTTTTCGTGGCCTTCCGGATCCCCAATTTCCTGCGCCGTATCTTTGGCGAGGGGGCGTTTTCGCAGGCGTTCGTGCCGGTGTTCGCCGGCTACGACCACACAGACGGGCCCCGTCGCAGCGAGGCCCAGGAATTCGCCGATTCGATGGCAGGCTCCTTTGCGCTCGTGCTGATGGGGGTGAGCCTGCTCGGTGTGATCGCAGCCCCGCTGCTGATTCTCATCCTGGCCCCGGGATTCCTGCATGAGCCGCACGAATACCATGTGGCCGTGACGCTTTTGCGCATCACCTTTCCTTATCTCTTTTTCATTTCGCTGGTGGCCATGGCCGGCGGCATGCTGAACACGCGCGGGCGGTTTGCCGCAGCCGCCTTTACCCCGGTGCTTCTCAACGTCACCCTGATCATCGCCGCCGGCGTCATCGCGCCGCATACTGCAAGTCCGGTGATCACGGTGGCCTGGGGCGTGTTTGCAGGCGGCGCGCTGCAGCTGCTCTTCCAGGTGCCGTTTTTGCGCCGCCAGCGCCTGTTGCCGCGGCTGCGCTTCTCGTTTCGCCACCCGGGCGTGCGCCGGGTCTTCCAGTTGATGATCCCCGGGCTCTTTGGGGCCTCGATCGCGCAGATCAATCTGATCGTCGATACGATGCTCGCGTCTTTCCTGGCGACCGGGAGTATTGCCTGGCTCTATTACGCCAACCGGCTTCTCGAGTTCCCGCTCGGGGTCTTTGGCATTGCCCTGGGCACGGTGATCCTGCCGCATCTGTCGGCCCGGCACGCCAAGGCGTCCGCCGGCGAGTTTGCCCGCACGCTGGACTGGGCCATGAAGTGGGTGGCGGTGATCGCGCTGCCGGCGGCGATGGCGCTCGTTGTGCTGTCGGGACCTTTGATCGTCACGCTGTTTGATTATGGACACTTCAACCGCTTCGATGCGGTGATGACGGAACACGCCCTGATGGCGTTTGGCATCGGTCTGCCGGCTTTCGTCCTGATCAAGGTGCTCGCGCCGGGCTACTATGCCCGCCAGGACACGAAGACGCCGGTCAAGATCGGCGTCATCGCGCTCATCGCCAACATCGTCTTCAATGCGATCCTGATCTGGCCGCTCGCCCACGTGGGGCTTGCGCTTGCGACATCGCTGTCGGGCATTCTGAACGCCGCGCTCCTCTACCGGGGGTTGCGGCGCGACGGTATCTACGAACCGAGCACCGAACTTGTTCGGTTGGTGCGCCAAGCGCTTGCCGCCAGTGCGGTCATGGGGCTTGTGTTGCTGCGGCCGGCGTTCGAGTTCGACCGCTTCGTGCAGGCGTCTGCGATCTTGCGTCTGGCGTGGCTTGGGGGCTGGATTGCCGTGGGCCTCTGTGTCTATGTTACAGTCATGTGGATCATCGGGGTGCGTCCCCGCCTGCTGCATTTAGCGTGAGAAAGTGTGTATGGCTGTTGTCGCCCAAATCGGCATGCTGCGTGACCCCCGGGTCTTTACGCTGACCGAGGCCCGGGAACTCTTCCCGCTCGTGCGCCGCATCACCGCCGCCTCCTATCGCGAGCTCGAGCCGCTGCGGCGGCTGCTCGCGACGTTGTCCCCGCATACCGCCGGCCTCTATGAGGCCGAAGATCAGTACGAGCGGGTTGTCAAGGCATGGGTCGGCAAAATGGAGCGGCTCGGTATCGTCGTCAAGGGCCTGTGGCTCGTGGATTTCGACACCGGAGACGGGTACCTCTGCTGGCGCTTCCCCGAGCTGAAGCTTGGCCACTACCACGGGTACGACGAGGACTACGCAAGCCGCCGGCCGCTGCGCGAGGTCATCGAGGAGCAGGATCCCGACTGGGCCTGCTAGGGTCCGGTGGCGGGGCACGGGCCCTGCCGTCCAAAGCAGGGCTTTCAGCCCGGCGCTAGACCCCCTGCGGGCGGATGGTTTAATCTTCCGGGCTTTCGTCCGGTGTCAGCATGGAGTGTATACGAGGGCTTTACAATGTCCGCCCGCGCCACCGCGGGGCGGTCATGACCATCGGCAATTTCGATGGCCTTCACGCCGGCCATCGGCATCTGATCGGCCTGGTCCGGGCGCGCGCCCGCGCGCTGGCTGCGCCCTCTCTCGTGATGCTGTTCGAGCCGCAGCCCCGCGAATTCTTTCAGGGTGCGCAGGCGCCGGCGCGGCTCATGGATCTCGGCCAGAAGTTTCTGGCGCTGCGCGAGACCGGCGTCGATGCGGCTTTGGCGCTGCGCTTTAATGCAGCGCTTGCGCGTCTTGCGGCCACCGACTTCATCGACCGGATCCTGGTCGGGACGCTTGGCGTGCGCGCCATCGTGGTCGGTGAGGATTTCCGGTTCGGCACCGGGCGCGCCGGCGATTTCGCCTTTTTGCAGGCAGCGGGACGGCGTCTGGGCTTTGCCGTGGAGGCGGCCAGCACCTTCCTGGTCGACGGCGAGCGGGTCAGCAGCACGCGGCTGCGTGCAGCGCTTGCCGCCGGTGATCTCGATGCGGCGCAGCGGCTTCTGGGTCGCCCCTATGCGCAGTGCGGGCGGGTCGTCCACGGGGATGCGCGCGGCCGGCAGATCGGTTTTCCCACCGCCAATCTGACGCTGCCGGAGCCCGCTTTGCTGCGGGGCGTGTTCGCGGTGTCGGTGCTGGTGGACGGGACCGCGCACACGGGGATCGCCAACGTCGGCCGGCGACCCACGTTCGGCGCGGGACGCACGCTGCTCGAGGCGCATCTGCTGGATTTTGCCGGCAATCTCTATGGACACACCCTGACCGTGGTATTTTTGAAAAAATTGCGCGACGAGACGGCGTTTGCCTCGGTAGACGCGCTGGTGGCGCAGATACAGTGCGACCGCGATGCGGCAAGGGCGTTTTTTGCGCAGCACAAGGGGGCGTCATGAGTCCGACCGATTACAAGAATACGCTGAACCTGCCGCACACGGATTTCCCCATGCGCGGCAACCTGCCGGCACGGGAGCCAAAGCAGGTGGCGCAATGGCAGAGTCTTGGGCTCTACGAGCGGCTGCGCCTCTTCCACAAGGACCATCCCCGCTATGTGTTGCACGACGGGCCGCCCTACGCCAACGGCGCCATCCATCTCGGTCACGCCGTCAACAAGACCCTGAAGGACATCATCATCAAGGCCAAGGGGTTTGCGGGCTTTGACGCGCCCTATGTGCCGGGCTGGGATTGCCACGGGCTGCCGATCGAGCTTGCGGTGGAAAAGACCATCGGCCGCTGCGGGCGCGACGTCGACGCAAAGACCTTCCGCGCGGCGTGTCGCGACTATGCGCGCGCCCAGGTCGACGGACAGCGCCAGGATTTCGAGCGTCTGGGTGTCATCGGCGACTTCGCCCATCCCTATCTGACGATGGACTACGCCTTCGAGGCGAACATAGTCCGCGAGCTTGGCCGGATCATGGCGCAGGGTCATGTCTATCGCAGCGAGAAACCCGTGCACTGGTGCGTGGACTGCCGTTCGGCGCTGGCCGAGGCCGAGGTCGACTACGAGGATCACAAGAGCCGCGCGATCGATGTGGCGTTTGCGGTGGCCGATGCCGGCGATCTGGCCGCGCGCGTGCACGAACCGGGCTTTGACAAGCCGGCGGCACTCGTCATCTGGACGACCACGCCGTGGACGCTGCCCGCCAACCAGGCGGTTGCCGTCCATCCGGACATCCTCTATCGCGTCATCGAGGGCGCTTTGCGTTATTTCGTGGTGGCCGATGCGCTCGCCCCGGCACTCGTGGAGCGCTACGGGATTGGGATGCGGCTGACAGACATCACCGTGAGCGGGGCGGCACTGGTCGGCATGCGGCTGGTCCATCCGTTTCTGGAGCGGACCGTGCCGGTGATCCCCGGACTGCATGTGACCACGGAGGCGGGCACCGGGCTTGTGCACATCGCCCCGGCGCACGGCGAAGAAGACTACCAGGCCGTGCGGCAGTATGCGCGTGCCACCGGCATCGAACTGCCGATCGAAGGGCCCGTGGGTGGCGATGGCCGTTTCGTCGAGGGCACGCCCTTCGTCGGCGGCCTCACCATTGAGGAAGGGGGCGAGCGGCTGATCGCCCTTCTGGATGAGCGGGGCGCGCTGCTGCATGTCGAATCCATCGTGCACAGCTATCCGCACTGCTGGCGCCACAAGTCCCCCATCGTCTTCCGCGCCACCGCGCAGTGGTTCATTTCCATGGACCAGGCCGGCCTGCGCGAGCGGGCCCTCGGGGTGCTGGCCGATGTCGGTTTCCAGCCGGCCTGGGGCCGCGAGCGGATCAGCCAGATGGTCGCCAACCGCCCGGACTGGTGCATCTCGCGCCAGCGCGCCTGGGGTGTGCCTTTGCCTTTTTTCCTGCACCGGACCACCGGCGCGCTGCATCCGCGCACGGCCGGACTCCTCGAAGAGGTGGCCTGCGCCATCGAGCGGGAGGGCATCGACGGCTGGTTTGGCCGGCCGCCCAAGGCGTGGCTCGGGTCCGAGGCGGCCGATTACGAAGCAGTGACGGACGTGCTCGATGTCTGGTTTGATTCGGGATCCACGCACGCCTGCGTGCTCGCGGTGCGAGCGGAGCTCACCGATCCGGCGGATCTGTATCTGGAAGGCTCCGATCAGCATCGGGGCTGGTTTCAGTCCTCTTTGCTCACATCGGTCGCCGACAAGGGGCGCGCGCCCTACCGGATGGTGCTGACGCACGGCTTTACGGTCGATGCGCAGGGCCAGAAGATGGCCAAATCAAAGGGCAACGGCATCGAGCCGCGGGAGATCACCGACAGTCTGGGCGCCGATGTGCTGCGCCTGTGGGTGGCGGCCACCGACTACCGGTCGGAGATGGCGCTCTCGCAGGAGATCCTAAAGCGCGTCACGGACAGCTACCGGCGGCTGCGCAACACCGCCCGCTACCTGCTCGCCAATCTCGATGGCTTCGATCCGCTGGCCGACTGGCTCCGGGCCGACGAGCTGCTTGCGCTCGACCGCTGGGCGCTTGCGCGTCTGGGCGCGCTCGATGCCGAGATCCGCGAGGCCTACGAACGCTTCCATTTTCATCTGGTCTACCAGAAGCTCCATCAGTTCTGTGTGGTCGATCTCGGCAGTTTTTATCTGGATGTCCTGAAGGACCGCCTGTATACGTCGCCCCGCCACAGTCTCGAGCGCCGCTCGGCACAGACGGCGCTTGCGCACATCCTGGAGGCACTGGTGCGCTATCTGGCGCCGATCCTGAGCTTTACCGCCGAAGAGATCTGGCAGTACATGCCGGGCGCGCGCAGCGAGAGCGTCTTTCTGTCGACCTGGCACGAAGTGGCGCAAGGGCGCGATGGCCAGGGCGAGGCCGCGTGGCGGGAGATCCTCGCGCTGCGGGCGGCGGTGGGGCCCGAGATCGAGCGGTTGCGCACGGAAGGGGCCATCGGCTCGTCGCTCGACGGCGAGATCGATCTCTATGTGGGACCGGAACTGATGGCGTTTCTCGCGCCCTTGCACGAGGAGGCCCATTATCTTTTCATCGTCTCCGCCGTGCGTCTGCATCCGCTTCATGCGCGGCCGCCGGAGGCGGTGGCGACCGGGCGTGACGATGTGTGGGTCAAAGTCGTGCCAAGTGCCGATGGCAAATGCGCGCGCTGCTGGCATCATAAGCCTGATGTGGGCCGCTACGCCGATCATCCGGCCTTGTGCGGACGCTGCGTGGCGACCATCGGGGGAAGGCCGAAGCTGCGGAGGTATGCCTGATGTGGCGGTATCTCTTGATCGCCGTCGGTGTGATCGGGCTCGATCAATGGTCCAAGTACGAGATGGTGCGCCGGCTCGCCTACGGGTCCGTGCGCGTCACCGGTTTTCTGAATCTGGTCCTCGTCTACAACCGGGGTGCCGCCTTTGGTCTGCTGAGCCAGCAGGATGGGTGGCAAAACATCATCTTCATCGCCATCGCCGCGATCATTGCCCTGGCGATCATCGTCTACCTGTTTCGGGGCAGGCACCACGAGGTGCTGACGACGGTGGCGCTGATGCTGGTGCTGGGCGGCGCCATCGGCAATCTCATAGACCGCGTGCGCCTGGGACGGGTAGTCGACTTCGTGGATTTCCATATCGGCCATTGGCACTGGTACACGTTCAATCTGGCCGATAGCGCCATCACCATAGGCGCCGTGCTGCTGGCCGTGGATGCGTTTCGTCCGCGGCGGGGCCCCGGAGGGGAGCCATGAGCCGCATCGGCAACGGCGATGTCGTATCGCTCTATTTCACGCTGTCGCTGCTCGATGGTGCCCATGTCGACGGTACGCAGGCCGGTGAGCCCTGGCAGGTCGTGGTCGGGCAGGGCGATTTGCCGCCGGGGCTCGAGCGGTGTCTGCTCGGGCTTGGCGCTGGCGAACAGGGCCGTTTCGTGGTGCAGGCGGCCGATGCCTACGGCGAGCGTGACGACGAGGCGCGGGAGATCCTGCCGCGCGCGCAGTTTCCCGCCGATGTGCCCTTGAGTCCGGGGATGGCGTTTGGGTTCACGCTGCCGGATGGGGAAGAGGTGATGGGGCAGGTGGTCGCGGTGAGCGCGGCAGGCATCGAGATGGATTTCAATCACCCGCTGGCCGGCTACGATCTGATTTTTGAGGTCGATATCGTGTCCGTGCGGACAGGGTGCGCCCCGTGACAATGGCATGGTGGCCCCTGGCCGGCGCAACGGTAAGGTGCGTGCGGACACACGAACATGCGTAAGGCGCAGACCGTGGTGGTCGGTGGCGGCGTGATCGGCCTGCTGTGCGCCTATGAACTCGTCTGCGCAGGGCGTGCCGTGACGGTGCTGGAGAAGGGACAGGTGGGTGCCGAGGCCTCATGGGCGGCAGGCGGCATCCTCTCGCCCTTGCATCCGTGGCGTTATCC
>JAJYHH010000111.1 GCA_021784845.1 Pseudomonadota bacterium
GCGCCGCTGCTGGCCTGATCCGCACCGGCGCGCGCGTTGACCACTCCGCCGCACGCGCTTAGACTGCGCGACTCGCGTGGGGCGGTAGCTCAGCTGGGAGAGCGTCGCGTTCGCAATGCGAAGGTCGAGGGTTCGATCCCCTTCCGCTCCACCAAAATCAAGAAATTACGAACAAGGCCCGACCAAAAATCGGGCCTTGTTCGTATCTAAGTGTCCCCGTTTTGTTCCCGAGCATCCAGTTGCCTGCAACACGGACTCCTGCGTCCGGTTTTTACAAGGTCGGCTGCGGCAACTCCTTCGCATGGGCTCGAAGCGCATGCGGGGAGGCGCACCTTCCAGGGTGCGGATGTGCATGCCTGTAGCCCGCCCCGCATCGCGCACCTGCAAGAGGATGCTTTCCATGGCAGTTGCCAACCATTGATCAAATTGCCGAGCGGTTCGGGTTCTCCCCCTCACGATTGCACATTGGTCGTATGGCCACCGGCAACGAGATCAGTTGATCCTCATGTTGCCTGACGCGTAGCCACGCGCCGAAACACCTTGCCAGCTCGGAGCTGGTTTCTGGTGGCTCTACACCAGCGACTCCAGGGTTCTGCTTGAACCGCCGGATGCGGACTCGTACGTGGTGGTGTGAGGGTGCCGGCAGGGCAACTTACTGCCCTGCTCAATCCTCGCAGCCGGCGCGTCAACACGTTAACGCAACGGGGGCCCCGCAACTCGATCTGCATGCGCGGTCGATCGCGAGTCCGATAGCGGCCAGCTCAAATCGGCCCGGAGGCCTGCAAAACGGAATCCAGCAGGCCCGGGAAGCGGCTGTCCAAGTCCTCGCGCCGAAGCGAGGTGATGTATTGCGTCCCCTCGGGACGCATCTGGATCACGCCCGCTTCGCGCAGCACCCGGAAGTGATGCGAGGCGGTGGACTTGGCCACCGGCAGGCAGAACGTCCCGCACGCCCTGCCGCCGTCCTCGGCCAGATGCTTGACGATCGACAGCCGCACCGGATCGCTCAGGGCGTACAAAACCCCGGTCAACATCAGGCTTTTTCTGGGCGGATGAAGTAACGCTCTCACGCTTGCAGTATCGCACGAGCCTGTGCTACGGTTCCATTGTTCTATAGTTTACGAACAATAGGATTCCATCATGCATGCCGACACGACGATCGGGCCGACGAAGGATCAGGCCGCAAAGTACCCGGATCTCACGGGCAAGACGTATCTCGTCACCGGAGCGTCCTCCGGGATCGGCGCGGCCACGGCCCTAGCGCTCGGCCGGGCCGGGGCTAATGTCGTGCTCGGCGCGCGCAGGCTCGATGCCTGCGAAGCCCTGGCGGCGCAGATCCGAACCCAGGGCGGACAGGCGCTGGCGCTGCCCGTGGACGTGACGCTGGAAGCGGCGGTGCGCGAGGCGGTGGACACCGCGGTCAACCGCTTCGGGAGACTGGATGGTGCGTTCAACAACGCCGGCATGCTCGGCGCCGCCAAGCCGTTCCATGAACTGACGACGGAGGATATGGAATCCGTGTGGCGGACCAACGTCCTGGCCGTGTTCTGGTGCATGAAATACGAGATCGCCGCTCTGCTCGCGAACGGTGGTGGCGCCATCGTGAACAACGCCTCCATCGCCGCTTTGGTGGCTTTCCCCCACCTCGCCTCCTACAACGCCAGCAAGCACGGTGTGCTGGGCCTGACCCGGACCGCCGCCCTCGAATACTTCCGGCAAGGCATCCGGATCAACGCGGTGTGTCCGGGGCCGATCGAAACGGCGATGGCCGAGAGCGCTTTCGGGGGTGCCGACGCCCTGCGCGCCGGGACGGCCAACACGCCGCCGGGCCGCGCGGGGCGGCCCGTGGAAGTCGCCGCCAGCGTCCTGTTCCTGCTCTCGAATGCGGCGAGCTATATCAGCGGCCAGGGCATCGTGGTGGACGGCGGTTTCACAGTGCAGTGAGCCGTGATTTTCATCGATCCGCCCGGGCGCGCATTTGAATGGACATGCACGGGGCGGTGGGAAAGGGAACGTTATTTTTGAGCCTCAATAAACGACGGAGCATTCCAAGATGAAACTTTTTTATGCCGCCGGCGCGAGTTCGCTTGCACCCCACATTCTGCTGCGCGAGGCGGGGCTTCCTTTCGCGCTGGAGAAGGTCGATCTGATGACCAAGCGGTGGTCAGGAGGGGATTTCAACGCCACCAACCCCAAGTCCTATGTGCCGGTTTTGCAGATGGAAGACGGCGACACATTCACCGAATGCGCCGTGATCTTGCAGTTTGTCGCGGACCTGAGGCCGGAACGAGGGCTTATGCCCGCTCCGGGGCTGCGCTCACGCTACCAGGCTTTGGAATGGCTCAACTTCATTGGCATGGAGATCCACAAGAACTTCATCACCCCGGAGCGGCACGGGGGCGTGAGTGCGAACTTCCTGTCGAAGACGGCCGAAGGACAGCAGGCGACGCGTGTCCGGGTCGCCCCGCGTCTGGCCTATGTCGATGAGGCGTTGCGTGGACGCGATTACCTGATGGGATCGTCATTCACTGCGCCCGACGCCTATCTGTTCACCATGCTGACCTGGGCGCGACGACTCGATCTCGATTTGTCACCGTGGCGCACGCTCTCGGACTATTCCGAACGGATCGCTTCGAGGCCTTCGGTTCGCGAGGCGCTTGCTGTCGAGGGGCCGCCCCATTCGTTAAGGCCGTAGAGGAGCACATCATGAACGTATTCATCGTCTACGCCCACCCTGAGCCACGTTCCCTCAACGGCGCGCTGAAAAACCTCGCCGTCGAGACCCTGACCGGCCTCGGCCACGCGGTTGAGGTGTCGGACCTGTACGCCATGGGCTGGAAGGCGCAGGCCGACGGCGCCGACTTTCTCGACCGGGCCGATGCCGAGCGTCTGAACTACGCCCGCGAGTCTGGCCACGCCTTCGCCACGGGCACGCAGACCCCTGATGTGATCGCGGAGCAGGAGAAGCTGCTGTGGGCGGACGCGGTGATCCTGCAGTTCCCCCTGTGGTGGTTCTCCATGCCCGCGATCCTCAAGGGCTGGGTGGACCGAGTGTTTGCGTTCGGCTTCGCCTACGGCGTCGGCGTGCACGAAGGCGAGCGCTGGGGCGACCGCTATGGCGAAGGCAAGCTGATGGGCCGGCGCGCGATGCTGTCGGTCACCATCGGCGGGCGCGAGCCGCATTACTTCGAGCGCGGTGTGAACGGGCGCCTGGACGACATGCTGTTCCCGATCCAGCACGGCATCCTGTTCTACCCCGGCATGGCGGTGCTGCCGTCGTACGCCGTATTCCAAGTCAATCACGTCTCGGATGAGCGCTGGCAAGAGATCGCGGCAGGCTGGCAGGCGCGGCTGCACGGCCTGTTCGACGAGGCGCCGATCCCCTACCGCCGGCAGAACGCAGGCCATTACGACGGCCGGCAGGTGCTCAAGTCCGGCCTCGGTGCCGGGGAAGGCGGCACGCGCATCCACCTCGTGCAACCCGGCGAACCACCCGAGCGCCCCCTCGCGCGCAAGATCGCCTACGAGACCGAGGCGCTCTGATGCCACGCCGCTCATCAACCCAGTCGAAATAGGAGCACATCATGCGAGCGGACGAACTGCGGGACAAAACCGGGCAACGCTTCAAGGTCGGTATCGTTGGCTTACAACCCGGCAGGAGCTGGGCCGCGCGGGCCCACATTCCGGCGCTGCGCGCGCTATCCGGGACCTTCGAGATCGTCGGTGTCGCCAACACGAGCAAGACCAGCGCCGAGAAAGCAGCTGCTGAGACCGGGTTGCCGCGGGCCTTCGCCGATGTCGCCGAACTGATCGCGGCGCCGCAGGTCGACATCGTTGCCGTCACGGTAAAGGTGCCCCCTCACCTGGGGATCGTGAAGGCGGCGATCGGCGCGGGCAAGCACGTCTATTGCGAATGGCCGCTCGGTAATGGCCTGGCCGAGGCCGAGGAAATGGCTGCACTCGCCCGTGCCAAGGGGGTCTTGGGCGTGGTCGGAACCCAGGCGCGCGTCGCCCCGGAGATCGAGTATCTGAGGCATCTGATCGCCGACGGCTTCGTCGGCGAGGTGCTGTCGACCACGTTGGTTGCGCATGGCGGCGGCTGGGGCGGTCTCATTCCCGACAAGAAGGTCTACGCCTATTTACTGGATCGCGCCAACGGCGCCACCCTGCTGACGATCCCGGTGGGCCACACGCTGGCGGCGCTCAGGGACGTGCTCGGCGAGGTTGCCGAGGTGTCTGCGGTCCTGTCCACACGGCGGACCTCGGCGCGCGTCGCGGATACCGGGGAGACACTGCCCGTATCCGCCCCGGACCAGGTGCTGGTCAGCGGAACCTTAGCCAGCGGCGCACCCCTCTCCATCCATTACCGCGGCGGCGCGGCGCGAGACGGCGACGGCTTGCTTTGGGAGATCAACGGCACGGAAGGCGACATCCGGGTGTCGGGTCCATCCGGCCACGCGCAGATGGTGCAACTCTCGCTCAAGGGCGCGCGCGGCGAGGAGAAGGTGTTCAGGCCGCTGGAGGTCCCCGCCTCCTACCGCGCCGGATGGCCGGAGGATGTGGAGCCGGGGAACGTCGCGCGCGTCTATGCCAGGATGGCCCTGGACCTGCGGGACGGCACCCGTACCGCGCCGAGCTTCGAGGATGCGGTCGCGCTGCATCGCGTCATCGCCGCGATCGAGAAAGCGGCCGAAAGCGGGAGCTGTGTTACGCCTTCCGTAATCCAATGAATGCAAACGCTGTCTACAGAGGAGCACACAATGCAGATAATCGAGTACGGCCCGCCGATTTCGCTCGCCGACGTGAAACGGGTGATTGAAGCGGCAGAGACCGAGGCCTCCACCAACCAGTGGGCGATGGTCATTGCCGTCGTGGACGGCACCGGGCACCTCGTCGCCTTGCACAAGATGGATCACGCCCAGTTCGGCAGCATTGCCATTGCGCAAGCCAAGGCGCAAACCGCGGTCAATTTCAAGCGTCCCACCAAAGTGTTCGAAGAGGCGGTGGCGCAAGGAGGCCTCGGTCTGCGGCTGCTCTCGACTCAGGGTCTCTGTCCGTTGGAAGGAGGCATTCCGCTGCTTGGCGACGGCAAGGTCATCGGCGCCATCGGCGTATCCGGAGCACAGTCCACCCAGGACGGACAGGTGGCGATGGCGGGCGCACGGGTCATCAATGGCTGAAAAGGGGTGACGCAACGATGCAAGCGATCATTTTCGAGCAAGCCGGACGAGCGGAAGAAGTCCTCGCCGTGCGTGATATGCCATCCCCCGTTCCCGGCCGCGGACAGGTTCTGATCCAGGTCGCCGCGCGGCCCATCCAGCCCGCCGACTTCCTGTTCATCGAAGGCCGTTACCGCATCAAGCCGGCGTTTCCGCAAGTCGCCGGGCTCGAAGGGGTCGGGACCATTACCGTCTGCGGCCCGGAGGTGACCGGCTTTGAGCCGGGAACGCACGTTGCATTCCGCGCGCCCGGCGCGTGGGCGGAGTTTGTTGTCGCCCCACTATCGCGGGTCTATCCGGTGCCGACGGAAATCTCCGACGCCGTCGCCTGCCAGTTCGCGCTCAATCCGCTCACCGCCTGGGGGTTGCTCAGCGAGTGCGACTTACCGAAATCCTCCCGGCTCCTGATCACCGCCGGGCGTTCGGTCGTCACGCGCCTCCTGACGAAACTGGCTCGACGCCAGGGCTTGCACGCAAGCTTGCTGGTGCGCGACGGCGAGGGCTATGCCGTGCTGGAAGGCGACACCGGACAAACCATCGCCAGCGGAAAGAGCGTCGCCGAAGCATTGCAGACCGTCGTCGACAACCAGGGGCGCTTCCACGCCATCCTGGACGCGGTCGGAGGCGCAAATACGCTCGCGCTGATCGACGCGCTCGAACCGCGAGGCCGGTTGATTTCCTACGGCATCCTCGATGACGGCGAGATCACGCTCAAGGCGTCGCGCATCCTGTACAAGAACATGACATGGCAGGGGTTCGGCATCGACGGCTGGCTGGATCATGCCTCGCAAGAAACGCTGACTGCCGCGCAACAGGAACTCTGGCCGATGCTCACGGAACATCCGGATCTGCTGCCGGTGATCGGCCGCTTCACGCTGTCTCAGGTGCAAGAAGCCGTCCACGCCGTGCGCACGATCAAGCGCCCCGGGAAAGTGCTGTTGATGGGTTAGCTTGTAGGGCGGAAGCGAAGCGTATTCCGCCGCTTGCCTCAGGAGATCGACATGATCACGAACACGCATGATTTGGCCGGCAAAGTCGTTCTTGTCACGGGCGGCAACCGTGGCATCGGGCGGGCGATTTCGCTGGCGCTTGCGAATGCAGGCGCGGACATCGCCATCAACTACCACAGCCGCGAGAGCGAAGCCGGGCACGTGAAGTCTCAGGTGGAAAGCTGTGGCCGCCGTTGCATTACGGTGCGCGCCGATGTCTCGGTTGCGGCCGATGTGTCCCGAATGGTTCAGTGTGTCGAAGAAGAGCTTGGCGCAGTGTCCATACTGGTCAACAACGCGGGCATCGCCCGTCCCCAGTCCTTGGAAGAGATCACCGAGAAAGATTGGAACCAGATCATCGACGTCAACTTGAAGTCGGTCTTTCTGGTCACGCAGGCGGTACTGCCCAGGATGCGCGCGACGAAATGGGGGCGCATCATCAACCTGTCCTCGGCCGCGGTGCAACTGGGCGGCATCATCGGTCCGCATTACACCGCGTCGAAAGCGGGCGTTCTGGGCTTGACGCACTCGTACGCCTCCCTACTTGCCAAGGAAGGCATCACGGTGAATGCCGTCGCGCCGGCCCTGATCGAAACGGACATGATCGCCGGCAATCCGCAAGCACGGCCGGAGCGGATTCCGGCCGGGCGTTTCGGTACGGTGGAAGAAGTGGCCGAGGCGGTGGTTATGCTCGCGCGCAACGGGTACATCACGGGACAGACCATCAACGTCAACGGTGGTTTGTACATGAGCTAAGCGGCACCGGGCAGCAGAGTGTCCGGACGCGTCATCGGTGTTTCGATATAACGAGGCATGCAGATCACGACGTCATGAGCAAAACCGCCCGCCTCTTCAAGCTCATGGACGCCCTGCGCGGCCGGCGCCGCGCGGTCACGGCGGCACAGTTGGCCGATGAGCTTGCCGTATCCCCACGCACCGTCTACCGGGACGTGCAGACGCTGATCGGACTCGGCGCACCGATCGACGGCGCGGCGGGCGTCGGGTTTCTGCTGCGCGCCGGGTTTTTCCTACCGCCACTCATGTTCGGTGAGGAGGAACTCGAGGCGCTCGTTCTCGGGGCCCGTTGGGTGAAGGGGCAAAGCGATCCGTCGCTCGCGCGGGCGGCCGATTCGGCGTTGGCGAAGATCGCCACGGCCTCGCCCAAAGACCTGCGCGAGGAGATCGCGGAAATCGGTTTGTGGGCGCCGCGATTCGGTAAGCCGGCGGAACAGCCGGCCAGCCTGCACGCTCTGCGCGAGGCCATCCGTCGCGAGCACAAGCTCAAGATCCGCTACATCAGCCTCGCGGGCGCCGAAACGGAGCGCGTGATCTGGCCGGTGGCGCTCGCGTTCTTCGAGGGCGTGCAACTGGTCGCCGCCTGGTGCGAGCTGAGGGGAGACTTCCGGCATTTCCGCGCCGACCGCATCGTGAGCCTCGAGCCCACCGGCGCATCCTGTCCGCGGTCAAGGCGGGAACTCACGAAGCAGTGGCAACGGCAGCACGCAGCATCCGATCGCTCGCATGCGAGCAGACCGAACGCTGCTGACAAGAACTGACGCGATCGCGGCGCATCATCATTTCTCCATCAACGCCAGCGAGAGACAATCAATGATGCGCCTTTACCACCACCCCTATTCCGACTGCTCCCGCCGCGCCGTCATGACGGCTTTGCACCTCGAGGTACCGGTCGAGCTCGTGCTGGTCGATCTGCAAAAGGGGGAACAGCGTCAACCGCATTTTCTCAAGTTGAATCCCAACCACCGGGTGCCCGTGCTCGAGGACGACGGCTTCGTCCTTTGGGAATCGCACGCCATCATGCAGTACCTGGCGGACAAAACGCCCGGACAGACCCTTTATCCGACCGAGATCCGCGCGCGGGCCGACGTCAACCGCTGGCTGTTCTGGTGCGGGGGGCATCTCGCGTCCGCCGTCGGGATTTTGAACAGGGAGCACGCCATCAAGCGCCTGATCGGGCTGGGCGGCCCCGACCCCGCCGAAGTCAAGCGCGGCGAAGATCTGGTGCGCGAGTTCGTCGGTGTCCTCGATGCGCACCTCGCCGGTCGCGACTGGATGTGCGGCAGCGCGCTCTCGCTCGCCGACTTCGCCATCGTCACCCCGTTGACCAGCCTGCTGGCCGCCACCGCGCCGGAGAAGCTCCCCATCGGCCCGTTCGCCAACGTGCAGCGCTGGCTGGCGCGCATGCAGACCCTGGATGCCTGGAAGAGAACGGCGGTCACCTTAGCAAATCCGAATGGGTCATGAGGAAACCGAGGTCCAAAATGAAATGCACAACGGGAATCTGAAAACCGGGGTCAGAGTGCGGTTTCTGAAAAGTGCAACCTGACCCGGGTTTTCCACCGGTTTTCCACTGCGTTGGCGCTGCTTGGGATCGCGCAGGTAGGGATTGGTACTGGAGAGCTTGGACGCCATGATGAAATTGTACCGGCCACAGTGGGAAGCCAGGGTGCAAAAGGCATGAATCGGCACGTCAACGCCATCGCCGGGCGCCTGAGCCTGCGGCCGTCGCAACGAATCTCGCAGGAGCGGCTGGATCGCGTCACCGAGATCGCAATTAAGTGGCTCTGACCCAGTTCGACCCTGACCCAGTTCGACCCAGCGACGGGTGGCATTCGCCAATACGGCGGGCGGCACGCTGCTGCTCGGCGTGGAGGACAAGACGCGGCATATCCGCGGCGTCGCCGACCCGCTGGCGGTGGAAGAACGTCTGGCGAGCCTGGTCAGCGACTCCATTCACCCGCGTCTGATGCCGGAGCTGGCGATACTGCCCTGGCGTCGCACCCACGTCGTGGCCGTCCAGGTGTATCCGAGCGCCGGCCGGCCCCACTACCTCAAACGCGCAGGCCTCGATGCCGACGTCTATGTACGCGTCGGTTCGACCAACCGCCGCGCCAATCGGGAACTGACCGAGGAATTGCGGCGCTTCGCCCGCGGCGAAGCCTACGACGAGCAAGTCCTGCCCGAATTCGATCTTGCCCCTGTTTGGCGCAATTAAGTGGCTCTGACCCAGTTCAGCCACTGACCCAGTTCAGCCCGGCGCGTGGTCTCGAGACGCAGGGTGTCGAAAGCTGCCTGCGGGCGCGGGCGCGTTTCACAGCTTCACCACTTTCAGACCCAGCGCCTCGGCGGCGTGACACTGGCGTGCATCGGCGGAGACGAACACCGCAGCCTCGCAGGCCGATGCGGCGCCGAGATGCAGGGCGTCCATGCCGCGCAGCGGGTGGCTTTCCAGGGCCTTGACCGCGGTTTGCACGACCGCGGGCGTGATCTCGCAGATCAGCGCATCGCTGATGTCGTGCATGAAGTCGTGCTTGATCTGCCGGTAGTGCGCGGGGGTGATGCGGCCCTCGCGCCGCAGGCGGCAGAAGGCCGAGATCAGCTCCGGCACGGCGATGACCGCCAGCGCCAGCTCGCTGGCGCGCTCGCACCAGGTCTGCACTTCGGCGCTGCCGGGTTCGAGGATGTAGCGCTTGGCGAAGGCCGAGGAGTCGAAAAAGACGCGCATCAGTCGCCGCGTTCTTCGAGGATCAGGCGGCTGATCGATTTGCCGCGCGGGAGGCGCAGCGGGCGCGCCTGGCGCTGCTTCCACGATGGGGTCTGCGGGGCGACGGGGTGGATCTCGGCAATGGGCTTGCCATTGCGCAGCACGCGCACGGTCTGCCCGGCTTCGACCAGATCGAACCAGGCCTTGGCGTGGTTGCGCAGTTCGGTGAAGGTGGCTTCAGGCATGGCAGGGCTCCGGATGGCCGATGTACGTCAAAGTGTACATCGCAGCGCATCCGACAGCGGCACGTACACACCGATCACAGCAACTGGCAGACAGGGGAAGTCGCTCTGACCCGCTTTCGACCCGCTTTCCGCGACTCTGAAGCGCTGGACTTCCGAGCGGCTTCAGAGTCGATCGCAACGATTAAGTGGCTCTGACCCAGTTCAGTTGCGGTTCTGGTCTAATTGACACGGCGCCGGCACAGGTTGAACATCCATCGTTATTCCCGGATCCGGGATCTGCTTCGTGTTGGGTCTATTTGGGGAGCCTTCCATGCCACGCAAAGAACTTCTGATCGAACACCTGAAAGAGTTGATTGCAATTGTTGAGCACAGCGACAGTGATCGTGATGCGCTGCGGAAAATTTGTAGTGAGGGGCTCCTTTACCCTTTCTGGAATAAAGAGTTTGAATATCGCCTTCGTCGCTTAGAACGAAAAGTGGATGCGCTCCTGGAGCGTCCCACTGCTTCATGCCGCATGGCCAGCGAAGAAGGCAGCAACATTATGCAGCTGATGACGGGTGTCGGAGATGCTGCCAGATGTGAGGCAATTGAACACATGTCCCGCGGTTTTTCTGGGGCTAAACAGCTTGTCATCTGTGATCCCTATTTCTTGCTATCCAACAGCAAGGCATCAACAGAAGGCTACCTAGCTTGTGTTAAAGACGTAATCCCGAAAACCGTCGAGGCCATCGAACTGTTTGTAAAACCAAGAAAGCGAGACGTTAAAGTTGCGGAGGGATTCACCAAATTATGCCAGGACCGCGGCATAAGGTTGACCTGTCGAAAGACAGAAGAACTTCATGATCGAGTATGGATTGTCGATTACACACGTGCATTTGTTGTCGGAGCATCATTCAATGGATTGGGTAATAAGTACACGTTCATTCTTGAGCTTCCAGAAGAAGACCGACGTAACTTCATTAAACAGGTTGGTTTGCTCCGCGAGCGTACTGCGCGCTCCAAATCGGCCTAACCAATCTGCGGGAAGCGTCCCGTCAACACCGCTCGCTTGATGCTCTTGCCTTGAGCCTACAGGCGGTTGCTGATCATTCACCCTACCATCCGCACCTCCACCCACGCCCCGCGCAACCGCGCCACCAGTTTCACCGCTGCCGCCTGAGATTGCCCGCAACGGCGGAACGATACGCGTCCGCCTAGGCGGGCGTCCCGGCCCGTCGGCGTATATCTGACACATAGCGGTCTTAGTCAATCAGCCGCGACATTCCGGACAATCGTTATACGGGTGGCTTTTGACCCATATTGCGGCCCTTGCTCTTAGCCTTTTGATCTCTGCGTTGCTCAATTGAGACGCTATAATTGAAA
>JAJYHH010000103.1 GCA_021784845.1 Pseudomonadota bacterium
GCGATCGAGGCGGGTGTCACGGCGTACTGGCGCAAATACGTCGGGCTGGACGGCCAGGTCATCGGCATAGACCGGTTCGGCGATTCAGCGCCGGCTGAGGCGCTCTTTGAGTATTTTGGGCTGACAGTGCAGCGTGTCACCGAGACGGTGGAAGCGCTCCTGAAGTAACCGCGCGGCGGCCGCTCGTGGCGCCGCCGTTCTTTACACGAATTTTTCATTATCGGGAGATGTGGCAATGGCTATTCGAGTCGCGATTAATGGCTATGGTCGGATCGGGCGCAACGTCTTGCGGGCCCTTTATGAATCAGGCCGCAACAAGGAGATCGAGATCGTTGCAATCAATGATCTGGGCAGCCCGGAAATCAATGCGCACCTGACCCAGTACGATACGGTCCACGGCCGTTTCCACGGCACCGTCAGCGTCGAAGGCGAGTACATGATCGTCAACGGCGCCAAGATCCGCGTGCTGTCCAACCGCGATCCGGCCCAGCTGCCCTGGAAGGAGCTCAATGTCGATGTCGTGCACGAGTGCACGGGCTTTTTTACCACCAAGGAGAAGGCGTCGGCCCATCTGAAGGCGGGCGCAAAAAAGGTCATCATTTCTGCGCCGGGCGGCAAGGATGTGGATGCGACCATCGTCTACGGCGTGAACCACAAGACGCTGAAGGCAAGCGACACGATTATCTCGAACGCATCCTGCACGACCAACTGTCTGGCGCCACTGGTCAAGCCGCTAAACGACAAGATCGGCATCGTGCATGGTCTGATGACGACCGTTCATTCCTACACCAATGACCAGGTCCTGACCGATGTGTATCACAGCGATCTGCGTCGCGCGCGGTCGGCTACCCAGTCGATGATTCCGACGAAGACCGGCGCTGCCGCCGCGGTCGGCCTGGTGCTGCCCGATCTGAATGGCAAGCTGGATGGCTTCGCAGTTCGCGTGCCCACCATCAATGTCTCGCTTGTTGATCTTACGTTCACAGCAAAGCGCGCCACCACCAAGGAAGAGATTCATGGGATCATGAAGGCTGCGGCCGACGGTGAGCTGAAGAACATTTTGACATACAACGACAAGCCTCTCGTGTCGGTCGATTTCAACCACAATCCGGCGTCGTCAATCTATGAGTCCAGTCTCACCAAGGTCATGGAAGGCACGCTCGTCAAGGTTCTGGCCTGGTACGACAATGAGTGGGGTTTCTCGAACCGCATGCTCGACACGACTGTCGCGCTGATGCAGGCACGCTAGGGGGCGTTCGATGCGCATCAAGAAGATGGCCGACCTGAAGCTCGCCGGGCTACGGGTCCTGATTCGGGAAGATCTGAACGTGCCCCTGAAGGATGGTGCCGTCGCCGATGACACGCGCATCCAGGCGAGTCTGCCCACCATCCGTCTTGCGCAGTCTCAGGGCGCGCGGGTGATGCTCATGTCACATCTCGGTCGCCCTGAAGAGGGTGTGCCAGACGAGAAGTATTCGTTGAAGCCGGTGGCCGATCATCTCGGCAAATTGCTGGGCAAGCCGGTGCGTCTGGTCGCCGACTGGCTGAACGGCGTCCCTGGCATGAAAGACGGTGACGTCGTGCTTTGTGAGAACGTCCGCTTCAACAAGGGCGAAAAGAAGAACAACGAGGATCTGGCCCGCAAGATGGCGGCGCTGTGTGACGTCTTCGTCATGGATGCGTTCGGTACGGCGCATCGGGCGCAGGCCTCGACGCACGGTGTGGCCAAGTATGCCAAGGTGGCCTGCGCAGGTCCGCTGCTTGCCGCCGAGCTCGATGCGCTCGGTAAGGCCCTGCAGAATCCGAAGCGGCCCCTTGTCGCCATTGTCGGCGGCTCCAAGGTGTCGACCAAGCTCGTCGTTCTCGAAAGTCTGGCCAGGCGTGTGGATCAGTTGATCGTGGGCGGCGGCATTGCCAACACCTTTATGGCCGCCGCTGGCCTGCCGATCGGCAAGTCTCTGGCCGAGCTGGATTTGGTGGACACAGCCAGGAAACTCATGCAGGAGATGGCGGCGCGCGGCGCTTCCATTCCAATCCCGGTCGACGTGGTGTGCGGCAAGGAGTTTTCGCCAACTGCCGTGGCGACCCTCAAGGATGCGGCGGCTGTCACGGCCGACGATATGATCTTCGATGTGGGTCCCAGGACATCGAAGATGTTTGCGGATCTTTTGCAGAAGGCGGGAACGATCGTCTGGAACGGGCCCGTCGGCGTGTTCGAGTTCGATCAGTTTGGCGCCGGCACGCAGGCGCTGGCGACCGCCATCGCCGGCAGCACGGCGTTTTCCATTGCAGGTGGCGGGGATACACTCGCGGCTGTGAGCAAGTATGGGGTCGGTGACAAGATCTCGTACATATCCACGGGTGGCGGTGCGTTCCTTGAGTTTCTGGAAGGCAAAATCCTGCCGGCGGTGGCGATTCTGGAAGAACGTGCCCAGGATTGATACGCGCAGGCAGGAGTGATGCACAGAAGTGGGCCGACGCGGCGACGCGTCGGCATGGAGAGGTCATGAGTCAGGTTTTCGTAGTCCGTGTCGCCTGTGGCGGTGCGTAACCCATATGCAGCGTCGAACCAAGATTGTTGCCACACTCGGTCCCGCAACGGATGATCCCAAGGTACTCGATAAGCTGATCGTCGCGGGTGTCGATGTTGTCCGTGTGAATTTCTCCCATGACTTGCCAGAAGTGCATGCCCGCCGGGTCGAGATGATCCGTGATCGGGCCAATGCGCATGGGAGGCAGATCGGTGTCCTGGTGGATCTGCAGGGCCCCAAGATCCGTATCGGCCGATTCAAGAACAAACGGATCCGGCTGGAGGAAGGACAGCGATTCATTATCGATGCGGATATGTCCCTCAAGGAGGGCGATGAGGCGCGTGTTGGTGTGACCTACAAGGCCCTGCCCCAGGATGTTGCACGGGGTGCCACACTGCTTCTCGACGATGGCCGGGTTGTGCTGTGGGTCGACGAGGTCACCGGCAACCAGATCATCTGCCGTGTCGTTGTCGGCGGTGAGCTGTCGGACAGCAAGGGCGTGAACCGCCAGGGTGGCGGTCTTTCCGCGGAGGCCCTGACGGACAAGGACCGCGAGGACATCAAGTGGGCGGCAAGGCTGCAGGCGGATTATCTTGCCGTGTCTTTTCCGCGCAATGCACAGGACATCGAGGAGGCGCGTGCCCTGTTGCGGGCGGCGGGCGGGACCGGCGGTATTTGCGCGAAGATTGAGCGCGCCGAGGCGGTCGAGGCGATCGACGAGATCATCCGGGTCTCCGATGTGGTCATGCTGGCCCGTGGCGATCTGGGTGTGGAGATCGGTGACGCGGCGTTGCCGCCCGTGCAGAAACGCATCATCCGGCTCGCGCGCAAGATGAATAAAGTCGTGATCACGGCCACGCAGATGATGGAGTCGATGATCGAAAACGCCATTCCGACGCGGGCCGAGGTGTCGGATGTCGCGAATGCGGTTCTTGATGGTACGGATGCGGTGATGCTGTCGGCGGAAACGGCAACCGGAAAACATCCGGTGGCCGCAGTCGCCGCCATGGATCGCGTCTGTCGCGAGGCAGAGAAAGAGGACGAGGCGGTGTACTCCATGCACCGCATGGCCAATCACTTCGAGCGCGTGGACGAGGCCATTGCCATGGCCGTGATGTACAGCGCCAATCACCTGCCAGTACGCGCCATCGCAGCACTCACCGAATCCGGATCGACGGCGCTGTGGATGTCCCGCATGAGCTCCGCCGTACCCATATACGCCTTGACGCCGCACGTGGAAACCCGTAGAAAGGTGACGCTGTACCGGGGTGTTTATCCGGTGGGTTTTTCACTGACATCCTCCGATCCCATGCAGATCATGACCGAGGCGATCGATGAGCTCCGCAGGCGCGGCGCGGTTCGTGACGGTGACCTCGCCATCCTGAGTATCGGCGAACCGCTGGCCAAGCCGGGCGGCACGAATACGATGAAAATCGTCCGTGTTGGAGAATTCGCCGCGAGCGAGTGAGCCTGGCCATTACTACCGAGAAAAAAGTTTAAGGAGAGCAACATGCCCATGGTATCCCTGCGTCAGTTGTTGGACCACGCGGCGGAACACGGTTACGGTGTGCCCGCGTTCAATGTCAACAACATGGAACAGATCCAGTCGATCATGCAGGCTGCGGTCGAAACCGACAGCCCGGTGATCGTGCAAGCCTCTGCCGGCGCCCGCAGTTATGCCGGCGAGCCGTTCCTGCGCCACCTGATTCTGGCGGCGCTCGAGCAGTACCCGCATATCCCGATCGTCATGCACCAGGATCATGGGGCCAGTCCGGCTGTGTGCCAGCGTTCGATCCGGTCGGGCTTTAGCTCCGTCATGATGGACGGGTCGCTGAAGGAAGACATGAAGACGCCTTCGAGCTTTGAGTACAATGTGGACGTGACGTCACGCGTGGTCGATATGGCGCACGCCGTAGGCGTCTCGGTGGAAGGCGAGCTGGGTTGCCTGGGTTCCCTCGAGTCGGGCATGGCGGGCGAAGAAGACGGTTCGGGTGCCGAGGGCAAGCTTTCCCATGATCAGCTTCTGACGGACCCCGAACAGGCCGCCGCCTTCGTGAAGAAGACACGCGTGGACGCCTTGGCCATCGCCATCGGCACCAGCCACGGCGCTTACAAGTTCTCCCGGCCTCCGACAGGCGATATCCTGGCCATCAACCGCATCAAGGAGATCCACAGGCGCATTCCGGATACCCATCTGGTGATGCACGGTTCTTCCTCGGTCCCGCAGGAATGGCTGAAGATCATCCACGAATACGGTGGCGACATCGGCGAAACCTATGGCGTGCCGGTGAAGGAGATCCAGGAAGGCATAAAGAATGGCGTGCGGAAAGTGAACATCGACACGGACCTGCGTCTGGCGATCACGGGTGCCATCCGCCGTAATCTGGCCAAGAATCCAAAGAATTTCGATCCCCGGAAGTTCATGAAGGATTCGGTCCAGGCGGGCAAGGAGATCTGCAAGGCCCGCTACGAGGCCTTCGGATCCGCCGGTCAGGCGTCGAAAATCCGCGTCATCGATCTCGAAGAGATGAGCAAGCGCTACGCGCGCGGTGAGCTCGATCCACGCGTCAACTGATTTTTCCGGCAGCAGCAATCTGACAACGCCGCCTGCGGGCGGCGTTGTCACGTCTAGGCGGGCAGATTCACAAAGGCCGTCGATGCCACTGGCGATTTGTGGGATACTGAATCGAGGCGGCAGGCGCAGTGAGGTGCCCGTGGTCTATGATCTCACGAATGCAGCACCGATCAGGACATTGTCCAGACTGGTGGAGGCGGACTGCTTCAACAAGGTGCGTCTTGCTCTGGGGCGCTTCTGCAACCCGTACGAGGTCGAGTTGAACGACCTGCGTGTGCGTGTCACTCTCGAGCGCAGGCAATGGGTGGCCTGCTCGCTGATCAAGGATTTCCCGCTCATGGCGTGGGTTGATTTTGAGGGCGCAGACCGCAGATTGCATGAGCCTGTGGCCTGCCGGCTCCATCTCTACCATGCGGGCGCGGGACTACTTATGAATCAGGTGCCCGTGGCCCTTGCGGAAGTCTTGGGCGAGCGCCTGCGTCGTACGGTATGTGGGAGTGGTTCGCCTATCCCCTGGCCCGGGCACCGCCGCTAATATCGGCATCACCAAGAAAAATGCATGAGGAACGCAACATGCTCAAAGAAAATGAAGTGGCCTACGGATTTGACACGGAAGTAGGTGGCAGCTTTGACGATGTGCGCACGAAGGTAGTCGAGGCGTTAAAGACGGAAGGTTTTGGTGTTCTGACCGAGATAGATGTCAGTGCCACCCTGAAGGCGAAACTCGGCAAAGACATGGCGCGCTATTCCATTCTGGGCGCCTGCAATCCCACGCTCGCGAGCCAGGCCATCGCCGCGGAACCCGACATCGGTCTTTTGTTGCCGTGCAATGTGCTGTTGCAGGAACAGTCCGGTGGCAAGATCCGGGTATCCTTCATGGATCCGGTCTCGGTTCTGGCTCTTGTCAACAATGCGCAGGTGACCGAGCTTGGTTGGCAAGTGCGCACCAAGCTGGAGAAGGTGCGCGACAGTCTCGGCTGAGGAGTCTTTCGGCGGCTGCGGGTGTGTCCGGGCGTGTTGTCAGGATACAACCGCAAACAGATCATGTGTGTCGCTGTCTGTCACGCGGACCCGCACCCGCTCGCCGACCCGTCCTTTTCCCTGTACATGGAATACCCCATCAATGTCGGGCGCCTCGGCGTAACTGCGGCCGATGAGACCCTGATCAGTCGTTGCGTCGATCAAGACATCGCAGGTCTGGCCTACACGGCGGGCGAGCCGGGCCGCACTGACTGCCGCCTGATGTGTCATGAGCCGTTCAAGGCGCTCTTCGCGAACTGCCTCTGGTACCGGATCCGCCAAGGCATTGGCGGCCGCCCCCTCTACAGGGGAATAGGTGAAGGCGCCGAGCCGATCGATGCCCGCATCCGCAACAAAATCCAGTAACGTCGTGAACTCTTCCTCCGTTTCTCCGGGGAAGCCGACGATGAAGGTGCTGCGGATGACGAGGTCAGGGCGGATACTGCGCCAGGCCTTGATGCAGGCAAGCGGATGAACCCGGCCCGCGGGCCGCAGCATTGCCTGCAGGACTCGCGGATGGGCATGCTGGAAAGGAACATCCAGATACGGCAGGACGCCCTCGATGTCGAGAAGCGGCAGAATGTCTTCCACCGATGGATAGGGGTAGACATAGTGCAGTCGCACCCATACGCCCAGTCGCCCGAGCTCGCGGACAAGCTCTGCAAACGACATGCGCACCGCCCGCCCGCCGACGAAGCCGACGCGGTGTTTGGTGTCTGCGCCGTATGCGCTCGTGTCCTGGGATACGACCAGAATCTCGCGCACGCCTGCGCGTACCAGCGTTTCGGCTTCCTGAACGATGTCGCCCAGGGGCCGGCTGACCAGCGGGCCACGCAAAGACGGAATGATGCAGAATCGGCAGCGGTGATTGCAGCCTTCCGAAATCTTCAGGTAGGCGTAATGGGTGGGCGTCAGGCGGATACCCTGGGGTGGCACGAGGTCGAGAAAGGGGTCATGGGGTCTTGGCAGATGCCGATGCACCGCCGCTATGACTGCCTGATCGTCGTGGGGCCCGGTAATGGCCAGAACCTGGGGATAGCGTGCGCGGATGGTGTCTGCGCGGCTGCCCAGGCAGCCCGTGACAATCACCCGTCCGTTGGCCTGCACGGCCTCGTCGATCGCGTCCAGTGATTCGGTTACGGCGCTGTCGATGAAGCCACAGGTGTTGATGATGACCAGATCCGCCTCATCATAGCCGCCGACAGTGCGGTAGCCCTCGGCGCGCAGGCGCGTCAGGATGTGCTCGGCGTCAACCACGGCCTTCGGGCAGCCGAGGCTGACGAAGCCAATGGCGGGTTCGGTGGGTCGCATAGGGTGGCTCCCGCGGTCAAACGCCCATGATAACGCCGCATGCGGCGTCCTGTCCTAATGGCCGCCCGCTACGGCGATGGCGATGGTGAGCAGGCCGAGCAGGGTGTTGGTGCCGACCAGAACGCGGATCTGGCTGATGGCCTGCCCCGCCGTCGGCAGATCATTGGCGGCCAGGGCGCGCTTTAGCCGCGCATAGGGGGCGAAGAAGACATGCAGGTAGATCAGGATCATGATGATGCCAAGCCCCTGCATCAGATTCACGAAAAGGGGCGCATGGGCGAATCCGAACCAGCGACCCATCAGGAAATAACCCGTCGCCGGCAGCAGGATCACGGCAGACCAGACCCATGGAAAGAAGCGTGCGAATGTCCGTGACCACAGCGGCAGGCGTATGCCCGGTTCGAGGGGCTGCATGGCAGGGCGCAGGATCTGGTGCGCGAAGAACATACCACCCACCCAGATCACGGCCGCCAGCACGTGGATGACGAGAACCAATGGCATATCCTTCTCCTGCACGATGTCGGGTCAGAAAGGTTCTATCCGGTCGGTGGGCCCGCTGTCAATTCCTTTTCCTGAAGCGGCGATTCCTGCCCCCCCGATCGTCTTCCCCGGAAGTCCCGCGGCTCCCGGTCCGATGGCCGTGTCCGCCTTGCCACCCCGCGCTCTCAGGGGCACAGGCCTTGCGCCAGCGTTCGATCGACCCACGCCGTCACCGGTGCCCTGCGCATCAGTTCGGCAATGGGTGTACGGCCGTCAGCTGCCAGCGCGCCGCGCAACGCCGCGATCTTGTCCGCGCCTTGCGCGATCAGCCAGCGTTCCCGGCCCGCGGCAAGTGTCGATAATCCCAGGGACACGCGGCCGATCCGATCCCCGTTGGCCGGAATCGCCAGAACCGGGTCGGGCGCCTGCCACGCCGGGTCTGTCGGAAACAGGGACGCCGTGTGACCGTCGGATCCCAGTCCGAGCAGAATCAGATCCAGGGTGCCTGCCGCGCGTATCACCGCCTGATACTCGCGCGCGGCCTGCTCGGCGCCTTCTTCCCCGCGAATGCGATGAATGACCGTGTTGCTGGCGGCTGTTTTCAGCCACGCCTCGTAGGCCATGCCGTAATTGCTGTCGGCGTGATCCGGGGGCACGGCCCGTTCATCACTGAAAAAGATTTCGAGAGATGACCACGGGCAGTCGGCACTATGAGTACCAAGGATCCGGTAGAAGGCCTCCGGCGTGCGCCCCCCAGACAGCGCCACGCGCAGGGTCTCCCCGCGAAAGGCGGCCGCCTGCAGCCGACAGAGGAGGTGTTGCGCCAGCATCTGCGCCAGGCCTTCCGGGGTGTCGGCGACCACCAGCGCTGTCATCAGCTTTCGAGCGGCCGCCACACCCGGCCGTCGCGGGCGAGCAGTTCGGTTGCGCACGGCGGACCGTCGCTGCCCGCGGCATAATCGGGGAAGTCGGTGGGCGGCCGTGTAGCCCAGGTCTCGAGAATCGGCGTGATGAAGCGCCACGCCTCCTCGACGGAGTCGCGTCTGGCGAACAGTGCCGCGTAGCCGCGCATCGCATCCGTGAGCAGGCGTTCATAGGCCAGCGGCAACTCGCCGTCGAAATGTTTCCCGTAGGTGAACTGCATTAATGCGTTGTCGACGCTGGTCTCGCTTCCGGGCGCCTTGACTCCGAAACTGAGGCCGATCGCCTCACGTGGCTGGATGCGCAAAATCAGCGTGTTCGGCGCAATGCGCGAGCACACTTGTTCCTGGCCGAAAAGACAGAAAGGGATTTGACGAAAGTGAATGGCCACTTCGGTTGTTGTCTGGGCAAGCCGCTTGCCGGTGCGGATGTAAAAAGGCACGCCCTGCCAGCGCCAGTTGTCGATGAACGCCTTCAGCGCCACGAACGTCGGGACGGGTGACTGCGGATCGACCAGGGGTTCTTCGCGATAGCCGACCAGTTGTCCATCCGCGCTGCGTCCGTATTGGCCGCGTGCGGTCCGTGCGATGACGTCATCGGCGTCGTAAAAACGGCGCAGGGCGCGGAAGACTTCCGTCTTCTTGTCGCGGATCGCATCGGCCTCGAACGATAACGGCGGCTCCATGGCCACGAGGCTCAAGACCTGCAGGAGATGGTTCTGCACCATGTCGCTCAGTACCCCGGTCTCCTCATAGTAATTGCCGCGGCCTTCGATACCGATGCTTTCAGCCGCAGTGATCTGCACGTGATCGATATGGACGCGATTCCACAACGGCTCGAAGATAGCATTGCCAAAGCGCAGGACAAGGATGTTCTGCACTGTCTCCTTGCCCAGATAGTGATCGATCCGGTAGACCTGGTCTTCGCGAAACACGCCAGCGATTTCGTCGTTCAGGGCTATGGCGGAGGCCAGATCGCGGCCAAAGGGCTTTTCCACCATCAGCCGGGTGAAAGGGTGTCCCGGATTGTGGTTGACCATTTCGGCATCACGCAGCTGCTTGACCAGAAGCGGGTAGCTGCTTGGCAGGGTCGCCAGGTAAAAGAGGCGGTTACCCCGTGTGTGGTGACGGTGATCGATCTCCCGCAGCGACATGTTGAGCCGCTGAAAGAGCGTCTGGTCAGTGAAATGGCCGGCCTCATAATAAAGACACCCGGCGAAGGACCGCCATTGTGCGTCATCCGGCGGGGTCGGACAGAATGCTTCGCAGGCCTCGCGCATCAGCGTGCGAAACTGCTCGTTTCCTAGCGGCTGGCGGCCTGCGCCGAGTACGGCGAAATGGGGGGGTAGCAGACCACGAACGTGCAGTTGGTAGAGGGCCGGCATAAGCTTCCGGCGCGTCAGATCACCCGTGGCGCCAAACAGGAGAAGAACGCAGGGCTGGGGCTTGTCCGTCATGAGGCATGCACCCTGTGGCCGCCGAATTCCCGGCGCAGGGCGGCCCGGTTTAGGAGCGCAAGAGTGATCACGCGCGCTGGCACATCGCGTTCGATGGCTTCTGTCACGGCCCAGCGTCCCTCGCCCGAGTCCTCGACATAGTCGCTGATATCGCCAAAGCCGGGATTGGCAAGCGCTTCGCCGGCGAGCTCAAGGAGCCACGATCGCGCGACGCTGTCTTGATTCCAGAGGCGCGCAAGGTCAGGCAAGTCGAGCGCACCCGGCGCGGCATTCAGCAATTCGAAACCTTCGGCATAAGTTTCCGGCAATCCGTATTCGATGCCATTGTGGACCATTTTGGCAAAATGGCGGGCCCCGCTCGGGCCGACGTGACGATAGCCCTGGGGTGGTGCCAGTGCCGCAAACACGGGTTCAGCGCGACGAAATGCGGCCTCTGGACCCCCCACCATCAGGCAATCGCTGATTTTCAGTCCCCAGATGCCCCCGCTGGTGCCGGCATCGAGATAATCGATGCCCAGAGCCGCAAAGGTTTCCGCGCGCCGCATCGAGTCCTGGTAGAGCGTGTTGCCGCCGTCGATGACGAGGTCGCCCCGCCCAAGAAGCCCTTGCAGGCGCGTCAGAGCCTCTTCTGTAGAGGCACCTGCCGGAATCATCAGCCAGACCATGCGTGGCCCAGTCAACGCCGCCACGAGGCTCTCAAGGGTGCCGGTGGCGCGACTCCCCGCCGCAACCAGTTCCTCGCGGTTCTCCGGGTGATGATCGAGGCCGATGACCTCATGCTGGTCCGCCAGCAGTCTCCTGGCCATGTTCAGGCCCATCTTGCCAAG
>JAJYHH010000077.1 GCA_021784845.1 Pseudomonadota bacterium
CCGAGTGGGTCAAAAACCCCTGCATCGCGGACTTCAGGCCGCCGGTGGTGAGGCTGCGTTCCATGCTTTTCTTGGTTTCGGCAATCATGCGGTCGAGCCGCTTGATGCTGAGGCAGTCATAGAGCGCGGCGCTTTGCTGCGAAAAGATGTTGCGCGTCGCGTGAAAGCGCTGCATGGCCCGGTCGAATTCGATCTTGTCGTTGCGTACCTTCTCCATCATGTGCTCAATGACATCCATGTTCTTGCCATTGAGACCGTTTAGCTCATCGAAATGCTCGCGCAAGCCCTGCAGCCGCTGGTCGACCAGCTGCCGAACGCTGATTTCGACTTCGCGGAATTCCGCCGCCACCGTCTCGGCGACGATACCGCCTTTGCTTGGCAGCAGCTCGTCGGCGAGCGCGCGTTCGAGGACCTCGATGCCGCTGCGGCTGATGAGCGGAATATCGTGCTTGATCTTGCCGCTCAGCGCCTTTTGCGCCGACACCGGATACACCCGGTTGGGAGCGACGTTCAGGTGGCGGGCTGTTTCCTCGACCTGACGGGCGATCTCCCGTTTCACGTCGGTTTCCGTCTTCAGGTCATCCCACAGGCCGTCCACCTTGTTCAGGACCACCAGACGGCCTTTGTGGCTGCCTTCGACATGCTGGCGCCAGACGCCGATCTCCGATTGCGTGACCCCGGTGTCGGCGGCCAGGACGAACAGGACTGCGTGGGCGTTTGGCAGCGTGTTCAGTGTCAGTTCCGGTTCGGCACCGAGGGCATTCAGGCCGGGCGTATCGAGAATGACGAGCCCATCCTTCAGGAGCGGATGGGGGTAGTTGATCAGGGCGTAGCGCCAGCGCGGGATCTCCACTTCGCCCTTTTCATCGGCGATGATGCCGTTTTGACCCGCATCCCGGGTGACCGTAAAGCCGAGCGCCTGGGCGCGGGCGGCCGTGACCGTTTTGGTCTGGGCGATGTGCTGAAGGGCCGCCGCGATGGCCCCGGGATTATCGAGAGGCAGCGGCAGGGTCTGCCATTGCTCCGGGAAGCCTTTCAGTTCCGTGATCGGCGCGCCGTTTTCCCGCGACTCGATGGGCAGCAGCTGCAGAGACGGCGCCATGTCGGGATTGTAGAAGAGTTCCGTCGGACACATGGTCGTGCGGCCGGCGCTCGAGGGCAGAAGCCGCTGGCCGGAGCCGCCGAAGAACAGCGCGTTGATCAGTTCCGACTTGCCCCGGGAAAACTCGGCAACGAAGGCCAGATGGAGCTTGTCGTCATGCAGCGCCGTCAGCATGCGATCGATGTGGGTTTCGCTCTGCCCCTGGGCCAGACCCTGTTCGGTCAGCCATCCACGCAGGTTCTCGAGTTCGCGCGCGAGATCCACCCGCCACCGGCCATAGGCCTCGAAGCGTGCCTCGATCGCAGTATTTGCACCCATGGAACCCCCTTTTTTATGAGGGAGCCCCCGCAGCGCCTGTGCGGGGTCCCTCTTCAATGCTGGCAGTGCCGGCAGAAAAAGCAACTGCGTCCAGACAGCGTTTGCCGCACGATCGGTGCGCCACAGTCCGGGCAACGATCCCCCTCGCGCCCGTACACGCGCAATGTCTGCTGAAAATAGCCAGGACGCCCATCGCTGCCTGCAAAATCCCGCAGGGTGGTCCCGCCATGGGCGATTGCGCTCTCGAGAACCGAGATCACGGCATATGATAGGCGACCGTAGCGGCTTCGTCCAATGCGACCGGCGGCCCGGCGCGGGTCGATACCCGCGACAAACAGCGCTTCATTGGCATAAATGTTGCCAATGCCGACGATCATGTGACTGTTCATGAGGAAGTCGCGCACGGCGATTGTGCGGTTGCGCGAGGCGTCATACAGGTAATCGCCCTGAAGCGCCCCATCGAGCGGTTCGGGGCCCAGATCCTTCAAAAGGGCATGGCGGCGCCAGTCTTCAGTCCAGAGCAGCGCCCCGAAGCGCCGCGGATCGCGCAGGCGCAGACTCATTCCGGAATCCACGTGGATATCGAAGGGTTCGTGGCGGCCGGGCGCCCTGGTGGTGTCGACCAGGCGCAGACTGCCGGACATGCCGAGATGAATGATGAGGCAACTGCCGTCATCCAGGGAAAACAACAGATACTTCCCGCGGCGCGCAACGGCATCTATGCAACGGCCGCGGACCTGGCCCGGCAGTGTTGCGGGAATCGTCCAGCGCAGGCGCGGCTCGCGCACGATCACGTCGGTGATCCGCCGTCCGGTGACAAGGGGCGCAAGACCGCGACGGGTCGTCTCGACTTCGGGCAGCTCCGGCATCAGGGCGCAATATGGAGCATGCGCTCGCCAATCTCCTGCGGGAAGTGGTAGGCAAGGCGTTCCCGGGGCCGCAGCAGCACCACCTCGGGTGTCGTTGCGAGGATGTCGATGTGCAGCAAGCCGTGCCGCGGGTGACTGGCCGCGCGCCTCTCGTAACGGATCGTGACGCGGCCAAGAATCGTCCCTTTGCCGCGGTAGCGCGTCACCTGCAAGGCGCGCGCGTAGCGCCATTTGTCCACGAAACTGTTGATATGATCGTTGGAAATCCGGCTTGATGCCGGTGTCAGGCGCCAGATGCCCTTGACGCGCGCCACGGTAAAGGCCGGCATTAGAAAGGCCCGTGGGTGAATAGCGCGACCAAGCAGGCGCGTCGACAGGAAGCTGTCTACGGTAAGACGCGCGGGGTGAATGGCCTCAGCCGGGATCAGGTCCACGGTATGGCCGACCAGCACATAGCGCAGTGGCGCAAAAGGCTGGCGCGCGCCGAGCTCGATTGACACGCCGTTTAGACGCAGGACCGCCTGGGGCGCGGCCAGGCCGTAGCGCGCCAGATCGGCGGGTGCCGGGAAGTGATCCTGCACGGTGGCATTGGCGACATCGGCCACGGCGGCGGCGCGGAAGCGGTCGGCCCGCGCCGGAAAGGGTGCGGAGAGCTGCCAGTGGCCGTGCGGGTCCCGGACGAGGCGGATGGTCGCATGGCCGGGGCGTTGCAGCGCGATCCGCGTGACCGCCGCGGGCTTGAAGGGTGTGAGCGCAGGCAAAGTGGCGGCTGCGCGGGAGCGCGGGTTTGACCAGAGTGTGGCCCCCAGAACGACCGCCGCTGCCAGCAACGCCGCATTGATGATCCATCGCCTGTGCATTTAGCGGTTGCGCCTCCGCCACCAGACCAGTATGCCGCCGCCGGCAAACAATACCGGCAAGACTATCATGAAGCCAAAGGCGATGACCGACAGTTCCGACTGCGACAGCTGCAGCGTCAGGTCGGGGGATGTCCGGTTGGGTATGTTGATGAAGGACTCGTCGTTGGCCACCCAGTTGGCGACGTTCATGGCGAGCGCAAGATTGCCGCCTTCACCAAGATAGGTGTTGGAGAGGAAGTCGCTGTCGCCGATCACCACGGCGCGGCCCGTGCGTGTGCCCACGGTCCTGGTGAAGGTCGCGCCCAGAACATACGGCCGTGGCAAGACCCCGCGCGGTGGCATGACGACGTTGCCAAGCGGCGTCGTCTGCAGCCAGGCACTGCCATCCGTGCGCAGGATCGGGACGCCCGCAAACGGACTGTGCGGCGCAAGCCTGAGTGCCGCGGCCGTCGGGAATACGGTGATCAGGTGCAGGCCGCGGACCGGACCCACGGCCGGATACTGATCGACCGTGATGAAGTTCGGCATGTCGCCGGTCAGCAGCGACGAAGCCGGATCCACAAGGAAACCGGGCGCGATGCGCAGGCCGAGGGTCTGCGCAAGCGGCGCCAGTCCCTCGCCGTGATCGGGCTCGAACAGCCAGACCAGGCTGCCGCCGGCTTTCACGTAGCCCGTGAGCAGATCAACCTCGCCTGGCAAAAACGGGCTGCGCGGGTCGGCGATGACCACCACCGCGGTGCCCGGCTTTGGCAGCGGGCCCTCTCCGATGCTGCGCGTGCTGACCGAAAAGCCGCGGTCGCGCAGCTGGGCGGCCCAGGCCGACAGGCCATAGGGCGCGGTGTCGGCCGGGCTGCGTTCGCCGTTGCCTGTCAGAAACACCACGCTGCGCAGGCCGGTGCGTTCCAGGCCAAACAGGGTGTTGGTGACAGCGCTCTGGCTCGGCGTGACAACGGTCGCCCGGCGCTGGCCGTACCGGATGCGCAGTTCGCCGTCGTAGCTTATGTTGTTGCGGCGCACGATCCCCGGATGCTTGTTGGGGTCGATGAACTGCAGGTGGATGTTACGATTGACGCGCTGATACTGGGCGATCAGCGCGCGGATCGCCTGCCGCGTGGCGCCGGGGGAGGCAAAGGCCTGGATCTGCACCGGCCCTTTCAGGCGGCGCACCACGGCCACGCTCGGCCTGGCGAGACTGTTGCGGCTGTTGACCGTCCAGTCCGCCTCGTAGCGGAACCGGTGTGTGGCGTAGAGGGCAAGCCCCATGACGGCAAGCCACAGCACGACGAAACCCGCGCTGGCGGCGATGAGGTTGCGGCGTCCCATGGGTTTAGGCCCCCACGCGATCGGCATCGAGGCGGCGCACGCCAAGGCCCAAAAACGCGGCGGTCACGATCAGGTAATACGCGAGTGCTGACGTATCGAACAGGCCACGCAGAAAGGGTTCGTAGTGATTGAGTGCCGACAGATAGGCGACCACCGCGCCGCCCTCGCCGTGGCCCCGGCCGGCCCAGTCGATGATCCAGAACAGAAACAGGATGCCAAACGTGCTGATCGCAGCGAGCGTGGGGTGGCTGGTCAGAGTCGACATGAAGACCCCTACCGCCGCAAACGTCATGACGAGCAGGACGAGTCCCAGCGCGCCGCAGGCGAGCATGCCGAAATCGAGATGGCCGCCAGCCAGTAAAGACAGTGGCATGAGAAGGATGAGGGCGACGATGATCAGAAAAAAGGACAGGACGCCCAGATACTTGCCGAGCACGATGGTCAGCCGCGACACCGGTGCGGTGTAGAGCAGCGTCAATGTGTGGTTGCGCCGCTCTTCGGCCACCACGCGCATCGTCATGATGGGCGCGATCAGCAGCATCAGCACCGCCGCGTTGCCGAGCGTCGGCGCCGCCACGAGCCCCGTCAATCCGGGCGCATTGGGGATCAACGGCAGTTTCGGTGCCACACTGAGAAAAATGTTGACGTGGCTCAGAAACAGAAAGCCCATGATGAGCTGCACGATGGCGAGGATCATCCACGCCAGAGGCGACAGAAACAAGCTGCGCAGTTCCCGCCGCGCTATCAGAAACATCATGCTTCACCTGCCTGTCCGGTCAGTTCGACGAAGAGCGCCTCGAGCGACTGGTGCTCGGGGCTTATCTCATATATGCCCCATGCGTGCTCGGTGGCGAGTTTGATGAGGGCCTCGGTCGGGTCCGCCGACGGGTCATGAAAAAGCTTAAAGCGCGTCTCGCCCTCTGGCGTGACCGCGCCCACTCCGGGCAGCGCCGCCAGCGCCTCCAGCGAGGGACGCCGCCTGAAGGTGACGGTGAGCACCGACGACTGCATGCGCCGATCGAGATCCGGGATGCGCTCATTCAGGACCAGCCGCCCGCCGTTTATGATCTGCACGCGATCACAGCTCGCCCGCACTTCCGGCAGGATGTGCGTCGACAGGATGACGGCGTGTTCGCGCCCCAGCTCGCGGATCAGGCTGCGCATTTCACGCATCTGGATGGGATCGAGACCGACAGTCGGTTCATCCAGGATGATCACGTCGGGATCGTGGAGGATCGCCTGGGCGAGGCCTGCGCGCTGCTGATACCCTTTTGACAGGTGGCCCGTGAGGCGTCCGCCCACCTCGGCCAGGCCGCAGCGCGCCTTGGCGCGCTCGCGCGCAGCCTTGCGCTCTTTTCCGGACAGTCCGTGCAGCCCCGCGCAGAAATCGAGGAATTCATCCACCGTCAGTTCCCGGTAGAGCGGGGGGTATTCGGGCAGATAGCCGATATGTCTTTTCGCGTCCGTGGGATTTTCCAGGAGATCCCGCCCGGCGATGCTGATGCGCCCCTGGCTTGGCGCGAGATTGCCGCTTAGCATCTGCATGGTGGTCGTCTTGCCGGCGCCATTGGGCCCGAGAAAGCCTAGCACTTCACCGCGCCGGATCAGAAAGCTGACGTCCGCGACCGCGGCGGTTTTTCCGTAGAAGCGACTGACACCCTCGACTTCGACGAGGACTTGGCCGTTCATGCGCGGGATGGTCTTGTGGTCGGAACCGTCATGCCGGCATTAAAGGCCGACCCGGCGTTTTTGTCAACGCACCCGAAAGGCGGCGGCGCGGCCTCTGTGTAACTTCTATATATATAGAAAGAATATCCGGGGCAGGCGGCCTGCGCGGGCACGGTCTGGCCTGCGGCCGAAGGCCGGTTGTGCCCGGTCGCGGCTGCCTGCCCGGGGCACTCTTTCGCTGGCGGCGGCTTTTGGCGACAATGCCTGTCTGATACTTCAGAGGAACCGTCACGGTGAGAGTGCGCATTGAGCCAAGCGGGCACGAGTTCGAGACATCCCCGGGGGAGACCATTCTGGAGGCGGCCCTGAGGGAAGGGTTTCATCTCCCCTATAGCTGTCGCAACGGCGCGTGTGGCACATGCAAGGGGCGGCTGCTTTCGGGTGACGTCACGCTGCAGGACTATGAGCCCCGGGCGCTCACGCAAGCCGACCGGCAGGCTGGCAGGCTGCTGTTTTGCCGGGCGGTGCCGCAGACGCCGGTCGTCATCGAGGCACGCGAGATCGGTGTCGCCAAAGACATCATCATCAAGACGCTGCCGGCGCGAGTCGCGCGCCTTGAGCGCCTCGCTCCCGACGTCATGCGCTTGCTGCTGAAACTGCCACAAAACGAGCGCCTGCAGTATCTGGCGGGCCAGTACATCGATATTCTGCTGAAAGACGGGCGGCGGCGGGGGTTTTCGCTCGCCAATGCGCCAGAGGCGGACGAACTGCTTGAGCTGCACATCCGGCATGTACCGGGCGGCCTGTTCTCGGGGCATGTATTCGAGTCGATGCAGGAGCGGGCCCTGTTGCGCTTTGAAGGACCGCTCGGCACTTTTTTCCTGCGCGAGGACAATGCCGCGCGGCCGGTCATCCTGCTGGCCGGCGGCACAGGCTTTGCGCCGATGAAAGCCCTCCTTGAGCACGCTTTCCTGACGCACAGCGAGCGCTCTTTTCACCTCTACTGGGGGGCGCGGGGAGTGCCCGATCTCTATCTGCCCGCGCTGCCACAGCAGTGGGCGCGCGAGCACGCCGGTTTTCGTTATACGCCGGTGCTGTCCCAACCGGGCGCGCAGGACCAGTGGCAGGGGCGCGTGGGCTACGTGCACGCGGCCGTCCTGGCGGATTATCCCGATCTCACGGGGCATGACGTCTATGCCTGCGGTCCGCCGCAGATGATCGAAGCGGCGCGGGACGCTTTTTACAAGGCGGGATTGCCGGAGGACCGTCTGTATTACGACGCGTTCGAGTATGCCCGCGACCCGGTCTGAGGCGGCCACTGTGTCGTGTTCATCAGGCCTGTGTCAAAGGGCCGTTCGGTGAGGCCGGCCGGGACCGGCGGCGGGTTGCGTCACGGCTTTGAGCCGGCGGGGCGCGTGGCCCCAGACCGGTTACGTGGAGACCTTGTGTGAGTGATTCCCATGGGCATGAACGGCATGATTCCGGCCACGGGCACGAGCCTCGCCAGGAGGGGCATCATCACGCCCACGGAAACGGGCGCGGGTTCAAGATCGGTCTGGGCCTGACACTCCTCTTTGCCGTATGTGAGGCGCTGGCGGGTCTGTGGGCCCATTCACTGGCCCTGCTGAGCGATGCGGGCCATATGTTCTCGGACACGCTCGCGCTCGGTCTGTCGCTCTTTGCCGCGTGGCTTGCCCGGCGGCCACCATCGGCGCGTCACTCCTACGGGTTTGTGCGCACCGAAATCCTGGCCGCTCTGGCCAACGGTCTCATCCTGCTTGCTGTGGTCACGGCGATCGCCGTAGAGGCCATCGCGCGCCTGCAGAATCCCCGGCCGGTGGCGGGCTTCGTCGTCATGCTGGTGGCCACAGGCGGGATCATTGTCAACATCGGCGTCGTGCTGGCGCTGAGCCACGAAGCGCGCACTTTGAACACCCGCAGCGCGATTCTGCATGTGCTGGGGGATCTGGTCGGTTCGGCCGCGGCCCTGATGGCCGGCGCCGTCATCTATTACACGGGCTGGATGCCGATCGATCCGATCCTGTCCCTTGTGATCGGTCTTTTGATCCTTTATTCGACCTTGCGCCTCTTGCGCGAGGTGGTCCACATCCTCATGGAAGGTGTACCGGAATATCTTGATCTGCCGACGGTGGGCCGGCGCATGGCGGAGATCCCCGGAATCGTGTCCGTGCACGATCTGCACATCTGGACCCTGTCTTCAGGGACGCCCGCGCTGTCGGCGCATGTGGTCGTCGGGCACAACACCGACTGGATGAATCTGCTGGCTGCGCTGCAAGACGTTCTGCTGCGGGAATTCGGCATCGCGCACGTCACGGTGCAGCCGGAGATATTGAATCTGCCAGGCCGCCCGCGCCGCGTGATCCCCATCCATCAGCACGTGTGACACCGGCACGGTCGACGTGGCCGCCGGCGGTGTCTTACCGTGTGGCGGCGGGCCGGGTGCGCAAGCCGATCTTCAAGCCACGACGGCAATACTCGGCGGCCTTGGCCGTGTCGCCGATCTGATCCATCAAACCCACCAGCTGCGCGAAGGTTTCGCGCGTCGGCTCAAGGTGGGTGGCCCGTTCCGCGTACTCACGCGCCTTCCCGGGCAACTGCGCCGTGGCCGCGAGTTTTGCAAGCGCGACGAGGAGCGCCGGACTGTCCGGTGCGGCGGCAAGCCAGGTTTCCGCCTGCGACAGCACCCGCAAGGAATCGTCGGAGCGCAGATCACCGTAGGCGGCAAACAGGGCTTCGTGGGGGGCGCGCTCCAGAGCGGGCGTAAGCAGAGATTCCGCGCGCTGCATTTCGCCGGCCTCGATGAATCCGCGGGCATGCAGCGCGATGATGGCCGGGTTGCGGCGCAACGATTTTGGCAAGTCGCGGAAGGCGTTCTCCCACGTTGGACCCGCACCGAGCGCAACCGTCAGCAGTTCGCGGTGTGCCTCAAGCTCCAGGGCGTCGATTTCGGCGGCATCGAGCGCCTTGTGCCGGCGCAGCTCCGGAATGATGTCGGCGATGGCGGTCCAGTCCTTCAGGCCGCGCGCCTGTTTGGCCAGCTCCTGGAGAACGGTGCGGTTGCCCGGGTGGGCGACGCGCAGGGCCCGCAGTGTCGCCAGCGACCGTTCGTATTCGCGGCCCATCGTGTACAGGCGGCTTTGCAGAAGGCCGGTGGCGAGCGCAAGCCCCCGCATCTGCTGGGCCCGGCCGAGATATTCGTCGCGCCGTTCGTGCTGATTCTGGGCCTGTGCGGCATAGGCGGCGGCCAGGTAATGCACGCCGGGAATGGTGTCGGGCTTGCGGTCGCCGATCAGTTCCTTTTCGGCGGCCGCATAATCGCCCTCGACGATCTTTATCAGGCCCTCGTGCAGCGCCTGCTGCAGCAGGCGGATCCGGCGGTCCAGACGCCACAGGCTGATCGCGCGCGGGATGTGCAGGACCCGCCGGGTGACGTGAATCAGGACATAGAGCAGCACCACGGTGGCGACGAGCAGCACGACGAAAAGCGTAAGCGGCATTTCCATGCTGTAGGGCGCGCGCTCGATCAGCACATAACCCGGGTTGTGCATGGCAAGCAAAGTCGTGCCGACCGTAAAGAGCAGCAGCACGATGACGCCGGCAAGTGTCCTCATGAGTGGCCCCTGACCTGTCTTAGCAAGACGAGGGCGCGATCCAGCGAGGGCCACTGGATGACCGCGGTCTTCGTGCGCAGGCCAGCCAGTTCGTTCAGAAACGCCGTGACCGACGCGTGGCTGGTGGCGAAGTATCGCCGCACCCAGCGGTCCGCCGCGTCGAGGTTGGCGCGGGCGACCGCAGGCTCGTGCTCGAGCAGGGCGAGCTCTGCGGCATAGAGCCGCAGTTTCAGGTTTTGACGCAGGAAATACTGGCGCTTTGGCGCGAGCAGGACACGTTCCTCCACCGGCTGCTTGCGTATCCGGATCAGGCGCAGCATGTCGCGGTGCAATCCTGCCCAGGCACGCGCCCAGAAGTTCTGCGGGATCCGTGCGGGTCTGGCGGCCGCAGGCGGCGCAAAGTGGGCCGGAACGTTCAGGGGCAGGCCGTCGATGGCGTGGGCCAGAGCCACGAGTTTCAGCGCCATGGATTGCGTGTGTGTATCCGACAGCGCGCGCAGCCTGACGATTTCATCGGCGATCGCCTGCCGGACCGGCAGGAGGCGGGGGTCGCGTTCGCGCGCCAGATCGTAGTCGGCCTCGCGCAAAGCGTCGAGCGCAAGCGGCACATTGTGGTCGAAATGCAGGCGGTCGCTGGCCATGAGCAGCAGATCTTCGGCCTCACGCATGCCGAAATTCTGCTGGTGCCGGCCGGCCGCGCCCAGCTGCCTCACGTCCTTGCGCAGACGCTTCACCCGTCCGTCGGCCACGGCCTGCTGCACGCCGATGGCGGTGAGGCTGCGGCCCATGTCGGTCTGGGCGCGCTCGACTGCCGCCAGTCGCCGGGTGACGTGGGCGCCCAGGATGCCCTCCTGGAAGCGCAGCGCATACCAGAGATAACCCAGTCCGATCAGGGTGATCAGCGACAAAAGAAGGGCGAGCCCGCCCGCCGGTGAGCGCCGGGGGCGGGTGGGTGGTGGCGTTTTGGGTTCGTCTGTCATATCAGCCTGTCGTAGGAAGTCTAGTTGTCGGGTGTCCCTTGCGCACGCCAGGTGCGCAAGGCGTCGATGAGCGCGTCGTCCGTGGCGTTGTCGGCCATCACTATGGCCCCTTCGAGGCCGAGATCGGCGGCGGCGGCGCGGATCCGTTCGCTGCTCACGACCAGCGGTGTCCGGGCGAGCCAGCGCCGGCCCACCTGTCCCAGGGCCTCATAAAGATTACGAAGCGCCTCGACGCTTGTCACGACAACCACATCGACGCCCGTGCGCGCCCAGGTCCGCAGCAAAGTGCTCACGTCTGCGGTGGGGGGTGCGCGCCGGTAGCAGTCGGCATAGGTGACCCGTGCGCCGCGCGCCTCCAGTGTGTCCCCGAGGAGTTCACGCCCCCCTTCGCCCCGAAAAATGACGATGTTCTGGTCGTTGACCGCCTGCAAGGGGGGCATAAGAAGTAAGGACTCACTATCGAACCGGCCGGCGGGCGCCACCACGGTGTCCACACCAAAGCGCTTCAGTTCGCGTGCGCTGCCGCGGCCGATACAGGCGATGCGCACATGGGGCGGCCACGCTTCCCCGCGCGCGCGCCACAGCGCCATGGCCCGGTCGACGGCGTTGGGGCTTATAAAGATCGCCCAATGGAAGTCGGCCACGCGTCCGATTACGTCGAGCAGCGCCTGGCGGTCGTGGGGATCGAGGATCTCGATGGCGGCGAAATGGAGCGGCCGCGCCCCTTCCCGCGTCAGGTGTTCGAGCAGGCCGGCCGCCTGTCCGGCCGGCCGTGTCACCAGGACGCGCAGACCCTCCAGATTCATGACAGACCGGCCCGCAAGGCGTCGATGATGCGGTCGGCGCCCTGGTCGAGCAGGTCGCGGGCCACCGCGCGGGCGAGGCTGGCGGCGGTCTTGCGGTCACCACAGCGCTCGGCATGCAGCAGGCGCCGGCCATCCGGTTCGCCGACCACCCCGCGGATGCGCAGCTCAGAACCTTTCAGCGTCGCGAACACGCCGATAGGCAGGCGGCAGCCCCCCGCCAGTACCCCGCTCACGATCCGTTCCGCCTCTATGCACGCGGCGGTGTCCGGGTGGTGGAGGGCGGCGACGCAGGCGCGGGTTGCCTCGTCATCGGCGCGGCATTCGATGCCAATGGCCCCCTGGGCGGCGGCGGGCAGGCTGATCTCCGGCTCCAGGTATGCGCTGATCCGGTCGGTGAAGCCCAGGCGCTTGAGGCCCGCGGCGGCAAGAATGAGGGCGCCGTATTCGCCCTGATCGAACCGCGCCAGACGGCTGTTCACATTGCCGCGCAATCCCACGAGCCGCAGATCCGGGCGCACCGCCTGAATCTGCGCCCGCCGCCGCAGGCTCTCGGTGCCGACGCGCAGACCTTCCGGCAGGGCGCCCAGTGTGGCCCCCGCGCCGGCCACCAGCGCATCGCGCGGGTCTTCGCGTTCGAGGATCGCCGCGATGGTCAACCCGTCCGGCAGATCCGCGACGACATCTTTCATGGAATGAACCGCAAGGTCGATGCGTCTTTCCAGCAGACCTTGTTCCAGCTCCTTCGTGAACAGGGCTTTACCGCCGGTATCGACGAGCGGTCCGCCCAGGCGCCGGTCCCCTTCCGTGGTCATCGGCACGAGGGTGATGGTCAGATCGCGATGATGGGCGAGCAGGCGCTCGCGCACATGGTTCGCCTGCCACAGGGCCAGGGCGCTCTTGCGGGTGCCGAGGTATAGGGTCGTCAAAGGGGGGCCCGGCTAGTGAGATTCGAGTGGCGTAATCGTAGAAGGTTGGTGGCGCTGACGCAAATGGTGGCGGGACTCGTCCTGTTTGCGTGCGCACCGCGTCTGGCGCTTGCCCTGCCAAGGGCCGTGGATCTGCGCAGCCTGGGGGCCCTGGCGCTTGCGCGCCGCACGCCGATCGTTCTCCTCTTCCGTTCCCACACATGCCGCTATTGCGCGGTGGTGGCGCATCAGTTTCTGGATCCGGCGGCCCGTGAGCCGCAGTACCGGCGCGTCCTCTTTCGCAGTGTGTACATCGACAGCAACAGGCCGCTTACGGATTTCGCCGGGGTTCACACCACCGAGGCCCGGTTCGCGGCCCGCTACCATATCCGGCTCGTGCCCGACATCCAGTTTTACGACGGTCACGGGCGCCAGGTCGCCCATCGCCTCCTTGGCCTTTCGACGCCAGACTTTTATGCTTCCTATCTGTCGGCGGCCCTGCACAGGGCGATGCGCGCGTGTGCCCGATCGCCGGCCGGTACGCCCGGGCGACACCATTCATACACCACAAAAGGAGAAGATCGATGACAAAAGCCCTGATTCAGGCCCGCTTGCTCATGGCGGGTTGCGCGTTGACCCTTCTGATGTTTGCCACACCGAGTTTTGCGCGGTTGGTGTCGCATGCGTTTGCCACCCATCATCTCGTCGTCCAGATCAGCAACGGGTCCGCCGCCGAACAGACGCTGGTCTTGAACAATGTCGCAAACGTGCTGAATCATTTTGGCCCGGACAAAGTGCAGGTGGAGATCGTCGCCTTCGGTCCCGGCCTGCGGTTGCTCCTAAAGCACAACGTGAACGGGCCGCGCATCCGCAGCCTGTATGCCCAGGGTGTCGAATTTGCCGCCTGCCACAACACCATGATGAGCATGCACCTGACCAAGGCCGATCTGAATCCGGTGGCGCACGTGGTCGTGGGCGGCGTCGTTGAAATCATGCGTCGCGAAAGCGAAGGCTGGAATTACATCCGTCCCTGAGTAGGTGCTTGCGGGTGGGTGATGCGGTAACTATAAAGACATAACACAAAAAGGCATATTTCCGAGGAGGAAGGTTTATGAAGAAGTCACTGGTGGCTGCCGCTGTCGCGGTGGCCTGCATGGGTACGGCTCATGCCACGAACTGGTTCCAGCTGCAAGGGACCGAGCCAAACGGCACGGCGCCGCTTTACAAGGTGTTTGGATTCATTCAACCGACGTACTTCTCGACGGGGGGGTCGACGGTATCGGGTCTCGTGGGTCCGGGTGCGGCTTTTAATGGCACGGCGCCGAACTTCAATCTGGTGGCGCCCCAGCACACCTCGAGTTCGAGCTTCGAGATCATGCGCGCCCGTATCGCCGTGCGCGGTACGGTTCTGCCGATCAGCAACAAGATCGATTACTTCATCATGGCGGAGTTTGGCAATAACGGCGCCACCCAGGTGCCCGGTGGGTCGGTGGTGCGCCTGACGGATGCGTCGGTGACCTTCAACCAGATCCCGGGTGCCCGTGTCCGCGTCGGCTTGTTCAAGGCGCCTGGCGCCGAAGAAATGATGATGGGCATACCGGCGATGGACTATGTCAACTTCACCACCGTCACCCAGCAGCTCCTCTTCAATGAATTCACAAACGGCAATGTCTATACCAATGCTGCCGCCAAACTGACCGGCGGCGCCGGCGGCTACGAGGCCAATGTCGCCGAGAACGATGTCGAACGCGACATCGGCGTGCAGGTGTTCGACTGGTTCAACAACGGCCCCTGGCAGTTTACATACGCCGGCATGGTCGGCAACGGCGCGCCCATCAATGGCACGCAGACCGCAAGCCAGCCGAGCTACTACGCGCGTGTTCAGGAATCCTACATCTTCCATCACAGCAAGGGGCCGCATCAGGCCGGTGTGACGGCCTGGCTGTGGGGCCATGTCGGCCATGGCCGGCTGAACGTCGGCAGCGCCACTAGCGCCTACACGACGCAAAACTACACCTATGAGCGTTTTGGCGGCGGCGCCCAGTTTCGCAGCAGCTTCATGACCCCGGGCGCCATGTCGGCCACCGGCGAATGGATGCGCGGCAACGGCTGGATCCTCGTGCCGGCCGCGTTTGGCCTGCCGCCGGGGGGTGCTGTGTGCGGTGCCGGTACAACGGGTAATCCCTTGTGCACGGGCTCCATCTATCCCGGCCACAACAACCAGGCCGATGGCTGGTATCTGCAAGGCGGCGTGTTCGCGACCCGGAATGTGCAGCTCGAGGTGCGTTACGACCAGTACAACCGCCTGATCAACAGCGCGGCCAACGAGCGCATCTTCAAGACCTGGACGTTTGGCGCGCAGTACTGGTTCTCGCCGATGGCGCGCGTGACCCTGAATTACGCCGTCAACCGTCTGGTCGTGCCGTTCCCGAAGGCGGCGGGCCCGAACGCCAACCCGGTCGCCAACTCGATGGACAACGTCATCTCGCTGCAAACGACCCTGATGTTCTGACCTTGCAAAGGAGCACTATGAGATCCAGTCACTGGTTACTGGCCGGCGCCCTGGCGGCATTCGCCTTCCAGGCGCGTGCCGCCGACGGGTTCGCGCACTGGCATACCCTGCATATTCAGGTGCCGGTGGTGCTAAAGCAGGCCAAGGTGGTTTTCAATATGGATCACCTGGCTTTCGTGCCGCACACCCGCGAACCGGTCGGTTTGTCGCAGATGCGCATGATGGTGGCGAAGTTCACGCGCGACCACACGCACTGGAAGATCGACGGCATCTTCCAGGGGGCGGCAGGTTACATGGTCCTGAACAACAAGGCCTATGACCGCTTCATGCACGTGCGCACCGGCAATCCCTATACGGGCCAGATCGAAAAACTGATCCACCAGGGGGTCGATATCGAGGCGTGTGGCGTGACGATGCGCGCCTATCACTGGGGCAACCGGCAACTGTTACCCCATGTGAAGGTGAATGCCGGCGCGCTTGCGCGCATCATTCAGCTCGTGCAGCGCGGGTACGTGCAGATCCAACCCTAGACTGGAGCGCATAACGGCTCACGCCGTCTTGTGATAACGCCTGGGCGAGGCGCGGTAGGACCTCGCCCAGGCGGTTTTCCACCCCAAAGGGCGGATTTATGATCACCACGCCCGACCCGTTCAGGCGGTTGTGGACGTCAGCCGGGAAGGTCAGCAGTTCCACCGAGAGACTCGGTCCTAGTTCCTCCAGCCCCTTGCGCAGCCGATCGGCCTCGCGCCGCTCCTTGATCGGATACCAGACCAGATAAACCCCTTGCCGGAATTTGCCGAGCGCCTGCTTGAGTCCGTCCAGGAGTTCCCGGCGTTCCCGGGCCGCCTCATAGGGCGGATCGATGAGGACCACCGCCCGCCGCTCCCGTGGCGGCAGCAGGGCATTCAGGGCCTGCCAGGCGCTGCCGAGGAAGATCTGCGTCTGGGGTGAGCGCAACACCTGTTGCAGGGCCGCATGGGCCCGCGGCGCCTGTTCGACGGCAACCAGCCGGTCGTCTGGGCGCAACAGGCCACTGATCAGCAAAGGCGAGCCCGGATAGACCCTGAGCGCCGTGCCGTTGTGGCGCGCCACCGCTGCGAAATACGCCGCGAGTTCCGGCCAGTGCGCCCGTTGGGGCCACAGGCGCATGATGCCCTCTGTGGCCTCGGGCGTGCCCGCTATGCGGTAGAGTCCGTCGCCTGCGTGGGTGTCGAGCACAAACAAAGGCTTTGCCTTCTCCATCAGGCGCTCGAGACAAATGGTGAGGACCACGTGCTTCAAGACATCCGCCGCCGAGCCGGCGTGAAAAGCGTGTTGATAGTTCACTCGTAATCCGTGTACTTGCGGGCGCTGCCCCGAACCTTGTCTGCCGGGTACTTCAGCGCATTCTTCGCGATCTTTTCCCGCGCGGCCCGTTCGAGGTCGATGCCGGCGCGGTCGGCGAAGCGAATCAGGTAGAGCAGCACGTCGGCCGCCTCTTCACTTACGGCCTGATGCTGCGCGCGGGACAGTTCCTGGCTCTGTTCTTCTGTCAGCCACTGCAGCTGTTCGACGAGTTCGCCCGCCTCGACCACCAGCGCCATGGCCAGATTCTTGGGCGAGTGGTACTGCTCCCAGTCCCGTTCCCGGGCAAATTCCGCCAGCTGTTGCCGCAAATCGTTCAGAACCGACATTCCACCTCCCTTACCGTCCGCGCGGGATGCACGCCCCGCTGGACTCTATCACACCGGTGCCACCCCCGGAGTGGCGCCCATTTGGCGCACCCTGGTCTTTGTTGGTAGAGTGAACGGCCGTGCACGGGCCTGCAACAAACGGCACGCCGTGCGGTCTCAGCTCTGGAAACAGAGTCTATTTTCAGGAGGCTTTCCATGGATTATCAGCAGGCACAAGGTCAGTTGACACAGGTTCAGCAGCAGTCGCAGCTCGTCATGCAGAAGGTCCAGGCGCTTGCCCAAAAACTGAGCGCGGCGGCGCCCGATGCCACCACCGGCCGGGAATGGGCCATGGATCTGCGCGAGATGGCGATGGCCATCCAGGCGCAGACCCAGCAGACGACCATGCTGATCAGCCAGATGGCCGATTACATCGGGCGCCTGGAAAACGAGATGGCCACACATCCCGCTCCCACCGTCCAGCCAACCGGTTGGGCCAATCAGTCCGCAGGCGGCGGCTTCATGGGCGCGCTCACCAGCGGTCTTGGCATGGGTGCGGGTTTTGCGGTGGCCGACGACCTAGTCGGCGACCTCTTCAATCTCTTTTAAGGCCTGCAGACGCTCAGCCGCCCGAGCCGCCGCTGAGCGCACCTGCGCCGGCGCGGTGCCTCCGAAGTGGTTACGGGCGGCGATCGAGCCGTCCAGCGTCAAAACGGCAAATACGGTCTCGTCGATGACGCTTGCGCATTGGCGCAGTTCATCCAGAGACAGTGCGGCCAGGTCGACGCCGCGGCTGATCGCCAGACGGACCGCCTGTCCCGACGCTTCATGGGCGTCGCGAAAGGGCATCCCGCGCCGCACGAGATAATCGGCCAGATCCGTGGCGGTGGCGTAACCGCGGCCGGCTTCGCTGCGCATGCGCTCGCGGTGAAAGGTGGTCGCCGGCAGAAGTTCGGCGAGCGCCCGCAGGCTGTCTGACAGGGTATCGAGCGTATCGAACAGGGCCTCCTTGTCTTCCTGGTTGTCCTTGTTGTAGGCAAGCGGCTGACCCTTCATCACCATCAGAAGGCCGACGAGGTGGCCCGTGACCCGGCCGGCCTTGCCGCGCAGCAGTTCGGGAACATCCGGGTTCTTCTTTTGCGGCATGATCGATGAGCCCGTGCAAAAGCCGTCGGCGAGCTCGATGAAGCCAAACTGCGGTGTCGACCAAAGGACCAGCTCTTCGGCGATGCGCGACAGATGCACCATGGCCAGGGCCGCATCCGCCGTGACCTCGATGACGAAGTCCCGGTCGGAGACGCTGTCTAGAGAATTCTCCGTCACCCCCGCAAAGCCGAGCAGCCGCGCCGTCAGATGGCGGTCGATCGGAAAGCTCGTCCCGGCAAGCGCCCCGGCTCCGAGCGGCAGGACGTTGATGCGCCTGCGGGCGTCCACGAGGCGCGCATGGTCGCGCATGAACATCTCGAACCACGCGAGCAGGTGGTGTCCGAGGGTCACCGGCTGCGCCACCTGCAGGTGGGTAAAGCCCGGCATGACGGTATCGGCTTCGTTGCGGGCGATATCGACCAGTGTGCGCATGAGGTCGCGCAATCGCGCGAGGATCTGGTCGACCTGATCGCGCAGGTACAGCCGGATGGTGGTCGCCACCTGGTCATTGCGTGATCGTGCCGTGTGCAGTTTCTTGCCGGTCTCGCCGATGCGTTCGGTCAGCACGGCCTCGATGTTCATGTGCACATCCTCGCGCGCCACCGACCAGGTAAACTGCCCTGCGTCGATCTCCGCCTCGATGGCCGCGAGCCCCTCACAGATCCGCATCGCCTCCGCAGCCGTCAGTACGCCAACTGCCGCGAGCATCCGGGCATGGGCCTGTGACCCCTGGATGTCGTGATGATAGAGCCGCTTGTCGAAGCCGACCGAGGCCGTGAACTGCTCGACGAAGGCGTCTGTGGGCCCGCTGAACCGGCCCTTCCAGGCCTTATCGGAACTGGACATGATAGTTTGATCCGCAAAGTGCCTATCTTACCGGATGGACGGTTGCCGGCGTAAGTCTTGCCGCCTGTCTGTGTCGAGGTGCCCTTTATCGGTCATAAATTGAGCGTGAGCGCACGTTTGGCTAAGGTTGCGGTGTTGCTCCTGGTGCCGGACTCTCCTTATGTGCACCCCCACCCCAAAATGCCGGGCCAGGATTCTGCCCCTCGGACCCTTTCCGAGGGGCGTTTTTTTTAGGTAGCCTGATGTCTTGCCCGCCCTGCGCGCGGGTCTTCCTGGCGGATCAAAAACCCATGAAAGAGTCAGCCGGTTCCTTTCTTCCCGACTTTGCCTCCCCGGCAACCGCCGTGCGCATTCTGGTGCTGGCCGAGGTCATCGCCATCATTTTCACCATAAGCCTGAATGACACCTGGGGGCCGAACGTAATCCGGGAATTCCTGTTCCTGTCGGCCTATACCTTCGCCATCGCCATCTGCAGCCTCGTCGTCTTGAAGCTTGCCAGCAAATGGCTGCGCCGGCTGTCCATCGCGGGCGGCACCGCGGCGGCGGTTGCCCTGCTTGTGCTGGTGATCGCCGGCGTCACCGAGGCCCTGATCTACGCTCTCTACCGTGCGGGCTTCGTTGCGCACCGCTGGCCGGCGTGGCAGCTGCCGATGCTGGTGCACAGCCTGCTCATCGGTGCCATCGTCATGCTCCTTGCCCTGCGCTATTTCTTTGTCGCGCACAAGGCGCAGACGGATGCCAAACTCGAACAGGAGGCGCGCATGCAGGCTCTGCAGTCGCGTATCCGTCCGCATTTTCTTTTCAACAGCATGAACAGCATCGCAAGCCTCACGCGCAGCGACCCGCCGCGGGCGGAAGCCGCCCTGCAGGATCTTGCCGACCTCTTCCGTGTGCTTCTGGCCGATGCGCGCAAACTCGTGCCTATATCCGCGGAACAGGAGATATCCCGCCAGTACCTGGAGATTGAAAAACTCCGCCTTGGCGATCGCCTGCATGTACAATGGCATGTCAGCAACGTGCCGAAAAATGCGCTGATTCCAACGCTGACCTTGCAGCCGCTTCTGGAAAATGCAATCTATCATGGTATCGAGCCCCGTTTCGGTGGCGGTACCGTACGTGTAGAATTGTGGACAGACAACGGTGAGACATTGAACGTGCTCATCAGCAATCCGCTTCCCGAGGTGCGCAAACACGCACACGGAGGCGGCAACAAAATCGCCATGGACAACATCCGCCAGAGGCTCGCAACGCATTTCGAAGACAATGCGACCCTGCAGACGTTCGAAGAGGGCGGCCAGTATCACGTGAAAATAAAAATGCCGATTGTTCGTAATCAGGGGGGAAGACTGACTGCGGAGACTGTACGATGATGATGATGATAAGAGAGATGGCGCCACAAAACGAGTCGCGGAGGGATGCGATGAAGGTGTTGATCGTCGACGACGAAAAGCTGGCCCGCGATCGTCTGCGCGAGCTTTTGGGTGAGATCGGCGAGCATACGGTAGTCGGCGAGGCCATGAACGGCAGTGAGGCCATCGAGCAGACCGAACGGCTCAACCCCGATGTGCTGCTCATGGATATCCGCATGCCGGGCATGGACGGGCTCGAGGCGGCCATGCATTTGATGAGCCTTGATGCCCCGCCCGGGGTCATCTTTACGACCGCTTACGACCAGCACGCCCTGGATGCCTTTGAGGTGAACGCCATCGACTACCTCTTAAAGCCCATTCGCAAGGATCGTCTCGAGAAGGCGCTGGGCAAGGCGGGCAAGCTGACGCTGCAACAGCTCCAGGAGCTGAATCAGGCGCAGGAGCAGCCGGTCGTGCGCACGCATCTGAGCGTGCATCTGCGCGGCAACATCCGCCTGGTGCCGGTACAAGACGTGCTCTATTTTCTTGCCGACAACAAATACGTCACGGTGCGCACGGCGACGGAAGAGCATCTGGTCGAAGACTCGCTGGTCAATCTGGAGCGCGAGTTTGGCGAAAGCTTTTTGCGCATCCACCGCAACGCCCTGGTGGCGACGCCCTATATCAGCGGCATCGAAAAGGATACGAGCGGCACGTGGCATGTGACCCTGAAGGGCCTGGAGCGGCGTTTGGCGGTGAGCCGCCGCCATGCCGCTGCGGTGCGGCGCTGGGCCCGCCGCTGACCGGAGGCCGGCTGCTCGTCACATACGCCACAGGGCGGCGGCCGGCTCCGTGATGGCGCCGGCCGCCAGTGGCAGTTGCCGGTGCCGGATCGTGTCGAGCGCCAGCGCCACGCGCGGGAAATCCCGCTGGAGGCGCCAGAACACGCGGGCCTGGTGATGGTCGCTCTCGAGATCGGCGCTCTGGCCGAACGCACTGCGGCCATGGTCCACGTAATAGGCAAGCTGCCCCCGCGCGCGCAGACGCTCGCGGAAGAAGCCGCTCATGAACAGGGAGTATTCCGCCAGGTGGCGGATGATCAGGGCGGCGCGCGCCCGATCCTGTTCCTGCGCAAGCTGCAGTTCGGTCAGAAACTGGGCCAGAGTCGTCAGGTGGCGCTGATTGTGATCGCGGATGGGATAGAGGGCGCTCGTTTGCGCAAAGCGGGACAGAATGTCGGCGACATACTCGACGGTTCCGGTTTCCGCAAGCCCGGCCTGGCGAAAGCCATGCTGGATGTGGCGGTGAAAGAATTGATACAGAGTCGGCCCCATGCGCTTTACCTCCTGCACCAGGCAATCCTTCTGACGACAAGTATATAAGACGCCCGCCGGCTGCGCACGGTGATCGCGCGCAGTCGCGCCAATCCGGTGGTGCGGCCTTGCCCTTGATTGACAGCGCCCGGATGGCCGGTATCATGCCGCGCACACCGTTTGCCTGTGGAGAGCGACATGATCGTCTTTGGGACCCCCTATACGCCCGCCGCGTTGCGCATTCTCTTGCTTGGCAGTGGCGAGCTGGGCAAGGAGGTGGCCATCGAGGCGCAGCGGCTCGGGGTGGAGGTGGTGGCGGTCGATCGCTACGCGAACGCGCCCGCCCATCAGGTGGCCCATCGCGCGCATGTGATCGACATGCGCGACGGCAAAGCGGTGCGTGAGATCATTGCGCGCGAGAAACCGCACTTTGTGGTGCCGGAGCTCGAGGCCATCGCCACGGATACCTTAGTCGAGATCGAGCGCGAGGGACTTGCGACAGTGGTCCCCACCGCACTTGGCGCGCGCATGACCATGAATCGCGAGGCGATCCGGCGGCTCGCTGCCGAAGAACTGCGGTTGCCGACATCCCGCTACGCCTTTGCAGGAAGTTTTGCGGAATTGCAGCAGGCCGCCTCGGTCATCGGTTTCCCCTGCGTGGTCAAGCCCGTCATGTCCTCTTCCGGCAAGGGCCAATCGGTCGTATGGGCCGAGGGCGAACTCGCCGCCGCCTGGGATCTGGCGCAAAGCAAGGGGCGGGTCGATCTGGCGCGCGTCATCGTCGAGGGCTTCATCGAATTCCAGTACGAGATCACCCTGCTGACGGTGCGCGCGAGCGCGCCAGACGGGACAATCGAAACCCATTTCTGTGAACCGATCGGACACCGCCAGGAGCGGGGCGATTACGTCGAGAGCTGGCAGCCGCATGTGATGAGCGAAAAGGCCCTGTGCCGTGCCCGCGAAATGGCCGCCAGCGTCACGGCGGCGCTCGGGGGGCGGGGCCTGTTTGGCTGCGAATTTTTCGTCAACGACGACGAGGTGTGGTTTTCCGAGGTGAGCCCCCGCCCCCATGACACCGGTCTTGTGACCCTCATGAGTCAGCAGCAGACGGAATTCGAACTGCATGTGCGCGCGTTCCTTGGCCTGCCCGTTTCGACCGAGCTTTTGCAGGCAGCCGCGAGTGCGGTTATCTACGGCGGGTGCGATGCCTCTGCCGTCCGTTACGAGGGCGTGGCCGAGGCGCTCTGTGTGCCCGACACCAAGCTGCGCCTTTTCGGCAAGCCCGAAAGCTTCGTGCACCGCCGCATGGGTGTCGCGCTTGCGCGCGCAGGCGATGTGGACACGGCCCGGCGCCGCGCCCGGGAGTGTGCCGCGCGGGTCCGGGTGATCGCCGGGGACTGAGGGTGTCGCGGCCACATACGGGCTAGAAGCCAAAACCGATGCCCAGTCCGAAGTGCCAACGCGTGCGCGGGGTGTAGGGGCGCCTGAAGGCAGAGGGGTGTCTTTGCCACAGATGGGTCCTCAAAACGCGCATCTCGGGGTAGGTGTAGCGCGCCTGCCCGATCAGTCCGGTGGTCGTGCCGGTGATGATGCCAACCACGCTGATGAGACGCCCCCGTCCGCAGATCACGGGATCCAGATAACCGCGGATCACCGCGCGAAAGCGGCCGTAAGGAGGCCGGGACAGCCGGGGCCGTCCGTCCGGCGCGAGCGGATAAGCGAGGATCGTCAGTGTGCTTTGGGTGGCGCCTGCCGCGTCCCGCACGACTGTCCCGCCCCAACGCACCCGCATGCCCGCAGTCGCCGCGGGGTGAGCCAGAACGGTCTGTACGGTGACGGCGGGATTGACATGCAGCGCGCGCGGCAGAGGCTGCGTGGCGCAGCCCCCGAGCGCCACGCCGAGCGCGCCGAGCGCGAACGCAGGCGCTCTCATGGGTCTGCTGGCGCAGGCTCAGTATCCATAGGGCCCGCCCCAGCCCCACGACCAGCCCATGCCCCAGCCGGGGCCTACCCACATCGGCCCCGTCCAGCCCCACGCAGGCCACGGTGCCGCGTACTCGTAACGGATCACCGGGCGGGGCCGCCACAGAAACTGTGAGCGCACATGGACCACGGGAAAGTCGTAGGGGAAGTGGCCGATGGTCTCCCGCTTGAATCCGCTGAACGTGCCGACGACCGTGACCTCGCGTCCGACGGCATAGACATCGGGATCCAGGAAGCCGTTGATACGGGCCAGGAATCGCCCGCCGCTGTGCAGGGAGCGGCGTGGCCGTCCGTCTTCACGCAGAGGCAGGCTGATGATCTGCAGCCACGTGGCGCGGGCTCCGTTGGTTACGTGACCAATGACGCCGCCCCAGCGTACCATGACACCGGGCGGCACGATGTGGGCGCGGGCCGCTACCACGCTCGTGCGCGTGACGCCGGGGGCGCGCAGCGCAGGCGGCACCGGCGCCGCACATCCGGCCAGCATCAGGATAATGCCCACTACGATGATGCGTCGCGTCATGGTCTCGATCCGAAGCACGCACGGGCTTTTATGGTAAACGGTCCGCCACCGCGTTGGCTAGGTCCACGCGGGGAAGCTCTTGAAGGCTCCGTTTGAGCCCCCATTAGCAGTAAAGCATCCAATGGCCTGGTGAACATGACAACACCCGATTCCGAGAATCCGCATGCGGTGGCCGAGGGTGGCCCCCTCGCCCTGGCCGGCGACGTTCTGCCGTCGACGATCCATTTGCTGCCCATAACCAACCGGCCCTTTTTCCCCGCCCAGGCGATTCCGCTCGTGCTCGATCGGGAACCGTGGCAGCGGACGGTGGCGCTCGCCATGGAGTCGTCCCACAAGCTGGTCGGTCTCGTGCTCGTGCGCTCCGACGACGCCCGCGACGTGCGGCGCGAGGACTTCTATACCATGGGCACCGCCTGCCGCGTGCACAAGGTCGTGCAGAATCAGGACAAGCTCCAGGTGTTTGTTGAAGGCATACAGCGCTTTGGCATCGAGCGGTGGCTTTCGCAGGAGCGGCCGTTTGCCGTGCGCGCCCGCTATTTCCCTGAAAGTGACCGCCGGGAAACCGACGACACGCGGGCCTATTCGCTGGCGATCATCAATACGATCAAGGAGCTGCTGCCGTTGAATCCCCTGTATGGGGAAGAGCTGAAGTTCTTTCTTACCCGTTTCGGGCCCGAGGAGCCGTCGCGGCTTGCGGATTTTGCGGCGAGCCTGACGGGCTCCAGCAAGCAGGATCTCCAGGACGTGCTGGAAACGGTCGTGCTCGACGAGCGGCTCGAGAAGGTGCTGCTTTTGCTGCGCAAGGAACTCGAGATCGCGCGCACGCAGGCGAGCATCCGCGAGCGCGTCGAGGAAAAGATCAATGAGCAGCAGCGCCAGTTTTTCCTGCGCGAACAGCTGAAGGTGATCCAGAAGGAGCTCGGCATTGCCAAGGACGATCGCACGGCCGAGATCGAGACGTTTCGTGGCCGCCTGTCGAAGCTCACCTTGCCCCCTGCCGCCCGCGACCGCGTCGAGGAAGAGCTGAAAAAGATGGCCGTCCTCGAGGTGGGCTCGCCTGAGTACGCTGTCACGCGCAACTATCTCGAGTGGTGCACGTTGTTGCCCTGGGGTGTCTATTCGACCGACAAGATCGACCTGAAGAAGGCGCGCGCGATCCTCGATCAGGACCATGACGGACTGGGCGACGTGAAGGACCGCATCATCGAATTCCTGGCCGTCGGCGCCATGAAGGGCGAAGTGGCCGGCTCGATTCTCCTGCTGGTGGGCCCGCCGGGCGTGGGCAAGACCTCCATCGGCCGCTCCATCGCCAACGCGCTCGGCCGCACGTTTTACCGGTTCTCGGTCGGCGGCATGCGTGACGAAGCGGAGATCAAGGGTCACCGGCGCACGTACATTGGCGCCATGCCCGGCAAATTCATTCAGGCCATCCGCGAAGTGGGCGTCAGCAATCCCATCATCATGCTTGATGAAATCGACAAGATCGGCTCATCGTACCAGGGCAACCCCGCGTCGGCTCTGCTCGAGGTGCTCGATCCGGAACAGAATGTCGATTTTCTCGATCACTATCTGGATCTGCGTTTCGATCTCTCGAAGGTACTGTTCATCTGCACGGCCAACCAGCTAGACACCATTCCGCGTCCCTTGCTCGACCGCATGGAGGTGATCCGTCTTGCCGGGTACATCACCTCGGAGAAGCTTGCCATTGCCAAACACCATCTGTTGCCGCGGCAGATCGAGCGCGTGGGCCTGAAGCGTGGCCAGCTGCGCATCGAAAACGGCGCGATCCGTGACATCATCGAAGGGTATGCGCGCGAGGCGGGTGTGCGTGGTCTGGAAAAAAAGCTGGGATCGATTGCCCGCAAGGCGGTGGTGGCGATCCTGAGCGGCAAGGAGCCTCCGATCAAGGTGACGGCGCGCAACCTGGAGGAGTATCTGGACCGGCCGGTCTTCCAGCCGATCCGGCCGCTGCGGGGCGTCGGTGTGGTGACGGGGCTCGCGTGGACGCCCATGGGTGGCGCCACCCTCGACATCGAGGCGACCCGTGTCCATGGCGGCAACCGCGGGCTGCGCCTGACAGGCCAGCTCGGCGAGGTCATGCGTGAGTCGGCCGAGATTGCCTACAGTTATGTGTCATCGCATTGCCGTCAGTATGGCTGCCCGGATGATTTTTTCGACAAGGCCTATCTGCATGTGCATGTGCCGGCGGGGGCCACCCCAAAGGACGGTCCGAGCGCCGGTATCACCATAGCCAGCGCCCTCCTGTCGCTCGCCCGCGGCAAGCGCATCAAGCGCCCCTTGGCGATGACCGGCGAGATCACGCTCACGGGGGCCGTGTTGCCGGTCGGCGGGGTGCGCGAGAAGATCATCGCGGCCCGGCGGGTGGGGATTCCGGAAATCATTCTCCCGGACGGCAACCGCACCGACTTCGGCCAGTTGCCCGAGAATATCCGCAAGGGTCTGAAGGTGCATTACGTGAAACATTACCGCGATGTCGCGGCGCTCATTTTTCCGCCGATTGGAGACTGATGGGACATCTCGTGGATTTTCGTTGCCCGTATTGCCGGTATGAGGAGAAAGACGTTGCGGTCGGGCACGGCCGCGCCGCCGTACCGTTTCTCAAGCTCTTTAGCTGCCCCAGCTGTCATTCGTTTGGCAGTTGCTGGATCGAGGAGGGGAAGATACCGCGCTGCAGCTGGTGCTATCACGACGCCGTGACGCTCGTGGCCGATGATGCGCCGGGACTTGCCTGTCCCAAGTGCGGCGAACCGGCGAAGCTTAACCACCGGCCGGACGACACCTGGGCATAGCGGCGCGCTGCTAGGTCAGGGCGACAGGCGCCTTCAGCTGGTCGGAGGCGAAGCGCTCGATATCGGTGATGAGTTCGCCGCCTTCCCGCAACCATGCGTGGCGGTTGGCGTCGTAGTGGTAGTGGTAGCCGCCGCTGCGGGCTGCCACCCAGATTTCCTTCAGCGGGCGCTGCTTGTTGATGATGATGCGGGAGCGGTCGGGAAATTCGAGGGTCAGTATCTCGTTTTCCGATTCGAAGTCGATCGACGGGGCCTTCTTTTCGATCAGCTCTTCCAGGCGCACCATGAGGGCGTGCGCGGCATCTTCATAGTCCGTGTCCGACAGCATAAGTCCTCCGGGCGTGCGAAGAGGGCATGATACACGGGTGCCGTGGCCGGGTCGCGGGCCCAGGGACCGACCGGAAGCCGTGCGCGGCCGACCAAAGGCCGGCCATCGGGCTCGATGCGGCCTTTCCTTGAGTTCGGAGTGCCTCTCCATCTATTCTGTCGGCCCATGACAAAAAAGGTTCTGGTGCTCGGTGGTTACGGCGCCTGCGGAAGCCACATCAGCCGGCTGTTGGCGCGCGACGCGGGGATCGCCTGTGTAATCGGCGGGCGTGACGCTGTCCGCGGCGGGGCGCTGGCAGACGAGCTCGGTGCCCTGTTCGTGCCCGTCGACATCACGCGGCCGGCTTCCCTGAACGCGGCGCTCGAAGGGGTGTTTGCGGTCGTCAACGCCTGCGGGCCGTTTCACTGGCAGGATTACACCGTAGCCGAGCGCTGCGCGCGCCGGGGCGTGCACTATGTGGATTTTGCCACCGACCGCGGCTATGTGCTTGGCATCGCGAAGCTTTCGCCGCAGGCGGCAGGTTCCGGAGCCGCTCTGGTTTCGGGGGGCGGCTCTCTTCTGGCCCTGTCATCGGTGCTGGCCGACGCCATCAGGGATCCCTTTGACACGATCGACCGGATCGATGTCGCCGTGTCATACGGTGGAGGCTGCCAGCGCGGGGTCGCGGCGATGCGCGCCCTCCTGTACGGCCAGCGCCTGCCGGCGCAGGTGCACGAGGAGGGCGTCTGGCGCCAGGCGCCCGGCTGGAGCCGCGGTCAGGTGGTGGAATGGCCGGCGCCGCTGGGCCGCCGCCGCCTGTACGCGGTCGACGCCCCCGAGGTCAGTCTTTTTGCCGAGCGCTACGGGGCGCCGGTGACCTATCGGGCAGGACTCGAATCACCGGCCATGAATCACGCGCTGGCGTGGCTCGGTTCCATGAGCCGCATGGGAATCATAGGTGACCTGCCATCGCGCGCGGGGCTCGTGCACGGGCTGTACCGGTGGATGCGCGGTTCCGGTCAGGCGCGCTTCGGTCTGCGCGTGTCGCTGACCGGAACGCGGGATCAGCGGGAACTGGTGCGCTCAGCGGGCCTGGTCGCCGAGGATCGCGACATGGCGGCGCACTGCGCGCCGGTGCTCGCCCTGGTGCGCCGGTGGATCGCCGGGCAGGTGATCGCGGGGGCGGGTCCCTTCCTCGGGCTTTTGTCGCTTGCCGATATGACAGAGGAGCTTCAGCAGAGCAAGGCGGTGCTGTTATTATCATGAGCACAAGGCGATGGGGAGCGATCCTGCTGGTGTGCGTGCTGAGTGGATGCGGCCGGATCGGTCCTTTGTATCTGCCGCCACCGAAAGCGCCACCTGCGGCCTTGGCGCACCCGTCACATGGCGCCACGACATCACAGAAAACCGTGTCACCCGCGACCCCTTAGGAATCTCATGGACGCATTGAATTACCGGCACGGCGAGTTGTTCGTCGAGGATGTGGCTCTGGCGCGCATCGCCGAGGCCGTCGGCACCCCCTGTTATGTCTATGCGAAGAACCAGTTGAGCGCCGCCTATCGCGCCTTCGCAACGGCACTCGGTGGCCATGGGCTCGTGTGCTATGCGGTGAAGGCCAATTCCAATCTGGCCATTCTGGCCACTTTCGCGGCGTTGGGTGCCGGTTTCGACATCGTGTCGGCAGGCGAGCTCGAACGCGTCATCGCCGCCGGCGGCGATCCGCGTCGCGTGGTCTTTTCGGGCGTGGGCAAGACGGCCGCCGAGATCGAGCGGGCGCTTGCGTGCGACATCAAGTGTTTCAATGTGGAATCGCCCGCGGAACTGGAGCGGCTGGAGGCGATTGCCGGGCGCGCCGGCAAGAGCGCGCCGGTGTCTTTGCGCGTGAATCCCGACGTGGACGCGGGTACGCATCCGTACATCGCCACGGGTCTCAAGGAGAACAAGTTCGGCATCCCGCTAAACGAGGCGGCGGCCCTCTATGGCGACGCGGCGCGCTACCCGCATCTGCGCTTCGTGGGAGTCGACTGTCACATCGGTTCGCAGCTCACCGATCTGCGCCCGTTCGCCGACGCCCTCGACCGGGTACTGCCCCTGGTCAGACAGCTGCGCGCGCAGGGCCTGCCTGTCGAACACGTCGACGTCGGCGGCGGACTGGGTATCCGCTACCGCGATGAACGGCCGCCGGGCGTGGCGGCCTACGTGGGCCAGATGCGGGAGCGGCTCGTGGCGCATGGACTGGCGGACCTGTCGTTGCTGCTCGAGCCCGGCCGCGCGCTGGTGGCGGCCGCAGGTACGCTTCTGGCACGCGTCGAATATCTGAAATCCACCGACACCAGGCATTTTGCGATTATTGATGCCGGCATGAATGATCTCATCCGGCCCGCCCTGTATGGTGCCTTTCAGGCGATCCAGGCGGTGCGCGATCCGGGGGATGCGCCGACGCTCGATTACGACGTCGTGGGCCCGGTGTGCGAGAGCGCCGATGTCTTCGGCCGGGGCCGCCGCCTGCATCTGGCGCCGGGTGATCTGCTCGTGGTGCGCGATGCCGGCGCCTATGGATTTGCCATGTCGAGTCAGTACAACTCGCGGCCCCGCGCCGCCGAGGTGCTGGTCGATGGCGCCCGTTTCCGCGTGGTGCGCACGCGGGAGACGCTCGCCGACCTGTGGCGCGGCGAATCGGTGTCCGGGGCGGAGACCGGCTGATGGCTGACCTTGTGCCCTTTTCCAAGATGCAGGGTCTTGGCAACGATTTTGTCGTATTCGACGCCGTATCCCGCCCCATCCCGCTGACACCGGCCGTGATCCGGCGCCTTGCGGACCGGCATTTCGGCATCGGCTGCGACCAGATTCTGGTGGTGGAGCCAAGCCGCGAATCCGGCGTGGACTTTGGCTACCGGATCTTCAACGCCGATGGCGGCGAGGTCGAACAGTGCGGCAATGGCGCCCGCTGCTTTGCGCGATTCGTGCGCGAGCGGGGGTTGACGGACAAAGACGAAATCCGCGTGCGCACCCGCGGCGGATTGATGACACTGATACTAAAGCCCGGCGGACAGGTGCGGGTCAACATGGGATCGGTCGACCTGCGGCCCGAGACCGTGCCGTTTCGCGCCGAAATGCCGCAAACGGTCTATACTCTTCCCCTGGATGGGCATGCCGTCGAAGTGACGGTGCTTGCGCTCGGCAATCCCCATGCGGTGCAGGTGGTGCCCGACGTAGACACCGCGCCGGTTCTGGTGGATGGCCCCCGCATCGAACGCCACCCCTGGTTTCCGCGGGGCGTCAATGCCGGGTTCATGCAGATCGTGGATCGTGGTCATGTGCGTGTCCGCGTCTACGAGCGCGGTGCCGGCGAAACGCTGGCTTGTGGCAGCGGTGCGTGTGCGGCGGTTGCGGCCGGGCGGCTGCGGCAGCTGCTGGATGAGCGGGTCGTGGTGGATCTGCCAGGTGGCCAGCTGATCGTGCACTGGGACGGTCAGGGCCCGGTCTGGATGGAGGGACCCGCGGAACATGTCTTCGAGGGGCTGGTCGACTTGTATGGATGGCGTGACCAAACTACCGAATGAGGAATTGTCTTGGGAGGAGGCGGTTGCCCGCTATCTGACCGAGAACCGGGATTATTTCCGCCGCCGCGCCGATCTGCTCGAGGTTCTGGACATCCCGCACGCGGGCAAGGGCGGGGCCATCTCGCTGATCGAACGCCAGGTAGAGGTCCTGCGGGCGCGGCTTGCGGTCAAGGATCGCGAGTGGCAGAACTTCGTGGCGGTTGCGCGCGACAACGACGCGCTGGGAGAAAAGCTGCACCGGCTGGCGGTTTCCCTGATTGACGCCGCGTCCCTGGATGACGTTTTGGGCAGCCTGTACGATCTCGGGCGCCATGAGCTCGGTCTGGATCGGGTGGTGATCAGTCTGGGCGTCGAAGGCGGATCGCTCGGTGGCCGCGCCGAATTCGTGCCCCCGGATGACCCCAGGCTGCGCCAGGCGCTCGCCTTGAGCGGGGAGCGCTCGCTGTGCGGACCCGTGGGTTTGCTCGGCGATCTGCGCGAGCTGCTGGGCGCCGATGAGGCCCAGATGCGCTCCATGGCCCTCGTTCCCCTGCGCGATCCCGTGCGCTGCGGCTTTGTGCTCTTCGCCAGCCGCGATGAGCAGCGCTTTCCCGTAGGTATCGGCACGACCTATCTCGACCGCATCGGCGCGCTTTTTCTGCGGGCCTGCGCGCGCCAGCTCAATGGGGCCTGACGCCTGGACGCAGGCGCAAGCCGCGTGGCTTGCGCGCCTGCAGTTTGAGCGCCGCTATTCCGCAAGAACCATTGCCGCCTATGGCCGTGACATCGAGGCGCTGGCCGCATTTGCGCGCTCGCTGGCGCTTGTGCCTGAGCAGATGGGGGCCGATCAGGCGCGCCGCTTCGTGGCGACGTTGAACCGCCAGCGTCTGAGTGCCCGCAGCGTCGCCCAGTATCTGGCCGCGGCCCGCGCTTTTTACCGGGATCTCCGGCTCGACCCCAATCCCTTTCGCGGCATCCGGGCACCCAAGGGTGACCGGCGCCTGCCAAGCGATCTGCCGGTCGATCAGGTGCAGGCCCTGTTTGCGGCGGCGCCTTCGACCTGGTGGGACATTCGTGACCGGGCGATTGCCGAGCTCTTCTATGGCGCCGGCCTGCGGCTGGCCGAATTGACCGGCCTGCGGCTTACGGAACTCGATCTCGCAGAGGGGCTTGTGCGGGTGCGCGGCAAGGGCGCCAAGGACCGTGTCGTGCCGCTTGGGGCAGAAGCGGCCGCTGCACTGGCCGCCTGGTTGTCGAGCCGCCCGGGCGGGGCTGCGGCCACGGTCTTTACCACCCGGAAAGGGGGACCCTTAAGCGCGCGCGCGGTGCAAAAGCGGCTGGCCCTGCTGGGCCTGCGCTGCGGCGTCGAAGGCCGCCTGTACCCGCACAGGCTGCGCCACTCCTTTGCCAGCCACATCCTGCAGTCGAGTGGCAATCTGCGGGCTGTCCAGGAGCTGTTGGGCCATGCCAATCTGTCCACCACGCAGATCTATACGCATCTGGATTTCCAGCAGCTTGCGCGGGTTTACGACGCAGCCCATCCGCGTGCCCGCGCGAAGCGTCGCGCAGGTGGCGGCTGACTCCTATTTGAAGCGGGTTTGGCGCTTATGCTAGCGTATTTCCCGGAGATTGCGCGGGGAGAGGTCATGTTCTGGAAAAAAAGACAAAAACCGCAGAGGGCACCTGCCCCGGCTGTGGTCAGGACGGCAGGCTATGTGGGCGTCGAGCGCCGGCGCAGGCACCGCCGGCTGGTCAACGAGCGCCGCGATCTTATCCGCTGGCCCGCCCAGGATCGCCGACAGAACGCCGGGCGGCGCGCCACCGATGCACCGTGGGCCTATCGCTGACGTCCGCTCTTGCCTTTCGCTACGGGCGCCTCCACATAAAGGGTTCAACGCAAGTCAGGAGGCGCGGTGGAACAATTTCACGGCACGACGGTCCTTGCCGTCCGGCGCGGATCTTCGGTGGTGCTGGGCGCCGACGGGCAGGTGACCATGGGCCAGACCATCATGAAGGGCAATGCGCGCAAGGTCCGGCGCCTGTACAAGGACAAAATCCTTGCCGGTTTTGCCGGCGGCACGGCGGACGCCTTTACCCTGTTTGAGCGCTTCGAGGCCAAGCTCGAGAAGCACCAGGGCCATCTGACGCGCGCCGCCGTCGAGCTCGCCAAGGACTGGCGCACGGATCGCATGCTGCGCAGACTCGAGGCGCTGCTTGCCGTCGCCGACAGTGCCGCCTCACTCATCCTGACCGGCAACGGCGACGTCATAGAACCGGAGGATGGACTCATCGCCATCGGTTCCGGCGGTCCGTACGCCCAGGCGGCGGCACGGGCCCTGATGGCCAACACCACCCTGTCGGCGCGCGAGATCGTCGAGCGATCGCTGCACATTGCAGGCGACATCTGCCTGTACACAAACCACAATCTGACCATTGAAGAGCTTAGCTGACCGATGCCGGAAATGACCCCCCGCGAGATCGCGCAGGAACTCGACAAACATATCGTCGGGCAGGCGGCAGCCAAGCGCGCCGTCGCCATTGCGCTGCGCAACCGGTGGCGCCGCACGCAGGTGCCAGATGAGAGTCTGCGCACGGAAATCACCCCAAAGAACATCCTGATGATCGGACCTACGGGTTGCGGCAAGACGGAGATCGCCCGGCGTCTTGCCAAACTTGCGCATGCGCCTTTTCTCAAGGTCGAAGCCACGAAATTCACCGAGGTCGGTTATGTCGGGCGCGATGTCGATTCCATCATTCGCGATCTCGCCGATATCGCCGTCAAGATGATGCGCGCCGATGAAATGGAAAGGGTTCGCGCGCAGGCCGAGCGGGCCGCCGAGGATCGTGTCCTCGATGCGCTGGTGCCGCCCCGCCACGATGGCGCCTACACAGTCGGCGCACCCGCCGAGCCCGAAGAGGGAGCGGCGCGCCCGCGTTTTCGCCAGCGGCTGCGCAACGGGGAGCTCGACGACAAGGAGATCGAAATCGAACTGCGCCAGGCACCCGGCGGCGTCGAGATTTTCGCGCCGCCTGGCATGGAGGAGATGACAAGCCAGCTGCAGGGCATGTTCCAGAACCTTGGCGGACGCCACGCCCGGACCCGCAAGGTGCGCGTGCGCGATGCCTTGAAGCTGCTGGTCGAGGACGAAGCCGCGCGTCTTATCAACGATGATGACCTGAAGGCGCGGGCGATCAGCCGCGCCGAGCAGCACGGCATCGTCTTTATCGATGAAATCGACAAGATCGTCGGGCGCGCCGAGACGCAAGGCGCGCAGGTGTCGCGCGAAGGGGTGCAGCGGGATCTGCTCCCGCTCGTCGAAGGATCCACCGTCTCGACCAAGTACGGCGCCGTGCGCACCGACCACATCCTTTTCATCGCCTCGGGCGCTTTTCATCTGGCGCGGCCCTCGGATCTCATCCCGGAACTGCAGGGGCGGCTTCCCATCCGTGTTGAGCTCGACGCGCTCACGGCAGACGATTTCGAGCGCATCCTGAAGGACACCCGCGCATCGCTGACAGAACAGTACGCCGCATTGCTTGCCACCGAAGGCGTGCGCATCGAGTTTGCCGGTGACGGCGTGCGCCGTCTGGCGGAGCTCGCCTTCCAGGTAAACGAAACCACTGAAAACATTGGCGCCAGGCGCCTGCACACACTGATGGAGCGGCTGCTGGAGGCCATTTCCTATGAGGCCCCGGATCGCCCGGGTGCGCATGTGCTCGTCGACGCAGCCTATGTCGATGCCAATCTCGCGCAGGTGGCCGGCAACGAGGATCTGGCACGCTACATCCTGTGATCGGGGCGGCGCAAACCCCCAGGAATCGCCGTCGGTTCGCCGCCTACGAAGGCCCCTGCGGCCGGGCGCACCGCACCGCGCAGTACCGGTTTGTCGTTTCTATGGTTGTGGCTGCATGGGACTTGAAAAGCCGCTGTGCGACCCCAAATAGTGGGCACCGGTGAGCAGGACTGGTACCGGTACAAACTCAGGAGGTGACGTTATGACAGCCTTGATGCAGACCCCTTCGAACTGGACATTGGTCAACGACGACATCGACAATCTGTTCGAGGGTTTTTTCCGGCCGTTCCGTCGGGATCTGGGTGCGGCACCCTCGCGTACCGTGCCGGCGATGGATGTGGCCGAGCGCGACAATGACTATGTCATCCGGCTGGATATGCCAGGCGTAAGCCGTGATGACATCGACATCACGCTGGCCGACGGCGTTTTGACCGTGACCGGCGAGCTCAGGAAGGAAGAGCAAGAGGAAACCGACCATATGATCCGTGAGGAGCGCTACTACGGAAAGATGTCGCGCAGTGTCCGGCTCGGTCAGCAGATCGACGAGAAGAAAGTCATGGCCAACTACAAAGACGGTGTCCTTGAGTTGGTTTTGCCTAAGGCCGAGGAAGTGAAGCCGAAAAAGATCGCGGTATCCTGAAAGGCCGTGCGGCCCCTGCGGATGCGGGGGCCGAAACCATATCCACCCTACGAGCGGGCGACGCTGGTAGGGTGTTTTTGTTTGCGGGACTGGCAGGGGATGTCCGGGCGGGGGGTGTGGCGCCCGGCTGACTTCGGTAGCCGAATGCGGTACCTTAAGTGACCACGTGAGGAGGCTTGTGTGTCGTCCGTACCCCAATCCGTCGGTCTGCTGATCGAGGCGCTCCCTTATATCCGCAAATTCCGTGGCAAGACCTTCGTCGTCAAATACGGCGGCAACGCCATGGTCGAGCCGCATCTGAAGGAAGGCTTCGCGCGCGATATCGTGCTCATGAAGCTCGTTGGCATGAACCCGGTGGTGGTCCACGGTGGCGGTCCGCAGATCGGGCAGCTGCTTGCGCGCGTGGGCAAGGAGAGCCGTTTCGTGCAGGGGATGCGCGTCACCGACCAGGAAACCATGGATATCGTCGAGATGGTTCTGGGCGGCCTCGTCAACAAGGAGATCGTGCATCTCATCAATCAACAGGGCGGCCGGGCCGTCGGGCTTTCGGGCAAGGATGGCGCGATGATCAAGGCGCGCAAGCTGGCGCTGCGGGCCGATCCCACGGGCTTGCCGAGCGAGATTATCGACATCGGGCATGTCGGCGAGGTGACGGAGATCGACGCCGAACTGGTCAGCCTTCTCGATACGGGTGACTTCATCCCGGTGATTGCACCCATCGGCATAGGCGAAGACGGGGCCACCTACAACATCAATGCCGATCTGGTGGCGGGCCACCTGGCCTCGACCCTGCGCGCCGAAAAGCTCCTCTTGCTGACCAATACCGCCGGCGTGCTCGATGTCCAGGGCCAGCTCATTGCCCAAATGACAAGCGAGTCGGCCGAAAGGCTGATCCGCGAAGGCGTCATCAGCGGCGGCATGTTGCCGAAGGTGCGCTGTGCGCTCGAGGCCGTGGCGCGCGGCGCGGGCGCCGCGCACATCGTCGACGGGCGTGTCGAACACGCGGTGCTGCTCGAGGTGCTGACGGACGCCGGCGTCGGGACCCTGATAGGCCCCTGAGAGACAGCCATGAAGACAGCCCTTCACGACTACTTCGCCCATACGCCCGATATCGCGGTGTTGTGCACGCAAAACGGCTGGCCGGACAACGACAGCCTGCGGATCGACGTCCAAGACGAGGCGCCCGGGATGGTGCGTTGTGCCGTCAGCTTCGACGAGATTCTGACCGGAGGGGCCGGCTGCGTGGCGGGGCGTGTGCGCTGCTGGGGGCGCTTTCGGGTGGAGCTCGGCGCAGACGGGCGCGTGGTGGCCGCCACGCGCGAGATGTAGGGCATGCCGCGGCCACGACGGGGCGAGCGTCGCCAGGACATTCTTCAGGCCCTTGCGCAGCAGCTCGAGGAGGCGCCGGGCGCGCCTGTCACGACCGCGGCGCTCGCGCGCGCCGTCGGTGTCTCCGAGGCTGCGCTGTACCGCCATTTCCCGAGCAAGGCGCGCATGTATGACGCGCTTTTTGGCTTTGTCGAGGAGACGATCTTTAGCCGCATGAACCGCATCTGCGAGGAGCAGCAGGCAGCCGAGTCGCGACTAAAGCAGATGCTGACCCTGTGGCTTGTCTTTGCCGACAGGAATCACGGGCTTGCCTACCTGCTGCAGGGGGCGGCGCTGGCCGGCGAAGCCGACCGTCTGCGGGAGCGTCTTGCGCAAATCTACGAGCGTTTCGAGACGCATCTGCGGCAGGTCCTGCGCGACAGTCCGCTGCGCGCCGGGGCGCCGGCGCCAGCGGTCTGCGCACAGCTGCTGCTTGCCTGCGTGGACGGGCGGGTGGCGCAGGCCGTGCGCGGGCGCTTCCGGCAATCTCCGCTCGACAACTGGGAAGAGCAGTGGCAGGTCCTGCGCGCGGCCTTCTTCGACGGGCCGCCCGTGCCCTGAGGCGGGGTGCGCTAGGCTGCGGCAGACCCGCAGACCGGACAGTCCGGATCCCGCTTGCGGCCGATGGTGTGGCTTGCCTGGGCCAGACCATCGAATACGAGCAGGGCCCGGGCGAGCGGCTCCTCGATGCCGGCGATCATCTTCAGTGCCGCAAGCGCCTGCAGGCTGCCCATGACGCCGGCGGCGGGCGCGAAGACCCCCCGTTCGGCACATCGCTCCTCGTCGGCGGAAAAGTCGTCGCCGTAGAGGCAGCGGTAGCACCCGGCCTGCGGTGTCCCGGGGTCTACCACCAGCAGCTGCCCCTCGAAGCGGATCACCGCGGCGGACACAAGGGGCACCCCTTCCCGGACACAGGCTGCGTTCACCGCAAAACGTGTCGCGAAGTTGTCCGATGCGTCGCAGACGAGATCGGCGTGTCTCACCGCCTGCACCAGCGCCTGGCCGGCCAGACGCTCACCGTGGACTGCGATCTCTCCGGGCGCGCAGCGCGCCAGGGCGCCAGCCGCCGCCACCACCTTCGGTGTACCGATGTCTTCCGGCGTGTAGAGGATCTGCCGGGGCAGATTGGAGGCGCTGACGGTGTCGTTGTCGGCAAGCGTCAGGCGGCCGATGCCGCTGCGCGCAAGGTAGGTGGCCACCACGCTGCCAAGACCGCCTGCGCCGATGACCAGGACATGCGCACCGCGCACGCGCTCGACGCCCTCTATACCCATCTGCGGCAGCAGGATGTGGGCGCTGTGATACAAAAGCTCCCGGTCATCCATGGCGCAGACCTGCGCTGATTCGTTCCCAGCCTGCATAATCCCTCTTTGTGGCGACATCGCCAAAGCCCGCCTGGGCCAACAGCGCCCGTACGGCGGCACCCTGGCGATTGCCGTGTTCGACGAGCAGCCGGCCCCCTGGGGCGAGCACGCGCGCCGATTCCGCGATCACGGCGCGCAGATCGCGCAGTCCATCCGGTCCGCCCTCCAGGGCCTGGCGCGGCTCGTGGCGCAGACCCGCCTCGCCCAGGACCGGATCGCCTTCTTCGACGTAGGGCGGGTTGCTCACCACGAAATGGACCGAGCCGCTCGCGATGGCCGTGCCCCAATGGCCCTGCAGGAAGGTCACGGGTAGGCCGTGGCGGCGCGCGTTGCGGCGGGCGATGGCCAGTGCTGCGCCCGAACGGTCGATTGCGACGATTGCCGCGTCCGGCCGTTCGTGCTGGAGCGCCAGGGCGATGGCGCCGCTGCCCGTGCCGAGATCGAGGACGCGCACCGCAGTGCCTGCGGGTATCCACGCCAGCGCCTGTTCGACCAGGATCTCTGTTTCGGGCCGTGGCACGAGCACCGCCGGTGACACCCAAAGGGGCAAAGACCAGAACTCCGTCTCGCCCGTGAGGTAGGCCAGGGGTTCACCCGCCGCGCGGCGCCTGACCAGCTCCTGAAGGCGCGCGACGGTCTGGTCGTCGGCGGGGCTTGCGCCCTGGGCGAGGAGTTTTGCCAGGGGCCATTGCAGGACATGACAGGCGAGCTGCCAGATTTCGGGCTGGATACGCTCGCGTTCGGTTCCCGGCGGCCAGTGCGCGCAGGCCTCGCTCAGAATCGTCTGGACCGGCTTCATTCCTGGCCGAGGAGTGCCAGCTGTTCGGCCTGGTCTTCGGCGATCAGGGCGTCGAGCAATTCATCCAGGTCCCCCTCCAGCGCGCGCTCGAGCCGGTAGAGAGTCAGATTGATGCGGTGATCCGTGATGCGTCCCTGGGGGAAATTGTACGTGCGTATGCGTTCCGAACGGTCCCCGCTGCCGACCAGTTTGCGGCGGGTTGCCGCCTCCTGTTCCTGCTTGGCGCGGGCCTCCCGTTCCTGCAGGCGGGAGGCGAGGATGGACAGCGCCCGCGCCCGGTTTTTGTGCTGCGAGCGCTCCTCCTGGCATTCGACGACCAGACCCGAAGGGAGATGCGTTATGCGGATCGCCGAGTCGGTCTTGTTCACATGCTGGCCGCCCGCACCCGAGGCGCGGAAGGTGTCGATCTTCAGGTCGGCGGGATTGATTGCGATCTCGCGTTCTTCGATTTCCGGCATGACCGCCACCGTACAGGCCGATGTGTGAATGCGCCCCTGCGCCTCGGTGGTGGGCACGCGCTGCACCCGGTGGCCGCCCGACTCGAACTTCAGATGCGAGTAGACGCCGCGTCCGGCGACACGGACGATGATCTCCTTGTAACCACCGTGCTCCCCCGGGCTTGCGTGCATGATCTCCATCTGCCAGCCGTGTCGTGCCGCGTAACCGGCATACATGCGATAGAGATCGCCGGCAAAGAGCGCTGCCTCGTCGCCGCCGGTACCGGCGCGGATTTCCAGAAAGATGTTGCGCTCGTCGTTGGGGTCGCGCGGCAGCAGCAGCCGCTGCAGCTGCGTCTCATGCTCCTCCTGCAGTGTGCGCAGGCGGGCGATTTCGTCGCCGGCCATGGCGCGCACGACGGGATCGGCATCCTCCAGCAGGGATTGCGTCGCCGCCAGTTCGCTCACGGTATGCCGCCATTGCTGGAACCGTTCGACCACCGGACTCAGTTCGGCGCGCTCGCGCGACAGCCGCCGGAACCGCTCCTGATCGCGGGTGACGGCGGGGTCCGAGAGTTCGGCTGTGGTTTCCTCAAACCGGACGACGAGGTGGTCCAGTTTGGTGGCGATCGAAGGGTGCATGGTCAGGGTTTCTCGTCGAGCCGGAACAACAGGCGGGCTGCGGCCAGCAGATCGACATCCCCGGCCGCATCGGCGGCACGCAATGCCGTACTCGGGGTGTGTGTGAATTTATTGGTCAGATTGTGGGCAAAGCGCAGCAGGACATCGGCTGGCTGTTCGCCGCGCTCGAGGGCTCTCTGTGCCCGGTTGAGTTCCGCATCACGGATCGACTCGGTGACCGTGCGCAAGGCGCGGATGGTCGGCACCGAATCCAGCGACCGGATCCAGCGCATGAATTCGACGACCTCCCCGTCGATGATCACTTCCGCGTCGCGGGCCGCTTCCTGCCGCGACTGCATGTTCTCCTCGATGACCCCTTTCAGCTCATCGATGGTGTAGAGATACACATCGTTCAGGTTGCCGACTTCGGGCTCGATGTCGCGGGGTACGGCCAGGTCGACGAGGAACATCGGCCGGTGTCTGCGCATTTTGATGGCCCGCTCGACGGCGCCCTTGCCGAGGATGGGCAGCAGGCTCGCGGTGCAGGAGATGACGATATCGGCGCTCGCCAGAAGCTCTGGCACCTCGGTAAGCGAGATGCCGTGCCCGCCATAGACCTCGGCGAGCGCATCGGCCCGTTCGCGGGTGCGGTTGGCAACGACCAGACGCGTGATGCCCTGCTCTTTCAGGTGGCGGGCGACCAGCTCGATCATTTCGCCGGCGCCAATCAGCATGACCGTCTGCTGCGCGAGATCGTTGAAGATGCGACGGGCAAGGCTCACCGCCGCGAATGCCACCGAAACGGGGTTTGCGCCGATCGCCGTGTCAGTGCGTACCTGCTTGGCCACCGAGAACGTGCGCTCGAACAGGCGGTTTAGCATCTTGCCCGTGGTGCCGGCCCGGCGGGCGGCCGCAAACGCGTTTTTCATCTGCCCGAGGATCTGGGGCTCGCCGAGGACCAGTGAATCGAGGCCGGATGCGACGCGGAACGCGTGCTGCACCGCTGCGCGTCCGGCGTGGATGTAGAGGTGGGGGCGCAACAGGCGGTTTTGCAGGCTGCGGTAGTCGCACAGCCAGTCGATCAGATGATCGGGTGATTCATGTTCGATGCGGCAGTAGATTTCGGTTCGATTGCAGGTCGACAGGATGGTCGCCTCGCCGGCGCCATGGTGCGCGACATCCTGCAGGGCCTCGGGCAGGGTCTGCGGGTCGAATGCGGCCCGTTCCCGCAGGGTGAGCGGCGCGGTCTTGTGGTTAATTCCGAAGGCGACGAGATGCATAGTCTGTGAATCGGGACCCGGTTCGCCACAGCCAGATTATCCAGGCGGCTTCGATCATGAAGACGATTGCCACGCCAGCCGCCGTCGGCGAGTAAAGCGGCCCACCCCAACCGATGAGCCCCAAGGCGATATCAATCGGCACCAGCAAAACGAGGCTCAAGGATACCACAATCGGCGGAAGTTGATGGCTGCGCGAAGTCAAAGCCCCTACTCCGCCCAGGCCGAGCAGGGCGCCGACGACGAGATCCGTCATGCCGGTGTGCAAAATGAGCCAAAGCCCTGCCCCGCCCAAAGCCGTCCAGACGAGAGGGCGGCCGCCGCGTGCCGCGGGCACCGTCAGCAGGCTCTGCCCCAGCCGGTACTGCAAACTTTCGAAGGCGCTTGCGATGAGCAGTAAAAGGCTTGTGACGAACAGCGGCCGCACGACCGTCAACCCGAGCGCCTGCCCAAGCCCCCCGAGACCTTGGGCCGCGCTGCCAAGCAGCGCCACGGGCCCGGGATTGCTGGCGTAGAACTGGTGCCAGGCCGCCCGATCGGGCCAGGCGCTGAGGGCGCCGAGGAGAACCAGGACGGCGGCCGCTCCTTCGGCGATGGACAGGCCGTAGCGCGCCGCCAGTGACGGTGTGTCCAGACGGTCGCGGCTCAAGGGTGCCCATGCGGCGCCAAACGGCAGGGCGGTGGCAAGCAGGGGGAGGGCAGCACCCATGCCATGCGGGGGCAGCCGCGGCACGACGATCGCGGGGTGAAGGATGGCGGCGCCCGCCAGCGCGCCGACGGCCGCCAGGATCAGGACCAGGACGCCGACCGTGCCAGTGGGCGGGTCGGGCGTCAGGGTGCGCTGACGGGTGCGTCTGAGCCAGAGGACGCAAAAGAGGGCGTAAAAGACGAGCGCGCCGGAGTCGACCGTCAGATGCCAGGGGCCAAGTGATCCGCGTATGGGCCCCTGGATGGCAAACGGCAGGAGCCGGCCGGCCACCGCGGATGACAGGGCGACGGCGAGGAGGCCCAAGACGCCGATGGCCTGTTCGAGAGGTCCTTTGGTCAGCCAGCTGTTTACGGGTTTGGCCAGCACATAGAGCATGGCAAAACCAAAGAGTGCGGCGGGGTGGGCCGCCGCCAGACCGGCCCAGAGCAGGGCCAGCACCGCCGCCGTGAAGAGCTGGTAGCCGCGGTCGACAAACAGACTCCCCGCGCGCGGTGCCGCCGGGCGCGACCGCGCCACGAGCATCAGGGCGCCGACTGTGGTGCTGGTCAGGAGAATCCACAGAAACACCGGGGCCCAGCCATAGCGGATGGCAAACACGGTCCCGGCCAGCGCAAGCGGCGTACCGAGCGTGCCCAGGCGACTGGCGAGCGAGAGGGTGGTCTGCGACCAAGATGCCTTGACTGTGCCGCCTGTATTATACTCAGCATCGCCCAGTACCGCGGCCACGAGGCGGCCAAGGTAGCGCAGCCCAAACAGCAGCACGAGCGCGGCGACGACAGGCAGTACGACCAGATTCATGAGGGAGCCTCCCATTATCGTTAACAGCATAGACGCCCGCGCGGCTGCAGCCGAGTGGGTCGACCGGAGCTCCATAAAAATGCGCCGCCTGCGGTTTCTGGCCTGGATGATGGTGGCAGCCCTGGCGGGCTGCGCGGGGACGCCGGTCCGCGTGACGCCGCCGCCTGTTACGCCACCTGTCGCGCGGACCTCTGTGCGCGCGCACCTTCTGTATCACGTGCTGGTCGGCGATATGGCCGGACAGCAGGGACGCCTTGGGGTGGCGGCCGCGGCCTTCGGCAAGGCGGCCCAGGAAAGTGGCGATAAAAACCTCGCCCGCCGCTCTGCTTTGCTTGCCCTGTATGCGCATCATTACCGCGAAGGCGAGCGGCTGGCGCGCCTGTGGCGGCAGGCCGATCCGCAAAGCGCCAGTGCCCTCGAGGCGCTGGGCGACGCCGAGGTCGGTCAGGGCCTGGTGGCGCGGGCCGAACAACATTTTGAACAGGCGCTTGCCCGTGTCACCAGCGAAGCAGGCGGGGGCGGCCGGGCGTTTGCCTTCGAACAGATCGCGGCCTTGCTGTGGCGGCAGGCGCCAGACAGGAGCGTGCTGACGGTGATGCAGGTCGTCACCGGCAAATATCCCCGTGACCCGGTTGGCCGTTATGTGCTCGCCGATCTGGCCCGCCGCCGTGGCCATCTCGGTCTGGCCGGGCGCGCCGTGGATCAGGCGCTGGTCCTGAAGCCGCACTGGGAGGATGCAGCGGTCCTCAAGGCGCGCATCCTGTGGACCCATGACCCCCGGCTTTCGCTCGCCTTCAGCAAGCAGTTTCTGGCTGCCAATGCGGATGCGACACGGCTGCGTCTCGATTACGCCCGACGGCTGGTGTCGCTGCAGTACTGGCGCAAGGCGCTGGCGCAGTTCGAGGTGATCGCCGAGGCGACACCGAATGATCCGCAGGTGCTCTACGCCACGAGTCTCGTGGCACTCAAAACCGGTGATCTTCTTCTGGCTCACGCCGATCTCAAGCGTGTGATTACCCTGGCGCCCGGGAATGCGCATGCGCGGCTCTATCTGGGCGAGATCGCCGAGCGCGCCCATCGCTACCGGGCGGCGGCGCGCTGGTACCGCGGTGTCGGGGCCCCGTACCAGTTTGCCGCGCAGGTGCGTCTGGCCCTGCTGCCCTTCTATCAGCACCGGCCACAGGCGAGTCTGGCGCAACTGGCGCGCCTGACGGCCGGCGATGACGACCAGGTGATCACGCTTGCGCTGGCGCGCGACCGGGTGCTCGGGCGGCTGCACCGCTATGCCGATGCCATCGCGGTGTTGAACCAGGCGCTGGCGCGCGTCCAGCATACCGGCGCCCTGCTCTATGCGCGCGCGCTCGACGAGGAGCGGCTCCATCATGTGTCTGCGGCGATTGCGGATCTGCGCGGCCTGCTCGTCCGCCGGCCTGATAACCCGATGGTCCTGAATGCGCTCGGCTACACGCTGGTGTCCCACAAGCGGCACAGACAGCAGGGCCTTGCGCTGGTGCGCAAGGCCCTGTCGCTGGATCCGGGCAACCCCTATATCCTGGACAGCGTGGGCTGGGCTTACTTCATGTTGGGTCAGCCGTCTCTGGCGTTACCCTATCTGCATCACGCCTACCAGCTGTCCCATGACGGCACGGTGGCGGCGCACCTGGGCCGGGCCCTGTGGGCGGTGGGCGATCATGACGCGGCGCGCGCGCTATGGCATCAGGCGGCGCGTGCCCATCCCCATAATGTGCATCTGCAGCGTGCGCTGGCGAGGCACGTTTCGTGAAACGCTGGCTGCTTGCGGGCTGTGTGGCGTTGCTGGCCGGATGCGCCACCCTGCCGCCGGCTGCCCCCGTTGCGCATCCGCAGGCCATCTGGCGCGCGCATCTGCGACACCTTGCGGCGGTGCGCCGCTATGCGCTGCGGGCTGCCGTGGCCGTGCGCGCGCGGGGTCACGGTGGCAGCCTCCATCTGCACTGGCAAGAGCGGGGGGCGGCCATGGAAATGGCCGGTTACGGACCGCTCGGGGGGCTCGTGTTCCGCTTGCGCGCCGACCGCGCGGGTGCCGTGCTGGCAACCGGCAGGGGCAGCCGCCGGGCGGCCGACGCCGGTCGTCTGCTTGCCCGCCTGACCGGCTGGCATCTGCCCGTAGGCGGTCTGCGCTACTGGGTTCTGGGCGAGCCCCGCCCGGGCGGCGGCTACACCTATGCGCTGGATCGTGCGGGCCTGCTGCGTCACCTCCGGCAGGCGGGATGGGTTGTCACCTATCCGCGTTACCGGCAGACCGCGCTTGGGCTTTTGCCGGTGCGGGTGGATCTGCGCCGCGCCGCGGGCCATGGCGCGCCCACCCTGTATATCCGCATGCATATCAGCCGCTGGTCCCGGGGAGCACGTGAATAGTCCACACATATGGCCGGCGCCGGCCAAACTCAACCTGTTTTTGCATGTCACCGGACGGCGGGCGGACGGCTACCATCTCTTGCAGACGGTGTTCCAGTTCATTGACTGGCAGGACGATCTCGAATTCACGGTGACTCATGACGGCGTCATCGATCGCGCGCAGGATGTGGCCGGTGTCGATGGTGCGCAGGATCTCACCGTGCGGGCGGCCCGCCTGCTGCAGCAGACAGCGGGCGTCTCGCGGGGAGTGCGGATCAGGCTGACCAAGCGGTTGCCCATCGGCGGTGGTATCGGCGGGGGGAGCTCGGATGCCGCCACCACGCTGCTTGCTTTAAACCACCTGTGGGGCGTCCACATGCCCCGTCAGCAGCTTGCGCGTCTTGGGCTTGCGCTGGGTGCTGATGTCCCGGTCTTCGTGTCCGGCCATGCCGCGTGGGCAGAAGGGGTCGGCGAAGAGCTCGCGCCGATCGACTTGCCGGAACCCTGGTATGTCGTCGTCGCCCCGCCGGTGACGGTTTTGACCCGGGAGGTCTTTGCCGCGCTTGATTTGACAGGGCTTGCGCCGCCTATCACAATACGCGACTTTCGCGCGGGGCTGGGACGAAACGATCTTGCCGCCATCGTGCGCCGCCGCCATCCTGAAGTCGATCGCGCCTGGCAGTGGCTCAGTCAGTACGGGGCCGTGCGCATGACGGGATCCGGGGCCTGCGTGTTCCTGGAGGTGGCCGATCCCGAACAGGGCCGGCAGATCGTGGCCGAGTGTCCGCCGGGACATCGCTGTGCGCTGGCCCGCGGGTTGAATCGCCATCCGGTGCATGCGTACCTTGGGTAAGGCTGCTGCTCTATTGGGGTGTCGCCAAGCGGTAAGGCACCGGATTTTGATTCCGGCATTCCCAGGTTCGAATCCTGGCACCCCAGCCACATTCTGCGCCGTGGGGCGCTTTCCGAGAGGGACGAGGTAGCCGTGCCGGCAGATAACGTGATGGTATTCACTGGCAACGCGAACCCGGCGCTCGCCGAGTCTGTGGTCCGGCATCTGGGTATTCCGCTTGGCAAGGCGCACGTGGGGCGCTTCAGCGACGGCGAGATTTCGGTCGAGATCATGGAGAACGTCCGTGGGCGGGACGTTTTTCTGCTGCAGCCGACGTGCGCGCCGAGCAACGACAATCTGATGGAGTTGCTCATTCTGATCGATGCCGTCAAGCGGTCGTCGGCCCGCCGCATCACGGCGGTCATCCCGTATTATGGTTATGCGCGTCAGGATCGCCGGCCGCGCACGGCGCGGGTGGCGATCGCCGCCAAGCTGGTTGCCGACATGGTGAGCGGCGCCGGTGCCCACCGGGTTCTGACCATGGATCTTCACGCCGACCAGATCCAGGGATTTTTCAGCATTCCGACGGACAACATTTATGCAGGGCCGGTTCTGCTCGGTGATATCTGGCGTCACCTGCCCGAGAACCTGCTGGTGGTCTCGCCGGATGTGGGCGGTGTCGTGCGGGCGCGTGCGCTTGCCAAGCATCTGGAAGCGGGCCTTGCCATCATCGACAAAAGGCGCCCTCGCCCGAATGAGGCGAAGGTCATGCATATCATTGGCGAAGTCGAGGGGCGTTCCTGCATCCTCATGGACGATCTCGTCGACACCGCCAACACGTTGTGTGAGGCGGCCGCCGCCTTGAAGGCGAACGGTGCGCGGAAAGTGGTCGCCTACTGCACCCACCCCGTGCTGTCCGGGCGGGCGGTGGAGCGGATCCGCGACTCGGTGCTCGACGAGCTCGTCGTGACCGACACCATTCCATTGAACGAGCAGGCGCGGGCCTGCAGCAAGATCCGGCAGCTGAGCGTAGCCGAGCTGCTGGCGGAAACCATAAGGCGCATTGCGGACGAAGATTCCGTCAGTTCGCTCTTTATGGATTGATCGACCTTCGGGTCTGTGGG
>JAJYHH010000033.1:0-2987 GCA_021784845.1 Pseudomonadota bacterium
CCTAAGCGACAACCAGGCGGCGGACCGTCTTCAAAAAGCCCGCCAGAAGCTGTTTCACACCATACGCGAACAGGATCTCAAATCCGGCTGAGGGTGGCCTCTTACTCCCACTCTTCAGACTCATTTATGGATTGGAAAATACTGACTTACCGGAGAGCCGTTGACAGCGCCGTCTGTCATCCGTACTATTCGGCCCTTCGTAATTCATGCCTCGGAACCCTCATGACGACGTTCTCGGCCAAATCGGAAACTGTTCGGCGCGACTGGTATGTGGTCGATGCCTCAAATAAGGTGCTTGGGCGCCTCGCCAGCGAGATAGCCCGGCGTCTGCGCGGCAAGCACAAGCCTGAATTTACGCCACATGTGGACACGGGCGATTACATCGTGGTCATCCACGCCGAAAAGGTGCAGGTGACCGGGCGCAAGGCGGAACATAAGCTCTATCACCACTACTCCGGGTATCAGAGTGGTCTGAAGACCTACACATTTACCGAATTGAAGGGTCGTGCGCCGGAACGTGTTCTGGAAACCGCGGTACGGGGTATGCTGCCGAAAGGTCCGCTGGGCCGGCAGATGCTGCGTAAGCTGAAGATCTATGCGGGTGGCCAGCACGAGCATGCGGCCCAGCAACCGAAGCCGTTGGAACTTTAAAGAGGGCGCAAGGAATTATGGCCGAAGCCAAGCATTACGGTACAGGACGCCGCAAATCCGCCAATGCGCGAGTCTATCTCAGCAGAGGCAAAGGCAATTTTTTGGTCAACAATCGCCCTGTCGACGAGTATTTCGGGCGCGAGACGGCGCGGACCTTGGTGCGGCAGCCGTTTGCCGTGACTGAAACCACGGACCGTTTCGATGTGCAGGTCAACGTGCGGGGTGGTGGACCAAGCGGCCAGGCCGGCGCCGTCCTTCATGGCATCGCGCGCGCACTGCTTGCCTATGACGAATCCCTCCGCTCATCGCTGCGCCGCGCCGGTTTCCTGACGCGGGATGCCCGCGAGGTGGAGCGCAAGAAGGTCGGTCTCCACAAGGCGCGCAAGCGTCCGCAGTACTCGAAGCGCTAGGTTCGCTTGGGGGATCGTCTAGTGGTAGGACAGCGGACTCTGACTCCGTTAACCGAGGTTCGAATCCTCGTCCCCCAGCCACAGACAGCAAGGGTCTAGGTGTCCGCCTAGACCCTTTTTCTTGAGCGGAAGGCCCGGAATGCGAAACCGCCGGAACCGGCCGTGACAGGCAAGTCGAAAGATCCATCCCCCGTTTTGTCTTGAGTCGAGGTCCTGGCCGTGGCCGGGCAAGTTGGTGCCGCCCCGGCCTTGCCTGGTGAGCCCCGGGAACCGCGCGGCGTGCTTCACGCCGTGTGGGCAGAGATCCCTTCGCGCGCGTCGAGAAGCTCCAGCAGCATGAGGTCCAGTCTTGTTTCCGCGGTCCAAAGCTCTTCGAGCGCCGCCTTTTTTTCGGCAGACGTGGTCGCACACACACGCATCAGCGCCGTGTGGATGCGCACATGGAGGCTGGCAAGGTCTGACTGGGGGGCATGTGCCGAGAGCCACGCATCAAGTGCGCAGTCGCAGACGGGCGGAGGCAGGCACACGGGGGCATCCTCTCCGGTGTCCTTGTACGGCGTCTTGACGAGCGACCGGTGGCCGGCGCGAGCCCGCCACAGCGCGACATGGTCCAAGGAGCGGTCGGGGCGCGTCCAGGCGGCCGGCGCCCGCCAGGTGGTCAGCCAGACCTGCAGAGCGGCCAGCGGCACGGGCCTGCTCACCGCGTAGCCTTGTGCATAACGGCAACCGAGATCGCGCAGCAGCAACCCCTGTACCGCCTGTTCCACCCCTTCGGCGACGGTCGATATGCCAAGTGCCGCCGCCGCAGCCGCTGTAGCGGAGATGATCGCAAAGTCGCGTATGTCCTCGGTCATGCCCTGCACAAAGGCCCGGTCGATCTTGATGTAGTCACAAGGCAATTTCTGCAAATAGTTGAGCGAGGCATATCCGGTACCGAAGTCATCGAGGGCGACGGCCACGCCCAGCGCCCGGTATGCGGCGAGCGCGTGACTGGCTGCATCAAGATCCGTCAATTGGCTGCTTTCGGTGACCTCGATTTCCAGCAGGCGCGCGTGGTGGGGGTGCGCCGTCAGAATGGCGCGCATGGATCGGGCAAATTCCGGATGCAGCAGGTTCTGGCTGTGGATGTTTACGGCGATGGGCAAGATGCAGCCGTGCTGTTCGAGGCTGCGCACGGTTGCCAGGGCCTCATTCAGCACAAACAGATCCAGAGCGCGCATAAGCTCCGCGTTCGGGGTGATCGCCGGGAAATACCGGTCGGGTGTCCAGACCGTCCCATCGGCCTGGGGCCACCGGATCAGAGCCTCGACGCTGCGGACATGGCCGCTTGCGATATCGACTTGTGGCTGGAAATACAGAGTCAGGCGGTGCCCGGCGAGGTCTTGCGCGAACCGGTCCTGGATCTGCCGGGACGCGATGAGCTGTTGCTCGATCTCCGGACGGAAGAACCCCAGCCCGTTGCGCCCAAGGCCCTTGGCTTCATGCAGTGCCTGGGCGGCACGCCGGATCAGGTCGGTGGCGTCGGAGCCGTCGAGCGGGTAGAGGGCCACGCCGACTGTGGCTGTGACATGCACGGCGCCATGGTCGGTGATCGCGCAGGGCGGTTCGAGACCCCAGCGGATGGTGTTCAGTACATCCGTTATGTCCTCACGCGTCGTTGCGGTCCGAAGGAGGATCGCAAATTCGTCGCCGCCCAACCGGGCGGCCACCGCCATCGGTGGCAGGAGTGTGCGCAGGCGCTGGCCGATCTGTGCCAGCAGCTGATCACCGATGTGATGGCCGTACTGGTCATTGGTTATCTTGAAACCGTCCAGGTCCAGAATGGCGACCGCCAGAGGCCCGTCTGGCGTCTGTGCAATGTGCTGTTTGACCAGGTCATGGAAGCACGCGCGATTGTACAGGCCGGTGAGCGAGTCATGGCGCGCC
>JAJYHH010000033.1:3721-10617 GCA_021784845.1 Pseudomonadota bacterium
GTATGCGGCGCGGTGATAGGCGCCCAGCCGCCAGCGCTGGTGGGTGCCCGCCCGCCCCTGGAAGATGCCGGCCCTGCGTGCGGGATGGCGCTGCAGCGCGCGCAGCAGGGGATCATTTGCGGATGCACCGTGGGGTGCTGGCGCCGTGATTCCGGCGGGAACAATCCGTGAGATCACATGGCGGGCGGTGTTCAAGAGAAAGATGTGGGTACCAGGCGCCGCAAAATGGAACACGACGGACAGGTGGGGCCACAGCGAGATCGGCTGCCTCAACAACAGGATGTGGTTTGCCTTCAGTGGGCGCGCAAGCCATGCCACCAGGCCGCCGCCTTTGTTCTCGTTTCCCGAAATGGACAGACAGGTGGCCTGTGCGCGTACACAGTGCGCGATGGATAAGGGGGCAGGTTGCGCAAACCGCGTCCACAGCCCGGGGGTCCGCGCGTTTGCCCGACGGTCATCGATCAGCATCACATCGTCCTGTGGATGGTTTTTCTGGTAGCGGGCAAGCAGTGTCTTTGCGGCTGCCTGTGACGAGGTGTTCTGGATCGCTTGTGCGAGACGGTTTAGGCGGGCATCGAGATCATGCAGGTAGAGGCCTTCGTGCCGCGCTGCGGCCGAGGCCGCGAAGACGAGACGGCGGGCGGTGGCGTGCGTGAGTTCGAGCCAGGTCGTGACGGCGAAGGCTGTGGCCGCCACGAGGATGCCCATGACAAACAGCGCCCAGAGCCGGCCCACCGTTTGCGACAGGATGTCATTTTCTGCAGCCGTTCTCGCAAGCTCTGCGGGCGCGGTCATCGCTCGCGCCATCCGTGTGGTCCCGGCTGAGTCGTCACCATTAGCGCTGTCTGGCGTCTGGGCAGCCGGCCCGTCTATCCGGGATGCGTGTGTGTCCTGGGGAGGGATCGGTGCGGCGCGTCCGGTCATTCTTCCTCCTTTAAAGACATCGTGTCGTGACTGCAACAGCACCCGCTTCCGTACCGGGGCGGCTTTTCGGTACCCCTGTGGAAGACGCGCCAAGGCCCCCGCATCATCCCATGAGGGGGATGCGGGGGCAGCACGGGGCGTAGTCCGCTTTCGGCGCGGCTTTTATATTAAGTATAGTCAGGGTGGGGCGGCTGTCTTTCCACATCGGGTGATCACGTTGTCAGTCAGGGAGCGCGCCACTACAATGGCGCCCTTCAGGAGGGGTGGTCATGGTCAAAGTCGGCATCATCGGCGGTACCGGTTATACCGGTTCCGAGCTTTTGCGCCTATTGCTGCGGCATCCCGAGGCCGAGGTGGTGGCGATTACGTCCCGTGCCGAAGCCGGGAAGTCTGTGGCCAGCCTGTTTCCCAATCTGCGCCGCCATACTGGTCTGATATTCAGTGATCCGGCTGACGAGGAGGCGCTGGCGGCCTGTGACGTCGTCTTTAGCGCAACGCCAAACGGGGTTGCGGCTACGCATGCACCCAGGCTGCTGGAGCGCGGCGTCCGGATGATCGATATCGCCGCGGATTTCCGTCTGCGCGACATTGCCGTCTGGGAGCATTGGTACGGCATGCGCCATCCCTGCCCCGAGCTCGTTGCCGAGGCGGTTTATGGATTGCCCGAGATTCATCGCGAACGGATTCGCGCTGCGCGGCTCGTGGCCAATCCGGGCTGCTATCCGACGGCCGTTCAGTTGGGTTTTCTGCCCGTGATCGAGGCGGGTCTGGCGGATCCCGACTCGCTCGTGGCAAGTGCTGTGTCCGGTTTGAGCGGGGCCGGCCGTGGCGCGCATGTGCCGATGCTGTTTTGCGAAACAGCCGAATCGGTCAGGGCCTATAATGTGAGCGGACACCGCCATCGCCCAGAGATCGCCCAGGGCCTGTCGATGGTGGCGGGGCGGGCGCTGGATCTGGTGTTTGTGCCGCATGTCGCTCCACTCATTCGGGGCATGCAGGCCACCTTGACCCTGAGACTGACACGCAGCGATCTGGACATTCAGGCCCTGTACGAGGAGCGTTACCGGAATGAGCCGTTCGTGGATGTGTTGCCGGCGGGTACCCACCCGGACACGCGCATGATGCGCGGGACCAATGCGTGTCACATCGCTGTGCACCAGCCGTTACCCGACCGTCTGGTGGTTCTGGTTGCCATCGATAATCTGATGAAAGGGGCGAGCGGGCAGGCCATACAGAACTTCAATCTCATGTGTGGATTGTCCGAAGAGACCGGATTGGCGGATATTGCCCTGTTTCCCTGAGACGGTTGGCATGTACGGTCCGGCGGTAGTGTTGACAGGAGGATCGGACTTGGCAGATGCCGGGCACGTTCTATAATCGTTGCATTTCGGGAGTAGGACGTGCGCAGGCTGCCCAGTGATCTTGTTGTCAAGCGGCGACTCGCCGCCGAAGTGCGCTATGGCGTGGCTGTCGCCCTGGTTGTCTTGTTGATTGGCGGATCGTATGGTCTCTACACATACGGGGAGCGGGTGGCCGGCTTCAATGCCGATGCGGCCCGTGTGCGGGCAAGCCATCTGCATCAGCGGATCGGCAGTCTGCGCAGCCAAAGGAGGAGGCTCGTGGCGCAGCTCGCTGCGGCGCATGACACCATCCAGGCGGATGCGGCGGCCTACAGCCAGCTCACGGGCGCACTGAAGGAGTCAAACCGCAAAATCGCCAAACTCCAGGAACAGGTCGGTTTTTATCAAGCCGTTCTTGATGCACCGCCCCGGCATGGAGTGCAGATTGATCATTTCCGTGTGTATCCGGCCGCGTCCGGCTATCAGTACCATCTCGTTTTGATCCAGTCCTTTGCCTTTCACAGGTGGCTCAATGCGGCGGTCCGGTTGACCGTCCAAGGGACTATACATGGCCGTCCATCGGTTTGGTCCGACCCGAGCCTTGTTGACAAGCCACTTTACGTCCACTTTAAATACTTCAGTGATCTCCATGGCGGCCTTATGCTGCCGGCAGGTTTTGTGCCGTCGCAAGTCATCGTGGAGGTGACATCCGGCGGACATATGCAGAAGCGCTCCTACGCGTGGCCGACAGCGGGTACCCGCTCATGAAACGAGGCATCTTTTTTATGTTAGATAAAATCGCAAAAAAATCGAATGACAAGGCATGCAGCACGATTGACACGCTGATCGGCGAGCAGACCGAGCTCAAGGGTGACATCGTGTTCAGCGGTGGCCTGCGCATCGACGGCAAGATTCAGGGCAATGTCACCGCCGAGACCGAAGGCAGCACGCTGATTCTGAGCGAGCGGGGGCATATCACGGGTAATGTGCAGGTCCCTCACCTGATCATCAACGGAACGATCAAGGGCAATGTGCGCTCGAACGGCTGTGTCGAGCTGCAAGCAAAGGCCGAGGTCACCGGCGATATGGTCTACAAGAACCTGGAGATGGCATTGGGTGCCACTGTCAACGGCAATCTCGTGCATGAGGCCGACAAGGAGGCGCCGCGTCTAAAGGCCATCGGTGGCACGGATCCCGTCATTTCCTAGCGTTCCCGGGCTCGTTTGACGGTGTGCGCGCGGGGGCGGATAATGACAGCATTTCGTGGAGGTGCGAATGAGCGCAAGCGAGACAGAAGTGATGGAGATGCCAAGCCCGCTGAATTTTACAGACAGCGCGGCGCGCAAGGTCAAAGAGCTGATCGATGAGGAAAGCAATCCGGCCCTCATGCTGCGCGTGTTCGTGTCGGGCGGTGGCTGTTCCGGCTTTCAGTATGGCTTCACCTTCGATGAGCACGCCAACGAGGATGATTCCCGTATCGACAAGAATGGCGTAACGCTGCTGGTCGATCCCATGAGCTTTCAGTACCTGGCGGGCGCGGAAATCGACTACCAGGAAGGACTTGATGGCGCGCAATTTGTCATCAAGAACCCACAGGCGAAGACCACCTGTGGCTGCGGGTCTTCCTTCTCCGTCTAAAAAGCAGCGGTCCTTCAGGTGACCGTACCCGGCCCCTGGGCGTTGCCCGGGGGTTTGTGTCATGTAGCCGGATAAATCCCACCCAGCACCGCCGCATGCGTTGCGCCCGTCACGCTCGGGAGATTTCCCGGCCGACCGGCCAAGGTTTGCGCGGCAAGCCACGCAAACGCGGTAGGCTCGACGAGATCAGGCGCGAGCCCCAAGGCGGACGTGGTATCCACGGGGCCTGCAAACAGCATCCGCACTTCCCGCATCAGGCTGTCATTGGCCGACCCCCCACCACAGACGAAGAGTTCGTCGACATCGGCGTGCCGAATTGCGGCGACGATGGTCTGCGCCGTGAGCCGTGTGAGTGTCGCCTGAACGTCTTCGCGGGCAATTTCCGGGTGCTGCGTGAGATGCGCTTCGAGCCAGGCGAGGGTGAAGTGTTCGCGCCCCGTGCTCTTTGGGGGTGTTGCCGCGAAATAGGGCTCTTGTAACAGGGTCAGTAGAAGCGGCGGGTGCGGGTGGCCCCGCGCGGCCCATGCCCCTCGTTCGTCGTAAGGCAGCCCGAGGTTGTGCTGGATCCAGGCATCCAGCAAAGCGTTGCCGGGTCCGGTGTCGAAACCGACGACAGGGGCCGACGGATCCCGGCCGATGAGGGTCACATTGGCGATGCCGCCGATGTTGACGATGGCGCGATTGTGCCTTTCATCCCAGAAAAGCCAGCGATGGAAGGCCGGTACGAGGGGTGCGCCCTGGCCGCCTGCGGCCATGTCGCGGCGCCGGAAGTCAGCCACTGTCGTGATACCGGTGCGTTCGGCAATGCGGCTTGGATCGCCGATTTGCAGCGTAAAGGCCTGTCGCCTGGCGGGGCGATGCCGAAGCGTCTGGCCGTGGGAGCCGATCGCGCGAATGTCGTGCCGCTGCAGATTCGCCGCCCCGCGCACACGATCGGCCGCCGCTGCGAATATCTCGGCCAGCTCGGTTTCCAGTGCACCCATCCGGTCGATTTCATCGGAACCCGGGGTCATGAGCGCAAGAATGCGCGCGCGCAGCGCCGGACTATAGGGTTCGTGCCAGTGCGCGAGGATGCGCAGGTGCGGTCTGTCGCCAAAATGGGCGACCACGGCGTCCACGCCGTCGGCGCTGGTTCCGGACATAAGGCCTATGAAATGGTCCGCCATGCGTGCTCTGTCCATGCAGGTGATGCGGCTATGGTACCCTTGTGGCAGCTAAGGAGGATAGGTGTGAGTGAATCCATCGAAGCCGCGCTGACGGTTATCCGTCAGGGGACCGCGGCAATCGTGTCCGAGTCCGAGTTGCGGACAAAGCTCGGGCAGGGCCGTCCATTGCGCGTCAAGGCGGGATTCGACCCCACGGCGCCGGATTTGCATCTCGGGCATACCGTGCTGTTGCGTAAGTTGCGTCAATTCCAGGATCTTGGGCATACGGTTTTGTTTCTGATTGGCGATTTCACGGGCCGCATCGGCGATCCCACCGGGAAAAATACCACAAGACCTCCGCTTTCGGCGGAGGATGTGGCGCGCAATGCGCAAAGCTACGAAAACCAGGTGTTCAAGATCCTTGACCGAAGCCGCACGGAAGTGGTTTTCAATTCCCAGTGGATGGGGCAGATGGGCGCCTATGATCTCGTGCGCCTGGCCTCCCATTACACAGTAGCGCGGTTGCTTGAGCGGGATGATTTCGAGAAGCGCTATACGGCCGGCCAGCCCATCGCTGTCCACGAGTTTCTCTACCCGCTCATCCAGGGATACGATTCGGTAGCCCTGCATGCCGACATCGAACTCGGCGGTACCGATCAGCGCTTCAATCTGCTGGTGGGGCGCGATCTGCAACGCGACTACGGTCAGGAACCCCAGGTCGTCATCACCCTGCCCATACTGGAAGGCACCGATGGTGTCCAGAAGATGTCCAAATCCCTGAACAACGCCATTGGCGTCATGGATGAGCCGGCCATGATGTTTGGCAAGCTGATGTCCATCCCGGATGCCGTCATGTGGCGCTATTTCGAGCTTTTGTCGATGCGCCCGCCGACAGAGCTAGACGAGTTGCGCCGATTCGTGAATAATGGCGGCAATCCGCGGGACGTGAAACTTGCGCTAGCCCATGAGCTGGTTGGGCGGTTTCATTGTGCCGAGGCAGCTGATCAAAGCCGGCAACAATTCCTCGACGTTTTTAGCCGGGGGGCTTTACCAGCCACCATCGATGAGCGTAGACTTGTCGTCCCTCCTGAGGGGTTATCAATAGCGCGGGCGCTGAAGGCGGCCGAGCTTGTGGCAACCACATCGGAGGCGCTGCGACTGCTTCGCCAAGGCGGGGTGAAAGTCGACGGCGAGCGTGCAGATGAGTCATGGCAGTTTATGCCGGGCTCAGAGCGGCTGGTTCAGATCGGAAAGCGGCGTTTTTTGCGGTTGCAGTTTCGTGAAAATAGCGCTTGACGGACCGAAACAACTGCGTATAATGCGCGCTTCTTCCGGGTAACTGGAAGCGTTCTTTAAAAAATCGGATCAAGTAATTTGTGTGGGCGCTTTTGTCGAGCCGGGTCTTCATGAAAGACCAGTCGGCAACCCGCAAGGGATGTCGGCTAAAGATTTGTTCCCTTAAGGAACACCAAGTTTTGCAATTGGAGAGTTTGATCCTGGCTCAGATTGAACGCTGGCGGCATGCCTAACACATGCAAGTCGAACGCGAAAGGGGGCAACCCTGAGTAGAGTGGCGGACGGGTGAGTAACGCGTAGGAATCTGCCCAGTAGTGGGGGATAACCCGGCGAAAGCCGGGCTAATACCGCATATGCCCTAAGGGGTAAAGCAGGGGATCTTCGGACCTTGCGCTATTGGATGAGCCTGCGTCGGATTAGCTAGTTGGTGGGGTAAAGGCCCACCAAGGCGACGATCCGTAGCTGGTCTGAGAGGATGATCAGCCACACTGGGACTGAGACACGGCCCAGACTCCTACGGGAGGCAGCAGTGGGGAATATTGGACAATGGGGG
>JAJYHH010000098.1:0-14621 GCA_021784845.1 Pseudomonadota bacterium
CGCCGCGGCGGAGCTGCATTTCACCATCCTCGACGTAGCCATCATGCTTGGTATCATCGTGCCGACCGCGATTCTCGTGGTCTGGTTCATGTGGCACTACCGCGCGACCAACCGCAAGGCCACATATGACAACAAGTGGGACCATTCGTACGGTGTCGAGGTGGTCGTGTGGGGCATCCCGATCCTCGTTGTCGCGGCCCTTTCGTATTTTTCCTACAAAGGCATCTTCGAAGTCGATCCGTATAATCCGCGCATTCTCGCCAAGCCTCCCGTGGCGGAGGCCGGCACAAAACCGCAGGTGCCACAAGGCAGGCCAATCGATGTCAATGTCATCACCACCGACTGGCAGTGGCTGTTTGTGTATCCGAAGCTGCACATCGCCAGCGTCGACAAGCTGGTCGTGCCGGTCAATACGCCCGTGCGCGTCCGTCTTACCTCCGCCACCGTCGACAACGCTTTCATGATTCCGCAGCTGGTCGGCCAGATCGAGATCATGCCGGGGATGCGGACAAAGCAGGCATTTCTGGCGAGCCAGTCCGGCGATTACAGGGGTTTTTCGGCGGAGATGAGCGGTCCCGGGTTTGCGTGGATGCAGTTTCATGCGGATGTCGTTTCGGCTGCGCATTTCCGGAAATGGGTGGCCGCAGCAGGGCGCTCTCCCGAACATATGACCGACCGCAGGTTCAATATGTTTGCCCAGCCGACTTTCAATCTGCATGAAACGGCCCGGTATTTCTCGCATGTGCAGAGCGGCCTTTTCCGCTACGTCATTCATGAAGTTCAGATGGGCAAGGTCTTTGCCACACCGCTTGGGGCGGGTGAGGTAATGACGGCGCGCATGACACGTGTTCAGTAAGGAGGGGTGACATGTTAGTTGATCTGCAAGGGTCCTGGAGCCCGTTATGGGGGAGACTGTCCCTGTCTGAAGTCCCCTACCACAATATCATCGTTGTCGGTGCCTTTCTGTTTGCAGCCGTTCTGGGGGCCGCCATCCTGGGCGGCATCACCTATGCGGGCAAATGGGGTTATCTGTGGCGCGAATGGCTGACGACCGTCGATCACAAGAAGATTGGCGTCATGTATATCCTGTTTGGCCTCGTCATGCTGTTTCGCGGGTTTGTCGATGCGCTCATGATGCGCACGCAGCAGATGATGGCCGCGGGCCCGCATGCGGCGGGATTTCTCGGAGCGCTCCACGGATATTTGCCGCCCTCTCATTTCGATCAGATCTATAGCGCACACGGCACTATCATGATCATTCTTGCCGTGACTCCGATCCTGGTCGGCCTGATGAACATTGTCGTCCCGCTGCAAGTCGGTGCGCGCGACATGGCCTATCCCTACCTGAACGCCGTTGGTCTCTGGCTGACGGTGGTGGCTGGCGCGCTTGTGATGCTGTCTTTGTTCCTCGGTGATTTTTCGCACGCGGGCTGGGTCGGCCTGGCTCCTTTGACCGAACTCCCCTACAGCCCCAACGTGGGCGTCGATTACTGGATGTGGGCCATCCAGATCAGCAGTGTCGGCACGACGCTTGGTGCCATCAACCTGATTGCCACGATCGTGAAAATGCGCGCACCGGGCATGAGCTGGGGTCGTCTTCCAATCTTTACGTGGACCTCGCTTAGCACGAACATCATTGCCTTGAGTTCGTTCCCGGTGCTTGCGGTTGCCCTTTTTCTGCTGAGTTTCGATCGTTACCTCGGTACGCACTTTTTCACCCCGGGCCTTGGTGGGGATCTGATGCTCTACACCAATCTGTTCTGGATCTGGGGTCACCCGGAAGTCTACTTCGTGGTTCTGCCGGCATTTGGCATCATCTCCGAGATCGTGCCCACGTTCAGTGAGAAACCGCTCTTTGGCTATATCACGATGGTGATTGCGTCGATGGCGATCGCCGGCGTGTCCTGGTCCGTGTGGCTTCACCACTTCTTCACCATGGGTGAGGGTCCGGCAGTCAGTCTGTATTTCAGCGTTGCCACGATGCTTGTCGGCATTCCGACCGGCGTGAAGGTGTTCAACTGGGCCTTCACGATGTACAGAGCGCGCATCCGCTACGACGTGCCGATGCTGTGGGCGATCGGCGCACTGATCCTGCTTTTGACTGGTGGCCTTACCGGCATGATGCTGGCGATCCCCGCAATCAACTACACGGTGCACAACAGCGTGTTCGTGGTCGCGCATTTCCACAACATGTTTTTGCTGATCGCGTTTGCAGCCATGGGTGGCGTCAACTACTGGTGGCCGAAGGTCTTCGGCTACAAGCTCGACGAGAAAACCGGCAGGCTGGTGTTCTGGTACTGGGTGGCGGGCACGGTTGCGGTTTTTGTGCCCATGTACACGCTGGGTTTCATGGGCATGACGCGGCGCCTGGACTATGTCGCCCACGCGTCGTGGCTGCCGCTGTTGCAGCTCGAAGAGGGTGGCATCGCGCTTTACTGCCTTGCGCTCTACTACCAGCTCAAACAAATCTACGTGAGCATCCGCGATCGTGCCGTAAACCGGGTCGGTGCCGATGCGTGGGGCACCTCGCGCAGTCTCGAGTGGATGACGCCCTCGCCGGTGCCCTTCTACAACTTCGCGGTGGCCCCCCTCGTGCACGCGCGGGATGAATGGGCGTGGCGTCGTGAGCACGGTTACACGAATCTGCGGCCGCCGCGCTATGTGGATATCCACATGCCGCGGAACACCGCGGTACCCCTTGTCATCGGTGCGTTTGCCTTTGCGCTGGGGTTCGGTCTGATCTGGCGGATCTGGTGGCTTGGCGCATTGGCCTTAATCGGTATCGTCGCGACCATGATCATTCGCGCAGCCGACACCGACACCGGCTACGTCATCCCCGCCGCCGACGTGGCGCGCATGGAGGAGCAGGCGGGTGGGCAGGCGCCATCAGGCGCCCGCAAGGTTCTGTCGTAGAACGGTTTGAGGAGCAGAGAATGGCTATGAAAAACAGCGGCGCCGGATCCCCGGGATCCGTTGTACTTTGGGACGAGGGCTATCACGGTCATGACGTGATATCGACGCGGACGTTCGGTTTCTGGCTGTATATGCTAAGCGACGCCATGATTTTTGCGACGCTCTTTGCGGCCTACGCGGTCCTCGCCTCGCACACGGCAGGCGGGCCGACTGCGCAGAACATCGTCCACCCGTGGTACGCGTTCGGCGAGACGGTGCTCGTATTCAGCAGTGTACTGGCCTTCGGTTTCAGTATGACCGCGCTGAAGGCCGCAAGCCGCCCTGGTGTCATCGGCTGGATGCTGCTTGCGCTCGTGCTGGGCGCGGGATTTCTTGGCCTCGAAATCCACGAGTTCGTCGGTCTGGCCATGCGCGGCATTGTGCCGGCCCGCAGCGCCTTCCTGTCGTCGTATTGGGCGCTGGTTCTGACCCATGGGCTCCATATGGCCCTGGGTCTGATCTGGATGCTTGTCATGATGTATCAGGTCATGCGCTACGGTTTCTCGACCGATGTCGTCGCGCGCCTGTTGAGTCTAAAGTACTTCTGGCTTTTCCAGGCGGTCATGTGGGTCTGTGTCTTCACGGTTATCTATTTGCACGGAGCGATCTGATGTCAGACAGTCATGGGCAGGAAAATCCAATCAAGCATCCCGAGGTGCAGCTTGCAAGCAACGGCGGCTACATCGCGGGCTTCATTCTGACGCTGGGATTGATGTTTACATCGCTTGAGCTCGTCAGCCGTCATGTCTGGGGGCCGTTCAAGCTGACGGTGGCCACTTCGGTGGCGGCCTTCGCAGCGGTGGTCCTGCAAAGTTACCTGCTGTTTCGTCTGGATTTGTCGAGGACGCAGCGCTGGAACACCTTTGCGCTCATCATCATGATCCCGCTGTTCGTGCTGATCATCGCCCTGACCTGGTGGATGTTCCAGAGCCTTGGCGCGCGCACGATGATTCACGGAATGGGCATGTAGCCCGATCAGCCGCCGTTTCCGCAGGTCGCGCGGAAGCGGCGGGCCGTGGTGGCGTCTCAGGGTGCGTCGCGCAGTGCCTTTGTCAGGCGCAACCCATGTCCGCCGATGCCATAGTAGTGCGGCAGCTCCGCAGTCTGCGCGAAGCCCAGTGACTCGTACAGGCGGCGCGCCGACTCATTGCCGGCTTTTACTTCTGCGCGGCATTGGTCGATGTGTTGAACCGTCAGCCACTGAAGGCCGGCCAGCACCAGGGCGCGGCCAATGCCATGCTGGCGGTGCGCCGGGTCCACCGCCAGAGAGTAAAGACGCCCCCAGCGCGCGCGGCCGTTGGCGCTAATCAGCATGCAGCAGGCACCCCAGTACTCTCCGTAGACAAACCACGCCGCCTTCGCGCTTGTCAAAAGATGCTTGATCTGCCGGCGCTGGAACAGTCCTTCGTGTGGCGCAAAGCACCGACGCTCGAGAGCCATCAGGCTCTCGAGGTCGCCTGCATGGGCGCGCCGGATCATTCCGGCGGCACGCGCCTGTGCAGGATCACCTTTTCGCCAAACATTGCAGGGCGGTAGCTCATCTTGACGCGGCGCAGGTTTTCAAAGCCGAGGTCGTCCCCGACATTGATGTAGGTCGAGTCGGCAAAGACCTTGGTGAACTCGCGGAAGAGATACTGCGCGGCGCCCTGGATGTGAAAGTTAGTCTTTTCGATCAACACATTGGCAACGTCGGCATTGAGCCGCTCGCCAAACGTGAACCCCTCGAGGACCCCATCGATGAAAAGACACAGACCCTGGAGGCCCAGCTCCTCATAGAGGGCGATGGTCCGGTTGATCGCCTTGCGCTCGAGTTCGAGATTGTAGAGAAAGTCTTCGAGCGACCCGTTTGGCAACGCCCGAATCCGGTTCTCGGTCCACGTATTCACCAGGGTGCGGGCTGCATCCCGGTGCCGGTGCGTGAACGGTACCAGCTCGTGGTTTGGGTAGGCGCGCCGAAACTGATTGATCTCGTTGCGTTTGGTTTTGAAGGCGTTGCCTTTCAGTTCGATCAGATCCGATGTCCGGTATATATAGTCGGGATTGGTCACCTCGACGTGCCATGCCTCCCCGTTTATGAGGGGTGCGCCGTCATCCTGGCGATCAAGAACCTTCAGGAAATCCTTGTAGACAAAGTCCAGCCGCGCCTGGAAGGGCGAGGGGTTGTACTGGTCCATGATGCGGACACAGACCTTGAGTGCGCGCTTTTGCCGGGCCGGTTCGCCGAGCGGGGGCAACAGCATCGTCAGGCCATTGCCCGACAGGCCAAAGAGACAAAAGCACCCCTCGATGATCTGGTAAAAGCCGCTTGCCTGGCACAGCCAGATGACGTTGTTGGCAAAGCTGTAGTCCGAGAGTGCCACGCCGAGCCGTCCGACGGCCTCATCGAAATAGGGTTTCGCGTCCTTGTCGAAGGGGTAGAGGCGGTACTTGCCGGAGACGAGATAGCGGATCGGGGTGTCGGTGCGACGCGCAGTCTGGGCGGGTAACGCGTTGGGAGAAACGCCCGCCGGCGTCAGAAAATGCGCATCCATGACAGCGTTGACAGCATTTAGCATGTTTCCCCCTTCGCCTGCTGCCGGCCAAGAAGGAAGCTCGATTCGGGAGGTTCGTTGTCGGTCTTGTCGTCGTCCATCTTATGGATATCGATATCCATGGTGTCTCCGTGTGGGCGCCCGGGGGGCGCTATTTTGTTTGCAAAAAAATGGGGCCTAAAAAGACCCCGATCTTCTGATGATCATCCGGTACGGCTTGTGTCTGGCCTCATGCCTGTCGGTACGGTTCATGGCCTTCTATGTACTCTCTCCGCAGGCGGTTTGCAATAACCCGGCATCGACCTTCAGTCTAGCGGCCATCCCGTGGTCCCGCCAGCTCGTGGAGGCGCCGGATGTATGTTCCCTCGTCGGGCATGCGGCCCTGACTTTGCGCTTCCCAGAGCACTTCGGCCAGACATTCCATCATGAGATGCTGCGCCTTGTGCGGGTCGCCGCCTGCGCCGCGCAACCGTTCGAACACCGCCTTCACACCGGATGGCCGGTCGAGCCCGAGTTGTTCACTGAGGGCGATATGAAGGCTCAGATGCAAAAACGGGTTGGGTTCGAGGTCGGCCCAGAGGGTTTCCGCCTCCTGTTCCACCAGGGGCTGGTACTCCGGGTGCGCGAGGAGGGCTTCGACCACCAGGCCTTCCTCCCCGGTCAGGGGCTCCCGATTGCGAAACCGGCGCCAGCCGGAAAAGAATACCTTGCGCAGGGCGCCGCGGTCGTTCGACCACATCAGGGTTTACCGGCAAGGCGAAACAGACCCAGCACCGCCGAGTACTGATAGAGATGGTTGCAGTCGTCCAGCGGGCCGATTTCCCCATTTCCGTAGATACCTATCACGGGGAGCCCGGGAAACCGGCTTTTCAGGAGCTCAAGGTCCATGTCTCTCTCGCCGTAGAAATGGGGACCGCGGCCAGCGCACGGAAAGAGCAGCGCGAAGTCGGGGGGCGTATTCAGTTCCTCGGCGCCCCGTTCGATCGTTGCGCGCATGTCGCGCTCGGCGGCGATGGTGTCCCGGATCGCCCAGAAGAGCCGCTCCCCACGGCTCAAGCGCTCCGCGAAGGTGATCGACTGTTCGCCCAGATTGGCGGCGACGATGTGGTTGAGCCGGTAGCGGCCGTCGCGAATGGCGGTGGTGGGATCGCCGAACGTGATGCCGCCCATGATCAGATGCAGAGGGATGCGGTCCATCTCCCGCACACCGATGGGCAGCGCCTGCACCAACACGTTCAGCGCCGGGTAGTGCCCGAGTTTCAGGACATCGAAATCGTGCACTTCGGCTACCTCGATCGGCGATGTGAGTGCTCGCACGCCTTGTGAGGCCCGGATGACACCGCGCGCACCGCGTATGGCCACTTCCACAGACCCCTCTTCGCGCACCCGGCCGCCTGCCCAGACGCGGAAGGGTCCGCGTCCGGTCACATCGCCGGCGACCGCGCCGATGCGGCGATAGGGCTCGTCGAGCCATGATGCTGTCAGATTCGTGGGACAGGCAAGGCTTAGTACCGGATCCTCATCGAGCGGCACGGGTCGTTCGAGCCAGGCATCGCCGCCGAGCACGAGTGCCGCCGCCGCCGGCGTATCGAGTACCCACTCCTCGTCTGTCAGGAGCCCGCTCGCGCTGCAGCCAACGATCTGCATACAACCGGCCGCTCGCGCCGCGGCAGTCAGTGCGGGCTGCGGATCCTTCGCGAAGTGGTGGGTGAGAAACAGGATAACGGATCGGGCGGAAGTGATCCCGGCCCGGGTCAGGGCCTTTTCCACCGCCGCGACCGCGAGCGCAGACCGGGCCTGGGGACCCCGCTCGAGACCGGTGGCGACTCGGTTGCCGTCCATTTAGTTACTTTATCCTTATACGTACACAAATCAAAGAGAACACAGGCGCCGCACAAAGGCTTGCGGGCCTTGCACACATAACGCCCATGGAGGATAAGCCAGTGGTGCGCGTGGCGCCGGAAGGGCTTTGGCACCAGCCGGTCGAGCCGGTCTTCCACTTCACGGACCGTTCGGCCCGGCGCGAGCCCCAGCCGGTTCGCCACACGGAAAATGTGGGTATCGACCGCGATGGTCTCTTCGCCGAATGCCGTGTTCAAGACCACGTTGGCAGTCTTGCGCCCGACACCGGGCAGCGCCTCCAGGGCCTCGCGATTACGCGGCACCTTCCCTTCATGCCATTCGATCAGCTGTTTGCATGTCTTCAGGATATTCGCCGCCTTGGTGTTGTACAGGCCGATGGACGCGATATGGCGCTTCAGGCCGGCCAGTCCCAGGGCGCGCATGCTCGCGGCGTCGGGTGCCACCGCAAACAGCGTCTTTGTCGCCTTGTTGACGCCGCGGTCGGTCGCCTGTGCGGAGAGCATGACCGCAATGAGCAGCTGAAAGGGTGAGTCGTAGACCAGCTCCGTCCGTGGTTCCGGGTTGGCCGCCCTGAGCCGCGCGAACACGGCAAGACGCGCCGCAGGCCCAAGACGGATCCGGCTGGGTCTAGACGTGGCGATAGCGGCCCACTTCAGGTGGCGCCGGGCGCGGCATCTTGTCGCGCTGCGCGAGCAACGCCTTCAGCATGTTCTCGTGGTCGTGCTCGACTTTGTGCTGCTGTTCGGTGCTCATCTTCGCCAGGATGGCGTTGCTGATGAATGCACCGAGGTCGACCATCGCGGTCGCCCACTTGTAATCGTGCAGATGAAAGTTCCGCTCGGCGTGCTGGCCGTAGGGAAAATGCTGGAAATTCACGGCGCAGGCGGCCTTGAGATCCGCGTCCTGCGCGACGAAATTCTTGGCCAGGTCATACCACCATTTGTAGTACTGTTCCTGCAGTTCGAGGCTCAGCTGATTTCTCTCGAAAAAGCCAAAGACACTGACGCGATTGGCGTTTCCGCTGAATGGATAATGTCCGGACATGAGGTCTCCTTGCTCGATGAGGCGGCTATTTTACGGTTGTGACGGCTTTCTTGCCAACTCGCCTGCGCCTTTCTGCCAGCCCCGGCGACTCTTCACCCGTGTGAGCGCATCGGCGATTTCGCGTCGTTTGCGCTCGACGGCGGTCCGCCGTGATTCAGGGCGCGTCGCCCGCAGCAGCCGGCGGTGCTTGCGCGCGTACCGGTACCGGGCAAGCCGTGCCGGCGCCTGGGGCTCGCCGGGCGCCGGGATAAAACAGTCGGCGGGGCAACCTGGCAGGCACAGCTGGCAGCCCGTGCACGCGTGCGGCAGTACCGCGTGCAGAAAGCCGACTGCCCCTGCGATGGCATCGACCGGGCATACCGGCAGGCAGCGTCCGCAACCGATGCACTCGCCGGCATCGATGGCGACGACAGCCAGGGCCGGGGGCGCGTCGGCAGACGGTCCGGTGGTGGTTGCCGCCGGCGCGGATCCGCAGAGCGCGACCAGCTGCCGCTGTGTCGCAGCGCCCCCTGGTGTGCACAGGTCGAGCCGCGCTTTCCCCTGCACGATGGCGCGGGCGTAGGGCCAGCATCCGTCATACCCGCATTGCCGGCATTGACTTTGCGGGAGCGCCGACATGATCGAGTGGATGCTGAGCGGGCGGCTGGACATGGTGGCGGTCAGTTGGGAATCGCGCCCTATCCTAGGCGGTCGGGTGGCCGGTGGCAACCTTGGGTTGCGTGTGGTCCGACGGCATTCCACGCCTCCTGGCGGGCGCGGCATTGGGGGCATCGCCCGCAGGGCCGGGGATGGCCCAGCAGGCAGCTGTACGTGTGTGCGTAATCGACGCCCAGCACAAGTCCTCGCCGCATCACATCGGTCTTGCCAAGCTGTCTGTAGGGGGTTTCGAGGGCCAGGTCGAGATTTTGCAGCGTCTGCGCAAGGTCCGTCAGAAACCTCGCGCCACTGTCGTGCCGTGTGGCATCGTCTTGCTGCAGGCCCACGAAAATTGTCCGCGCTTTGGTGTGCAGGGCCACGTTGGCGGCCAGACTGATGGCCAGAAGATTGCGTGCGGGCAGTGGGACATGGGCCACCCAGTGGTCTTCGCGCAGGAAGGGGGCACGCAGACCCGGGACATCAACGGGCAGGAAGCGCGCGCCGGTCGCCTGACAGGCGTGTCGTGCTGCCATCCGTTCCTGGCGGGCGGCGCGCTGTCCATAATTTACGAAAAGACCGGTCACCGGTCCCAGACGCTGCCGCTCTTTCAGCAACGTGGTGCTCTCGATGCCCCCGCTTAGCAAGACAAGATCCATGGTGGGCCCCGGTGGCGGCTCATGGCCCGTGTGTGGACGGGCGCCGTGGTATCAGTGTACAGGCATGCCCGGCTTGGCGCCCGTGTCCACGCCGAGAAGAAAGATCCCCTCGCCGTCGCCCGCTGCCAGTACCATCCCCTCCGAGACGCCAAACCGCATTGTGCGCGGTGCCAGATTGGCCACGCAGACGACATGGCGGCCGATCAGGGTTTGGGGGTCGTAACTGCGGCGGATGCCCGCAAATACGGTGCGCAGGCGGCCTTCGCCCAGATCCAGCGAGAGCTGCAGGAGTTTGTCGGCCCCCTCGACTTTACGAGCATCGATCACGGCCGCCACGCGCAGGTCGACACGACCAAAGTCCGCGATATCGATGAGGGCTGCCGCTGGCTGAGCTGCCAAGACCTCGGTGCGCGCAGGCGCCGGCGGTTCAGGCGCCGTGGTCGCCCAGGCGAGATCCTTTTCTTCGACGCGGCGCATCAGGTGCTGGTAGGGTTCGATGCTGATGCCGAGAAGGGGCGTCCGTGCGGACTCGAAGGAGAGGTCGATTCCACCAAGCCACGCGCTCACTCTGGCGCTCGCGGCGGGCAGGACCGGCTGCAGATACGCCATCAGCACACGGAAGAGATTCAGGGCCTGCGTGCAGACGCCGCGCAACGCCGCGTGCTGACGCGGATCGCGGCCCATTTCCCAGGGCTTCTTGTCATCGACATAGCGATTGGCGCGGTCGGCCAAGTCCATGATGCGTTTGATGGCGTGGCTGTACTCGCGCTGTTCGTAATGGGCGCCGATGTCGTCACCGGCCGCGGCAAATTCCTGGAATAGCGCAAGATCCGGCAGTTCTGTTCCGAGCCGGCCGTCTGCAAAGCGTGTCAGCAGTTGCGCGCTGCGGCTTGCGATGTTGATGAGCTTGCCGACGAGATCGGCGTTGACGCGGGCGCGGAAGTCATCGAAGTTCAGGTCGATGTCCTCGATGTGGCTGCTCAGTTTGGCGGCCAGATAGTAGCGCAGATATTCGGCGGGCAGGTGCGCCAGGTAATCGCGTGCCGTGATGAACGTGCCGCGCGATTTGGACATCTTTTTGCCATTGATCGTGAGAAAACCGTGGGCATGAATGGCATGAGGCCGCGCCAGTCCCGCGGCCTCGAGCATGGCCGGCCAGAACAGGGCATGAAAATACAGGATGTCTTTGCCGATGAAGTGATGCGTCTCGTAGTGACCCCAGGCCTCGCGGATCGCCTCCAGGCTGAGCGGGCGTGGCGCCTGTGTATTGAGAAGCCGCCAGAGAGTGGCGATGTAGCCTATGGGCGCGTCTAGCCAGACATAGAAAAATTTATCCGGTGCATCAGGGATCGAAAAGCCAAAGTAGGGCGCATCCCGGCTGATGTCCCAGTCGGTGAGTCCCGCGTCGAGCCACTCGCGCAGCTTATTGGCGGCCTCGGGCTGCAGGGCGCCGGTTTCGGTGAAGGTTTTGAGCGACGCCGTGAAATCGCCAAGCCGGAAGAAATAGTGCTCGGAGGATCTGGTCACGGGTGTGGCGCCGCTTAGGGCGGAAACGGGATTCTCGAGATCCGACGGCGCATAGGTCGCCCCGCACACCTCGCAGGAGTCGCCATACTGGTCCGGGCTGTGGCAGCGCGGACAGGTGCCCTTGATGAAGCGGTCGGGCAGGAACAGGTTCTTGACCGGATCAAAGGCCTGTTCGACCGTGCGCCTGGCTATATGCCCGCCCGCGCGGCTGCGTTCATAGATGTCCCGGGAGAGCTGCTCGTTTTCGGGGCAATGGGTTGATCCGAAATAGTCAAACGAGATGCCAAAGTCGGCAAAATCCCGCGCGTGTTCCTCACCCACCCTGGCAATGAGGGCTTCCGGCGTCATGCCTTCCTGCTCAGCCTTCAGCATGATGGGGGTGCCGTGGGTGTCGTCTGCGCACACATATGTGCAGGAGTGGCCCCGCAGACGCTGATAGCGGACCCAGATGTCGGTCTGGATGTATTCTACCAGGTGGCCAAGGTGGATCGGCCCGTTGGCGTAGGGCAAGGCACTCGTGACGAGAAGTTTTCGACTCTGCGGCATAATTCCCCCTCAAGGCGCAAAAAGGTAACAGGTCGGCGCGTCGGCGCCTAGATGACGCCGGTGGTTCCTGTCGCGTTCCGGTGCGTCCCGGCCCTATAATGGCAGGTTCGGGGCAGGGCGGGTTCTTGCCATCGGGTTTGGCGGGTCCGGCGCGCGAGCCGGCCCTTAGGCAGTGTGGCTGGATTTTTAGGAGAGGGAATATGGCGGATGTCTCGCAATTGCAGATCGAAACGGCGCTCAAGGAGGTGATCGACCCTTACCTCGAACAGGATCTCGTGAGTGCCAAGGCCATCAAGGCCATCCGGGTTGATGGCGGACAGGTGACGGTCGACGTGGTGCTGGGCTACCCCGCCAAGGGGAGCCGTGACGCCCTGGCGGCCAGACTGGAGGAGAAGGTCCGCGCCATCCCCGGCGTCAAGGATGTGAAGATCCAGATCGACTCCAAGATCGCCGTGCATGGTGTGCAGAAGGGCGTCAAGCCGATCGCCGGGGTCAAGAACATCATCGCCATCGCCTCGGGCAAGGGGGGCGTCGGCAAGTCCACGACCGCGGTGAATCTGGCGTTGGCCCTGTCCGCTGAAGGCGCCCGGGCTGCCATTCTCGATGCCGATATCTACGGGCCCAGTCAGCCGCGCATGCTGGGATCGCACAGCAAGCCCGAATCCAAGGACGGCCGGACCATGGAGCCGGTCTTGAGCTACCATCTGCAGTCGATGTCGATCGGCTACCTGATCGACGAGGAGACGCCGATGATCTGGCGCGGGCCGATGGTTACGCAGGCGCTCGAGCAGTTGCTGCGCGATACCAATTGGGATGATGTCGACTATCTGGTGGTTGACCTCCCGCCGGGTACGGGCGACATTCAGCTGACGCTCGCCCAGAAGGTGCCCGTCACCGGCGCCGTCATCGTGACGACGCCGCAGGACATCGCCCTGCTCGATGCCCGCAAGGGTCTGAAGATGTTCGAGAAGGTTGAGATTCCGGTGGTGGGCATCATCGAAAACATGAGCACGCACATCTGCAGCAAGTGCGGCCATGAGGAGCATATATTCGGGGCGGGCGGTGGCTTGCGGATGGCCGAGCAGTACGAGGTCGATTTCCTCGGCGCCCTGCCTCTTGATCTGAACATCCGGGCCGACGCCGACAGTGGACGGCCCACCGTCGTTGCGGACCCGGACGGGCGCATCGCGCAGATCTACCGCGAAATAGCCCGGCGCATAGCCGCCAAGATGTCGCTTATGAAGAAGGATTTCAGCGGGAAGTTCCCCAATATCGTCATCCAGAACACATAACGGACCAGAATACGGGGAGGAGGCGGGCGCACGCCCGGTGTCATGAGCATAAAGTCGGACAAGTGGATTCGGCGCATGGCCGCCGAGCACGGCATGATCGAGCCGTTCGAGCCGCATCAGGTCAAGATGAGTGGCGAGAGGCGCCTCGTTTCCTATGGGACGTCGAGTTACGGGTACGATATACGCTGCTCGAGCGAGTTCAAGATTTTCACCAACATCAATTCGGCGATTGTCGACCCGAAGAACTTCGATGCCAACAGTTTTGTCGATTTCCGTGGCGATGTCTGCATCATTCCCCCGAACTCCTTTGCGCTTGCGCGCACGGTGGAATATTTCCGCATCCCACGCAATGTCCTGACGATCTGCCTTGGCAAGTGCGTCACGGGGGATACCCGCGTGGTGAACGCGGATACGGGGGATTATCTTCCCATCCGTGACTGGCGCGGTCCGGGCCGGACGCTTGCATTCGATGGGCGGGGCATAGTCGGGCAGGGCGTCAAGGCGTGGGCCTGTCATGGCGAGCACGATGTCTATGAGGTGCAAACGCAAAACGGCTACCGCCTGCTGGCGACGGCGCAGCATCCGCTTTTGACGGAAACCGGCTGGCGTCCCCTGGGGACCCTGTCCGTTGGCGACAGAATCGCGGTCGGGGGTCATCTCGGCGGGTTCGGCCGCGAGACGCTCCCCGCGGCGGCAGCGCTGGGCCGTGCCTTTGCGGCGCGGTTGCGTGCGGGCCTGTGCGATGACGTGCCGGCGCATGTGTTCCGGGTGTGCGCCCGGGATCTGTGGCGATTCCTGACGGGCGTGCTGGACGGGGTCGATGTCCTGCAGGGGGCGGCGCGCACGGCCATGGAAAGCCTTCAGCATCTGTTTGACAGGTTTGGCGTGGCAAGCCGGATCACTCCCACGGCGGCGGGATTCGCCCTGAAGGCCGCGCAGGGAATGTGGTATGCGCAGGCCAGTCTGGCCGACGGAACCACGGGTTGCGCGACAGCGGGTGCGCCGCAAGCGGGCCGTTTCGAGGCTATTTCGGTGCAAAGGCCCGCGGGCCGCGCGCCCGTGTACGATCTGGAAATCCCGCGCCACCACAATTTCGTCGCCAATGGGCTCGTTGTGCACAATTCGACATATGCCCGCTGCGGCATCATCGTCAATGTGACCCCGTTCGAGCCCGAGTGGGAAGGGTATGTGACGCTCGAGTTTTCGAACACGACGCCGCTGCCAGCCAAGATCTACGCCAACGAAGGTGTCGCGCAGGTCGTTTTCTTTGAGGCGGACGAGGAGTGTGAAACCTCCTATCAGGACCGGGGCGGCAAGTATCAGGGCCAGACCGGCGTGACGCTGCCCAAGACCTGAAAAAGCACCCGTTTTGGCGGCTGAGAACGCCTCGGAGCCGGCCATGCGTGATGAGCCACGTAAGCGCGGCCCTCTCGACGCCATAGTTTTTCCGGTGTCCGGATGTCGAGCCGATCCGTAGCGCCCCGGTAGCAAGAAAAGCCAAAGCCCCGACCCGGGTGGTTCATGACCCGGGTCGGGCTGTAGAGGTCCGCGGTGCAGGCGTTGGTGCCGGGGAT
>JAJYHH010000098.1:15281-21399 GCA_021784845.1 Pseudomonadota bacterium
TCGACATCGATGATCCGGTCCTCAGGGACTTGAAGCGCCTGCAGCGGCGTGAGGGCACGTCTCTGGGGCGGTTGGTATCAGATCTGCTTGCCCTGGCGCTCGCGACCACCCAGCAGCGCGGTTCACAACCGGCGGCGCCGGTTTTCAAATGGATCGCGCAACCGATGCGTGCGCGTGTCGATCTGGCCGATAAGCACGCGCTTCTCGATGCCATGGATGACCTGGGGCGATGAGCTTTGGCGTCGACGTCAATATATTGCTGTACGCCTCTGACGAGAGCAGTCCACTGTATGAGAAAGCCACGGCGTTCCTAGAGAAATGTGCCAATGGGCGCGAGGTGTTCTGCCTTGCGTGGCTCACAATCATGAGCTACCTGCGCATGGCGACCCACCCGAGCATTTTCGAGCGGCCACTCACGCACGACGAAGCGATGCGCAACATCGAGGCGTTGCTGAGCCTTCCCCATTGCCGCGTGATCGGCGAGGAGGATGGCTTCTGGGAAACCTACCGCAAGACGACCGCCGATGTGCCGACACGCGGAAATCTGGTTCCCGATGCGCACCTTGCATCGATACTTGCAGATCATGGCGTTACGACGGTGTATACCCGCGATCGCGATTTCCGCAAGTTCTCGTTCCTTAAAGTACGCGATCCACTGCTCTGAGAGAATACGCCTGCGCGGTGGCGTCTTCGCCCGGGACCCTGCAGAGGCAGTGGTGTTCGCTGGAATCACTGCGGTTAAGCGGGTTATTTCATTCGTGTAGTACCGGCACGGGTGCGGGTAAAGTGGTACGGGGGTAAGTCCTCTGAAGTCGTCCAAGGCGCGGCAAACCCGGTCGCGATTCGCTTTGTCTGGTTGTAGCGCGAAGTGCGTTTTCTGGCCTCTCGTTATCACCCATTCTGATTGATCGTGATCACTTTAGGTTGGTGCGCCGGAAGGCGTGATCACGATCGCCAGAAGACGCATCTTTCCGCTAAAGGCCGTCCGCGATCATTTTCAACATGGCATTTCGAGTTTCGGACATAGAGCGACATCCGGCGAATGCAATAGTCAGTTCCAGGTGGCGAACAGCCTGATCCGGCTGCGTGACTGCCAATTTCAACAGCAGAGTCCTGATAGCCTAAAGAGGCAGCGCCCGTTGTTGCCACGCTTCCCGGCAGATCTTCCCGCAGCAGGTGCCGACGGCCCTGTCCGGGTACCGTGCGTCGGAGATGCCTAGGTATCACCCGCCACAACTCCCCTGCGCCAGCGGGGTCTTACTCGGCGTCCGCTCTCGTGCCCCGAGGCACAGGGCGGTTGTCTTATCTTTTCAACCCCAAGTCGTGTCGAGGTGATCATGAAAGCAGTCGTCTTCGAAGGAGAGAGCACCGTACGCGTGGAAGAAAAGCAGCAACCCGTGGTCGCCGGCCCCAAGGATGCGCTGCTGCGTGTGACCACCTCAGCGATATGCGGCAGTGACCTGCATATGTATGAGGGTCGCACGACGCTCCAGCCCGGGCAGATCGTGGGGCACGAGATCATGGGTGTCCTGGAGGAAGTCGGTAGCGCGGTCACGGGCTTCAAGCCTGGTGACCGGGTGGTTTTGCCTTTCAATATCGCCTGCGGATATTGCTACAACTGCCACCGCGGCTACACCAACATGTGCCTTACGATGAACGAGCACAAGGCGCACGCGGCATACGGTTATGTGGGCATGGGCCCCTATCGTGGCGGGCAGGCGGAGTATGTGCTCGTGCCCAACGCTGATTTCAACTGCCTGAAGCTGCCCGGCAAGCCCTTTGATGAGTGGGAAGATGATTTCATTCTGCTGGCGGATGTCTTTCCGACCGGCTTCTACGGCGCGGAACTTGCGCATGTCAGCGCCGGCAAGAGCGTCGCCGTATTCGGCGCAGGCCCCGTGGGCCTCATGGCGGCCCTGAGTTCCCTGATCCGTGGCGCTGCAGATGTCTATGTAATCGATTTCATCGCAGAGCGGCTCGCCAAGGCCCGGGAGCTTGGTGCCACGCCCATCGATATCCGCGATGGGGATCCCGTTGATCAGGTGATGCGGATGCGCCGGGAGTCCGGTGCGCTGCGCCAGCGCCTGCATCCGGGCGAAGAAAAACTTGCCGGTGTCGACTGTGTCATTGATGCGGTCGGCTACCAGGCCCGTAATGACAAGGAATACGCGCAGGAGAAGGCGACCCAGGTCCTGCAGAACATGGTGCGTCTCGTCAATCCGGCCGGGCATATCGGCATTGTCGGTGTGTATCTGGCGCCGGATCCCAAGGCGGGATCCGAGCAGGCCCGACAGGGCATTTTCTCCATGCCGATGGCGGATTTGTTCGATAAGAGCGTGACCCTCGGCATGGGTCAATGCCCGGTCAAGAGGTACAACGAGTATCTGCGCGATCTCATCATCGCCGGGCGCGTCAAGCCGAGCAAGATCGTAAGCCACCGTATTTCGATCGACAAGGCGCCGGAGGCCTACGACAAATTCGATCGCCGTATCGAGGGCTACACCAAAGTCGTGATCAAGTTCGGTCCGCCCAAAGCGGCCTGACGGGCACGTGGCAGTCTGTCAGGGCTGGACATAAGCCCATCCCTCCCGTTTGCGGCGCACTATCTCGGCGATGCCGGAGGGGATGTAATGAACGGCCGGTGACATGTCTGCCTTGTGCAGATGAAGGCGTCGCAGGTCGGACAGGCACGCCGTGATCTGGAGCCCCTGCTTGTGAAGAGCGAGAACCTTTTTCCAGTAGGGCGCTTTTTTTCGCAGCATCATCGCCGCGCGGCCGAGTGCGATGATTTCTATGTGCGGGTGCGGGTGCGCGACGCGCTCGGCGGCGAGGAGATTGGTGGTATTGGCAAGGGCGATGCGCCAGGTGTGTAAAGACGCATCGTCGACCTGGATGATGACGCCGGGCCTGGCGGCTGGTGCCCTGAGGGGCACCAGCACGAGGATCACCAGGGCAAACGCGAGAAGCGCGCCCTGTTTACCAGTTGCCCTTGGCACCGGCCCACATGATGGAGTCGAGATCATCGCGGACGCGGATCGCCTGTGCGCGCGCCTTGGCATCCAGGTGCGAACCGTTGATGATCATGTTCAGGTTCATCATTTCCAGCCAGACACGCCCGTGCGAGGCGATCATGGTGATGCGGCACGGCAGATAGGCGGCAAAGGCTGGATCCTGTGCGACCATGGCATGCGCGATCGGCGGACTGCAAAACTCGTAGACGGTGAGAACACCGGACTTGATGCCCATGTTCTGCAGTTGCTTGCTAAGCGGCAGGTCGCCGACATACTTCATGTTGACGTTATCGGCCTGTATCTTCATGGCCTGTACCGCATCGCTTGGCGATACGCCCTTGGCCAGCGGCAGGCGAATGACGGTCTTGTCCAGCGAGATGGAGGGTCCCTGGATGCTGTTTAGCGGGTTATGGGCATAGCATGTGCCAATCGTGGCCAATGCCATAACCGCGCCCGCGACGAATCGGTGTTTCATTGATCTCGGTCTCCTGTTGTGTGAAGGTCGCAAGACTGGCCTCCTCAGGGCACAAGAATGGCCGCAAAACCGGCTGGTGGCAACCCCGTGGCCCGGCCGCGCCGCGAAGCCCCGCAACGGGCGACACCCTCACCAGGCGGCGAGCGCGGGGCGCACATCCCGCATCAAGGCCCGAAAGCGCTCCTGGATGCGGGCCAGCGCGGCCTTGTCGTTGCCTTCGAAGCGCAGTACGAGGATGGGCGTGGTGTTGGATGCCCGGATAAGGCCAAAGCCATCGGGGAAATCGACACGCAGGCCGTCGATAGTGGTTACCGTGGCATCGGGGAAGCGGGCCGCACAGACGAGCTCGTCGACCACGGCATGCGGGTTTTCTTCCACGGGGATCTGAATCTCGGGTGTGTTGACGGTATTGGGCAGCGACCGGAAGATCTGTGTGGGCGTCTCAGACGCCCGGGCCAGCAGTTCCAGAAGTCGCGCGCCGGCATACAGGCCGTCATCGAACCCATACCACCGTTCCTTGAAGAAGATATGTCCACTCATCTCGCCAGCGAGCAGTACATCGCCTTCGCGCAGGCGGGCCTTGATAAACGAGTGTCCGGTCTTCCACATGAGCGGGCGGCCGGATGCGGCGCGGATGGCGGCATCGAGGGCACGCGAGCATTTGACGTCGTAGAGAATCTGCCCGCCGGGGTTGCGGCTCAGGACGTCGCGCGCAAACAGAATCATCTGGCGATCCGGCCAGATGATGCTGCCGTCGGCCGACACGACCGCAAGGCGGTCGCCGTCACCGTCGAAGGCGAGACCGAGATCGGCTTTTCCGTCCGCAAGCGCCCGCTGCAGATCCTCGAGATTGCGGGGCTGGCTCGGGTCGGGGTGGTGATGTGGAAAGTGGCCGTCGATCTCGCCGAACAAGGTCGTCACGTCGCAACCGAGTTGCGTGAAGAGCTGTGGCGCAATTTCACCCGTTGCGCCGTTGCCACAATCGATGACGATCTTCAGTCGCCGCGCCAGATGCACATCTTCAGTGACCCGGCGCAGGTAGCGGTCGCGAACATCGTCCATGCGCGCCTGTCCCCGCCCATGGCGCAGCCGTCCCTCGACAAGGCGCTGATACAGGGCGCTGATGGCGGGACCGGCCAGCGTTTCCCCGTCGAGCAGGATCTTTAGGCCATTGTAGGCCGGCGGATTGTGGCTGCCGGTCAGCATGACGCCGGAAGCAGTGCCGAAAGCGACGGTCGCGAAATACAGCAGAGGTGTGGGGACGAGCCCGATGTTGATCACATCGCAGCCACTGTCGGTCAGGCCCTGGCTGAGTGCGCTCAGCAGCACCGGGCCGGACAGGCGCCCGTCGCGGGCGATGGCGACGGTGGAGCGTCCGCGGTCGAGCGCCTCGCTGCCGATGGCCTGGCCGATGGCGCGTACCCCCGCAGCCGTCAGTTCCGTGTCAACGATGCCGCGGATGTCATAGGACTTGAAGATATTCCGTGGCGGCAGGGTGGCCGGCGTCGGAGCGGCGCGTTGTGTCATGCGGTTGCTTCTCCCGTTTCGGATGGCGAATGGCTGTCAGCGGGTGCCGGAATGACCAAATCCTTGCTGGCCCCGCCCGGTTGTGTCGGCAAAGGAATCCACGATGCGAAAAACCGGTGTGGCGACTGGAATGACCAGAAGCTGGGCGATGCGGTCGCCCGGTTCAATGCTAATGGTGTTTTCGCCCCGGTTCCAGCAGGACATGCGGATTTCGCCCTGGTAGTCGGAATCGATCAGACCGATGCCGTTGCCGAGAACGAGGCCGCGGTGACCAAGGCCGGAGCGTGGCAGGAGCAGGGCGGCAAAGCCCGGATTGCCGATGTGAATGGCGATTCCGCTCGGTATCAGTACGCAGGATCCGGGATCGAGATGCAGCGGGGCGTCCACGGCCGCCCGCAGATCGATGGCGGCCGCGCCGCTTGTTGCCACCGCGGGCAAGGGAAAGGAGGATCCGTAACGCGGATCGAGCAATCGCAGGTCAATTTCCAGGTCCATGGTTATCTCTGTTCATGCGGCGTGCAATTTCGGCCGCCAGTTGCCGCGCCAGGGCGGTTTTGGTATCGGAAGGCCACGACACGCTGCCATTTTTGTCGACGAGTGTCAGGGTGTTGGTGTTGCTGTCCATTCCCGTGCCCGGTCCGGCGAGATTGCCGACGACCAGATCGAGGTTTTTCTCCAGAAGCTTCTGGCGGGCGCGCTCTTCAAGCCGTTCCGTTTCGAGCGCGAAGCCGACCATGTAGGGCCGGGGTTGCCACCGCGCGACCTCGGCCAGGATATCGGGATTGCGCACCAGCGTCAGCGTCAGCGATGCCGCTCCCTTCTTGATTTTACGGGGTGATACCTCTTCAGGTCGGTAGTCAGCCACCGCGGCCGTGCCCACAAAGAGGTCGCACCGGTCTGATTGCAGCCCCAGCACAGTCGCCAGCATGTCGTCTGCCGTTGTGACGTCGATCCGGCGGACGCCCACGGGTGTCGGTTGTGCCGTCGGCCCGGTGACGAGTGTGACCTCCGCGCCTTCCCTGGCGAGCGCGGCCGCGATGGCGTAACCCATTTTGCCCGAGCTGCGGTTGGTGAGGATACGCACCGGATCGAGGGGTTCGTGTGT
>JAJYHH010000098.1:21915-44631 GCA_021784845.1 Pseudomonadota bacterium
CTTGTAGGCGGCGATGCCGCCACTTATGCCAAGCACGATGTGGCGTCCGTGCAGGGAGGCTGCGCTGTTTCCCATGTTCCGTGTCTCCGCCCGTTATTCACCGGACAGCATGCATCCGTGCTGCCTGTTATCGTGACGGGCAAGGATCGCGCCATGACCATCACCGCCTGGCCCATTGATGACCGCCCCCGGGAGCGCCTTTTGCGCCATGGCCCGGAAGTGCTCTCGGATGCCGAATTACTCGCCATTGTCCTGAGAACGGGAGTAAGCGGCAAGAGCGCAGTCGACCTCGGGCGCGACTTGTTGGCGCGTTTCGGTGGTTTCCGCGGACTGCTGACGGCGGAAGCGGGTGTGTTTTGCGCAGCCCCCGGTCTTGGTCCGGCCAAGTACGCCATGGTTCGCGCTGTGCTGGAGATGGGTCGCCGTCAGCTCGGCGAGAACTTGCGGCGCGAGGTCATTTTTGCCTCGTCGGCCGCCACCCGGCAGTATCTGCTCGCCTGTTTCCGTGATCGCCCGCGTGAAGCATTCGCCTGCCTTTTTCTCGATGTGCGCCATCGCCTGCTCGTGCAGGAAGTGCTGTTTGAGGGCACACTGGATGGGGCGGCAGTCTATCCGCGTGAAGTCGTCCGCCGCGCCCTGGTCCACAATGCGGCCGCGGCCATTTTCGTTCACAATCACCCTTCGGGACATCCGGAGCCCAGTGCGGCCGATCGTGATCTGACGGTGCGCCTCGCTTCGGCGCTCGCGCTCGTTGGCGTCAGCGTGCTCGATCACCTGGTGGTGGGCGATGGTGTGGTCGTGTCCTTCAAGGAGCGTGGCTGGCTGTGAGCCGGGCAGCCCCGCGCTTCGTGCGCAGTCCGGGGGCTGGCGCTACCGGATCCCTTGTGGCAAAATGCGCGGATCCATTTGGGGGTTATATGGCCAAGGTATGCCAGGTGAGCGGTAAGCGGCCCGTATACGGCAACAACGTGTCGCATGCCAACAACAAGACCCGTCGGCGTTTTCTGCCCAATCTGCATTATCGCCGGTTGTGGGTCGAGAGCGAGAAGCGGTGGGTCCGTCTGCGTCTGTCGCATCATGGGCTGCGGACAATCGACAAGAAGGGCATCGATGCCGTTCTGGCCGAGATGCGTCTGCGCGGCGAGACGGTCTGAGGGGTTAGGGAGCTATTATGCGTGACAAGATCAAGCTCGTATCCAGCGCCGATACCGGGCATTTCTACACCACCACCAAGAACAAGCGCACGATGACCGATAAGTTCGAGATCAAGAAGTACGATCCGGTCGCCCGCAAGCACGTGATGTACCGGGAGGCCAAGATCAAGTAATCCCGCTGGCCTTGCGGCCGCCGGTGCGTGCCTCCGTTCTTCCTGTCGTATCTTCCCTGAAGATGACCTGAGCTGTCCCGTTTCGTGGGACTGCCGATGGTTGTCATGCGCGCGTGTCGGCCGCTGCGGCTGACTCCGTGCACTCTTGTCGCTCGCCAAGCAGCTCGGTATATTGGTCGGGGCCTCATTCCGAGGCTTGTGTGCCTTGGGAGCGGAGGTGAACCGCGAAGGTGCTATGTACCCTCTCACGCAGCAAGTTCTGAGAACCGATATCGCCGGCATGCCTCTCGAATGGATCGATTTTCGAGAGGCCGTGCATATGTACCATACCGGGCAGGTCGCTTACGTCTGCGGCACCCCGCTGTATACGGTGCATGGTGGGATCAATGCGCGCACCGGCCGGCGCAGCGCCATAGAAGTCAATTCCATTGTGGCGACGTATGGCGAGAATGCCCATCTGATGCGCTGTCGGGACGCTTATGTGCCGCCTTTGAGCAACCCCGCGCTGTTTGCGCGCGATGCCCGGGTGTGCCTGTATTGCGCGGAGCGGTTTTCGGTGCGCGATTTGTCGCGCGACCACGTGACGCCGCTTAGCCGGGGTGGCCTGGACGTCTGGAGCAATGTGGTCACGGCCTGCAAGCGGTGTAACAACCACAAGGCCGGACGCACACCAGAGCAGGCGGGGATGACCCTGATCGCCGTGCCCTTCGTGCCCACCCACGCCGAATACATCTTCTTGCAGGGTCGTCGGGTTTTGGCGGATCAAATGGCATTCCTGCAGGCACACTTCCCGCGGTCGAGCCCCCTCCATGAGCGACTCAGCCGCTTTGCCCTGCCCTGTCCGGCGAGTCTGGTCTGAGTCCCTTCCTTAGGGCGTGACACGCCCGGCCACGGGGGTCGATCCGGCCCCGTGGCCGGCCTGCGCAGATCAGGCGCTGGCGCGTGTCGTCGCGTAGGTGCGCAGATGGTTCGCAAAGTCGCGCAAGGCGTCGATACCCGTGGCTTCGGCCTGCCGGGACCATTCCTCGAGGGCCACGAGGAGCTGTTCCGGGTTGGCGGTCGAGCGGTGCCAGAGGTCCTGCAGGCGTTCCTTCATGGCGTATACGGTACCAAGGGCGCTGTGATGCTGGAGAATTTCCTGCAGCCACTGGTGATCGGCCTCGTCGATCAGGGTCTTTTCGCGGATCATCAGGCGCCGGGCCCGCTTCAGTAACAGGGCGGTCCGACGGTCGCGGGCGGCAGCCTTGCGCACTTCTTCCTCGTGGACTTTGCGCAGGACGGCGCGCGCGAAATGGGCCATGACCTGAAAGCGGTTGTGGACCACCGCGCGCACCGTATCCAGATCGAACCGTTCCTTGACTGGCAAAAACACGGGAACAGGCGCTGTCTTGCGCACTTTCGCAAGGCCCAATGCCTGCAGCAGGCGGATATAAGCCCAGCCTATGTCGAACTCCCAGGGACGGCAGGAGAATTTGGCCGAACTCGCGTAGGTATGGTGGTTGTTGTGCAGTTCCTCGCCCCCGATCAGGATACCGATCGGGAAAATGTTGGTGGCCGCATCCGCGCACTCGAAGTTCCGGTACCCGTAGTAATGGCCAACGCCATTGACGATGCCGGCTGCGAAGAACGGGATCCACATCATCTGGATCGCCCAGATGGTCAGTCCGAGCGGCCCAAAGCAGATGACGTCGATCAGGAACATGGTGGTGATGCCGCTTACGCTGTGCCGCGAATAGATGTGGCGCTCGAGCCAGTCATCCGGCGTGTTGTGGCCGTACTTGTCCAGCGTTTCCTGGTCGCGGCTTGCGGCGCGGTAGAGTTCGGCCCCTTGCCAGAGCACCTTGCGCAGGCCGAGCACCTGCGGACTGTGCGGGTCTTCTTCCGTCTCGCAGCGTGCGTGGTGCTTGCGGTGGATCGCGACCCAGTGCTTTGTGGTCATGCCGGTGGTCAGCCACAGCCAGAAGCGGAAAAAATGCGCGACCAGCGGATGTATGTCCACGGCCCGATGCGTCTGGTGGCGATGCAGGTACAGGGTCACGGAGACAATGGTGACGTGGGTGAGCGCCAGTACGACCAGGACATAACCCCACCAGGGTAAAACGATCAAGCCTTCAAGCATCACGCCCATCCTCTGACAAGAACCTCAAGTGTAGTCTATGTATAAAACTGAGTGTAAACGAAATGCGCATTCCGCGACTAGGTGATCTTGAAGGGGTACCGGCTAGCGCTTGTCGTAGTCCTCGGCCCATTGGACCATGTGCCGGCCCCATTGGTGCGCTGTGGCGGGGTCTAGTTCCAGCGTAAAGTACTTGGTGCCGTCGTGGACGATGACGCGCAGGAGGCGTACGCCGCTGTCGTGAAAAATCTGGCGGATTTCAATGACTTGGCCAAACGGCGTGGTAATCTGTTCCATGGCAGAACACTAGTATATCACGATGAGGGAAGACGCATGCCAGCCCCGACGACGCCTTTGGTGACAGTGGATGTCGTTATCGCGTTGCGTGCGCAGCCGGGCGCTATCGTGCTGATCGAGCGCCGTTATCCCCCTCTGGGTTTTGCCCTGCCTGGGGGATTTGTGGAGGTCGGGGAGCGGCTCGAAGACGCTGCCATCCGCGAGGCCCATGAAGAAACCGGCCTCGTGGTCACGTTAACCCATCTGCTTGGCTGCTATTCGGATCCCGCGCGGGATCCGCGTGGTCAGACCGTTTCGGCGGTCTATGTGGGCTGCGCCGACGGAATGCCCCATGCAGGTGACGACGCAGCCGCTGTCCGTGTGATGCAGGCGACCCGTATCACGGTGCCGCTTGCCTTTGACCATCGGCAGATTCTCGATGACTATCTGGTCTTTTTGCTGACCGGCCGCGCAGCGCCCGTGCGCCCTGGCAGGGTCACGGCGGCGATTCCGTAGGGGCCGGCCGCGCCGGGTTCGTGGGTGGTGCCAAGCGGCGTCAGGAGTCCCGTGTGGCGATCGAGGCGGTAGCCATTGATGGTGCTGCTGCCAAAGCTCACCGCATATACGAAGCGGGCGGCCTCGTCTAGCGTGAGCGAGAAGGGATAGCCGCCGGTGGGTACGCGACCGACCCGCGCCAGGCGTCCGGTCGCCTGCTGGATGCGGAAGGCCGTAATGTCATTGGCGCTCGTATTGGCGACAAAGAGATAGCGGCCGCTCGGGTCGATGACCAGAGAGTCGGGGTGATGGTCAAAGGGTTCGGCCACGCGATCCCGGATCGACAACAGACCATTTTGCTGGATTTTCAGTACGAGCAGGATGTTGGACCGGAAATCCGCCACGTACAGATAGTGGCCGTCCGGGCCCGTGGCGAGATCATAAGGGCCGTCCCCGGCCGGTTCATGGTAGACGCCAAGGCGCGTCAGCGCCGCGTGGCCCGGTGTGCGGCGGTAGATACCTATCGTGTCGTTGCCGAAATTCGCCACATACGCAAATTGCCCGCCGGGATTGAACGTCACGTGGTAGGGGCTCGCACCTCGTGGTTCCTGCGCGCGGCCGGCCGGGATCAGTTGACCGCCTGCGGTGATCCGGTAGGCGCTCACCGTCGCATTGCCGCTGTTGGCCACATACGCAAAATGGCCGCCCGGGGTCACGCTGATGCTAAACGGGCTGCTGCCCGGTGCTTCGCGCGCGTTGCTGATTGGGTACAGGGCGCCGGTCGCCGCCCGGATGCCGTAGCTGCCGATTGCGTTGGCGCCGCTGTCGGCCGTCAGCACGAGGCGTGTGCCGACGATGGCCACCGCCTCCGGACCGGCCAGAGTGCGGACGCGGGCGCAGCGGCGTAGCGAACCATCGGTGTGTTCGGCGTAACCGACCAGCGTGTTGTGGTTGTAATTGACGATGTAGACGAGCGTCTTGCGGGCAGATCCGGCAGACGACGCGGTGGCCTGGGCTGGCGTGACGGTTACCAGCAGGGCCGCTGCCAGCACCCCGGCCGCTCCGGACAGGAACCTAGACACGGATGTAGGTCCAACCAAGATGCTGGAGATGCACGATTTCGGCGATGGCCGAGGGCACGATGACGGCTTGCGGCAGCAGGTGGGCATGGATGCCTTTGCGGCGCGCCAGGCGGTCGATGGTGTTTTGACAGGCGGCGAAGATGAGATTGGGGTATTGCGCCTGCAGCCGCGCGATCCGCGCCGCAAAGGGCGTGGTGTGCGCACGCAAAAGCGCAAGCCCCGGGCCGTCGGCCAGGACTTCGACCTTGGCCAGCCGCCCCTCGGCGCGGTAACGGGCCAACAGACTGGCTGATTCGCGCAGCACTTCCCGCATCTGGTCTGGATCGTTGCTGTCGAGATGGAACAACACTCTGGTCACGGAGGCCTGGGCAATGGTGGCCCTGGCCGCCGGTCCTGTGGCAGTCGGGGGCGCCATGTGGGCGGTCCATGTGGCGCGCAGACCCCAGCCCATGCACAGTCCCGCCACCAGCACCAGGGGCGGCGCCAGCGGCCCCATGATGGGCGTCAGGCGCGCGGCCATGCGTTGAACGCGGCTGCGCGCGCGCGGCGGGGCCGGTGGCGTGTCGTAGGCCAGACGCACCAGATCATTGACTTTCCGGATCTCGCAGACGGCGCGGTTCATGTCCATGCTCGCCTGGATCACGGGGAACGCGCGACTCTTCTCATCGACATCGAGTTGATTGTCGACGAAGGCATTCAAAAACTCTTCCGAGAGTCGCGGTTCTTCAGTCATTTTACCCTCCGAATCCGTTTTTCCGGCGTGGCGGCCTCGAACTCCGCCAGCAACGCATTCTTTAATGTGGCCCGTGCCCGGCACAACCGGCTCATCACGGTCCCGCACGGCACGCCAAGAATGGACGATACCTCTATATAAGAGAATCCTTCAAGATCCACGAGAGTGACAACCTGTCGTTGGCCGGTCGGCAGGCGACCAATGGCCAGGCGGATCCGACCAACCAGCTCCGACTGGATCTGTTCGGCCTCAATGTTCTGGTCGCTCGCCAGTTCAATCTCGTCGATGTCTTCGGTCGGCCGCGAGCGCCGATAGTTGTCACGAAAACAGTTGGTGAGGATACTAAAGAGCCAGGCCTCCTGGGCCTTGTCGTCGCGCAGCTGCGTATGCTTCTGCCACGCCTTGGTGAGCGTTTCCTGAACGAGGTCGTCTGCCAGGGCTGCATCGTGTGTCCATGCATAGGCCACCCGGTAAAGCCGTGGGCGGCTCGCTTCAAGCGTCTTGCGGAACTCCTGGGAACGACAGAATAGTTCGCTAAACCGCATCCGTTTTCTCCTCGTGTGGTGGGACGATACCTTGTCGTTGTTTATTCCTTGTTCAGGCGTGCTCCGTTCAGTGTAGCGAGACGGGGCGCCAAAAAGAAGACAGGCCCAAGGGTGGTCTCGGGACGAGCGGTTTGCGTTCTTTAAAGGCGGGTGCGCCGATGGGTTTCGGCGAGTCGCGTCAGGGCCGCCGGGTAGAGCTCGTGTTCCAGAGTCAATACGCGGGCCGCCAGTTGTTCGGCGGTCTCGTGGGGGTCTACTGTCAGGCGCATCTGGTCGATTATGGGGCCGCCGTCGACGATGGGCGTGACGTAGTGCACGGTCGCGCCGTGTTCAGAGACGCCCGCTTCGAGGGCGCGCCGGTGCGTATCGAGGCCCGGGAAGGCCGGCAGCAGAGAGGGGTGAATGTTGATCAGGCGTCCTGCGTAGCGTTCGACGAAGCCGTCGGTGAGGATGCGCATGAAGCCGGCGAGTGCAATCATGTCCGGTGCGTAGGTGTCGATGGTGTCTGCGAGGACCGCTTCGTACGCCGCGCGTTGCGCATAGCGGCCGGCTTCGATCACCTGCGTGGTGAGCCCCTGAGTCCGGGCGTAGGCAAGACCTGCGGCATCGGCGCGGCTGCTGATGACACCGACGATTTCGTAGGTCTGTGGCCGGGCACTCCGGTGCAGTGCGACCAGGTTGCTGCCGCGCCCCGAGATCAGCACGACAACGCGCAGGGCCATCGTCATGTCCAGGCGAACCCGGTCGGTCCGGCTTCTATGTGGCCCATCAGGAACGGCCGTTCCCCCTGTTCGGCCAGCAGCTTCAGCGCCTTTTCCGCTGCCTGTGGGGGCACGATCACCACCATACCCACCCCGCAGTTGAACGTGCGGTACATCTCTTCCGTATCGACCCCGCCTCGTTCCTGCAGCCAGCGGAAGATGGGTGGCCACGTCCAGCTGGCCGCATCGATGACCGCGCCCAGGCCGTCTGGCAGGACCCGGGGCACGTTACCGGGCAGGCCGCCACCTGTGATGTGCGCCATCGCGCGGATCTCGACTTCGGCGCGCAGCCGCAAGAGCGATTTCACATAAATGCGTGTCGGGGTCATCAGGATATCGGCAAGCGTGCAACCGGCGATTTTCTGGTTCAGGTCGGTATTTTGCTGTTTAATGATGCGGCGGATGAGGGAATAGCCGTTGGAGTGGGGTCCGCTCGAGGGCAGGCCGATCAGTGCGTCTCCTGCGCGCACGGCGCTGCCGTCGATAAGCAGGTCGCGTTCGACTGCGCCGACACAAAAGCCGGCCAGGTCGTAATCCTGGTCGGCGTACACTCCCGGCATTTCTGCGGTTTCGCCGCCAACCAGGGCCGCGCCCGCCAGTTCGCAACCGCGGGCGATGCCGGCAATGACCCGGCTCGCCCTGGCGACATCGAGCCGGCCCGAGGCGAAGTAATCAAGAAAAAAAAGGGGCTCGGCGCCCTGTACGACGATATCATTGGCGCACATGGCCACGAGATCGATGCCGATGTCGTCATGCCGGTCCAGCGCCACGGCCAAAAGGAGCTTGGTGCCGACCCCATCGGTGCCGGATACCAGCACCGGGTCGCGATAGCGCTGGCCCAAAGCGAAAAGGGCCCCGAAACCGCCCAGGCCGGCGAGTACCTCCGGACGGCTGGTGCGGCGGGCAAACGGCTTGATGGCTTCGACGAGCGCATCACCCGCTTCGATGTCAACGCCGGCGTCCCGGTATGTCAGGGGATTTGATGGTTTGTCTGTAGTCACGAGGCGGCTCCTGTGAACCGCATATGGTAGGGCTGAGTGGTGCGCAAGTAAATGCACAATTTCACTGCGGGGAAGTCTTTAAGGAATCACCCATGAAGCTAAGTCATCTGCCCAATGCCATCACCATCGGTCGTATGGCGTTTGTGCCCCTGCTGATCCTAATGTTGAAAGACGGCCGTTTTCTGGGGGCGCTTTGCATCTTTCTTGTGGCCGGTGTGTCGGATGCGCTGGACGGGTACATCGCCAAGCATTTCGGCTGTACGAGCCGGCTTGGCGCCATCCTCGATCCGGTCGCCGACAAGGTCCTTCTCGTGAGTGCCTATGTGATGCTGGCGTGGTTGCACCTGATCCCGTTCTGGCTGGTTCTCGCGGTGGTGTTCCGCGATCTGCTGATCGTCGGCGGCTATCTCGTGTATGTATCGCTTTACGGTCCCGTCCAGATGCATCCGAGTTACGTCAGCAAGTTCAACACCTTTGTGCAGATCCTGCTGGTATTGTTCCTGCTGGCCCAGCGGGCGCTGGAGTTCCGTGTCCCGTATGCCAATGAGCTGCTCGTTTTCAGTGTGCTGGCGACTACGCTGGCGAGCGGCCTGCACTACGTGTGGACCTGGGGTGTCATGAAAGACATCGAGGTGACGGGTGGCAAACAGAGTTGAGAGAAAACTCGTGTACCTGCTCATCTTCGGGTCGGTCGGGGCCTTCCTCGTATATATTCTGGCGCCGGTCCTTACACTTTTCGTTCTGGCCGCCCTCATCGCCTATGTCGTCAATCCGCTGGTGACGCGCCTGGCTTCCACGGGTGTGCCGCGGGCGTTGATCATCCTGCTTTTGCTCCTGCTTCTGGTCGTCAGTCTGGTGATCCTGGCGCTGGCGCTGGTGCCGATGGTGCGTCGCGAACTGATTGGTTTCAGTGCGCATGTGCCCCAATACATCAACTGGCTGCATGCCAGGCTCCTGGCCTTGACCCATGGCCGTTACACGTCCGATCTGCATCTCCTGAAAGACGCGCTTCTGGTGCAGGGCCAGAATCTGGGGGCCGAGGCGGGGCGCGTTTTGTCCATGGCCACCTACTCCGGCCTGCATGTCCTGGGCTGGCTGGCGCGGATGTTTCTCTTGCTGGTTGTGACGTTTTACCTGTTGCGTGACTGGGACCGTCTTTGGCAGGCTGTGTTCGAACTGGTGCCAGAGCGCTATCAGGCGCGGGCCAAGGTATTGGCGCGGGAAGTGGATGCGAATCTGGCGCGCCTGTTGCGGGGCCAGCTGTCGGTGATGGTGTCGCTCATGGTGATTTACAGTGCGGGGCTGTCCCTGGCGGGGCTCGATCTGGCGCTGCCCATCGGCATCATCGCGGGCCTGATCAGTTTCATTCCGTATCTCGGATTTTTCAGCGGACTCTTTGCTGCCGGGCTTGCGGCTCTCCTTCAGTACCATGATCTGTGGCGCGTGCTGCTGGTCCTGGTCGCATTTGGAATCGGAGGCGTGATGGAACCCATGATTCTGAGCCCACGGCTTGTGGGGCGATCCCTTGGCCTGCATCCGGCGCTCGTCATTTTCGCCGCCCTGACGGGTGCCCAGCTCTTTGGGTTCGTGGGGATCCTGCTTGCGCTGCCGACATCGGCGGTCCTCATGGTGTGGTTTCGGCACGCGCACGCGCACTATCGGCGCAGTGCCTGGTCCCGGTGATGCGGCAACTGCCCCTCGATCTGTCTCTCAAGGACCCGCCAAGCTTTGCCAATTTCTGGCAAGGATCAAACGCAGAGAGCTGGGCGGCGGCGCGGCAACTGGCCGAAGGGGGTGCGGGACCGCTCTATCTGTGGGGTCCGAGCCAGTGCGGCAAGACGCATCTGCTGACCGCGGCCGCGCGTCTGGCGGCGGAAACCGGCGCGCCCTGCGCTTATGTGTCCTGTGAGAGCGCACCGCTGTGGGCGACGCTTGCGGATCTGCCGGCCGATGCGCTTGTGTGCATCGACGGTCTCGAGCACGCCGCCGGCCAGCCTGACGAGGAGCAGGCTCTCTTTCTTGTGTTCGAGACGTTTGTGCCCGGTCGGCGGCTGCTCCTTGCGGCCACCGGTAATCCCAAGACCCTGCCGGTGGCCCGCGAGGACCTGCGCACCCGGCTTGCCAGCGGGCCGGTCATTCATATGGTGACACCGACACACGATGATCTCGTTTCCATTCTCGTGGAGCGCGCCCGGCATCGCGGGCTCGAGCTCACGCAGGAAGGCGCGCGGTATCTGCTAAGCCGCAGTCCCCGCGAACCGCGCCGGCTGATCGAACAACTGGCGGGCCTTGACCGGGCGGCGCTGGCCGATGGGCGCCGCCTCACCTTGCCGTTTCTGCGGGCGTGGCTCAAGGGCTGATGCGTGCCGCGCGCAGGGCACGCGCCACACGCGCGACGCGCTCGCCCAATGCCAGGCACAGGCGGCGCTCTTCCGGGGTGATGGGTCGCTCGCTCTGCGCACCGGCGTGATGGGTGGCGCCGTAAGGGGTTCCTCCGGACTGGGTTGTCGAGAGATCGGGGTTCGTATACGGAAGACCAACGAGCAGCATGCCATGATGCAGGAGGGGCAGTGCCATCGACAGGAGAGTAGCTTCCTGTCCGCCGTGGAGGGTGCCGGTCGACGTGAACACGCCAGCCGGTTTGCCGGCGAGCGCGCCCGCGAGCCACAGTGGCGTGGTCAATTCGAGGAAGTGCTTGAGCGGGGCGGCCATCACGCCGAAACGGGTCGGGCTTCCCAGAATCAGGCCGTCGCATTCCTGGAGATCGCCGAGTGTGGCGTATGGCGCGCCGCTGTCGGGGACGGCAGGTGACGTGGCTTCGCTCGTGGGCGAGACATCGGGTACGGTGCGCGTGACGGCTTCGCAGCCTCCCTGTTCGACGCCGCGCGCGATCAGGTCGGCAAGCCCGCGGGTGTCGCCGTGACGGCTGTAATAGAGCACGAGGACGCGGTTCATGCTTCCTGCCCGAGTGCGGCCAGCTCGACCAGTCGCGCGAAGGCCGGCGCATCCATGAGGCCCTGTTCGACGACGAGGGCACTGATCGGCCGGCCGGTGGCGGCCGATTGCTGGGCAACCTTCGCGGCCTGCGCGTAACCGATGCTGCGATTGAGCAGCGTGGCCAGACCCACGGAATCCTCGGCGTAGGCCCGGCAACGCTGCCGGTCGACGCGCATGCCATCAATGGCCTTGGTGGCCGTAGCCTGCAAGGCGTGCGTGAGCCAGTCCATCATGTCGAACAGGGCCGAACCGAGAGCGGGCATCATCACATTGAGTTCGAGCTGGCCTGCCTGGGTCATGGCGGCAATGGCGGCATCCTGGCCGAGAATCTGGTAGCAGACCTGGTTGAGCATCTCGAGCATCACCGGATTGACCTTGCCGGGCATGATGCTCGAGCCTGGCTGCACCGCCGGCAGTTCAATCTCGGCAAGCCCCGTCCGGGGTCCGGAGGCGAGCAGCCGCAGGTCGTTGGCGATGCGTATGACCTCGAGGGCGAGGCCGCGGATGGCTGCCGACACGCGTTCGAGATCTCCCATCGACTGCATCTGGGCGCTTAAGTCGGCCGCTGGCCGCACGGGCAGGCCGGTCAGGATACTCAATTCCTCCGCCACGCGCTTGGCGTAGTGGGGGCAGGTGTTGAGGCCAGTGCCGACGGCGCTGCCACCAAGACCGAGATCGTACAGGTCGATGGCGGTATCCTGCAGGCGCCGCCCGCAACGCTCCAGCGTAAAGGCGTAGGCGCCGAATTCACGGCCGACGGTCGTGGGCACCGCATCCTGGAGATGGGTGCGGCCGCTTTTGACAGTCGCTTCCTCGCGTTCGGCGACCGTCCGCAGGGCCTGCGCGAAGGCCTGGTTTGCTGCCAGCAGACGAGGCAGTTTGATGAGCGCGGCCAGACGGATGGCGGTGGGGATCGTGTCGTTCGTGCTCTGGCCCATGTTGACGTGGTCATTGGGGTGGACCGGCCGGTATTCACCGCGGCGCCCCCCGAGAGCGACATTGGCCAGATTGGCGATCACTTCGTTCGTATTCATGTTGTGACTGGTCCCGGCACCAGCCTGAAAGCGGTCGACGACAAACTGATCGTGATGCCGGCCTTCCATGATGGCCAGGCCGGCCGCGGCGATCGCCTGCGCCGCGGAGGGGTCGAGCAGCCCGGCCCGTTCGTGTACGCGGGCGGCTGCGACCTTGATGGCCGCGTGGCTGACGATGAAGTCGCGATCGGCCCGGCGGCCGGATATCGGGAAATTGTCCACGGCGCGGGCTGTCTGTATGCCATACCAGGCGTCGTCGGGTACCGCGTATTCGCCAAGACTGTCTTTTTCCGTTCGCATCATGAGGTCCTCCATTGCGGCGCATTATAGCCGAGTACGCGCCCGCCCGATCTTGTTTGAAGACCGCAAGATCCGTATGGTGGCGACAATAGAACCCCCTTCGCCGGAGACGCAGACGTCATGGTGTCGGCCCAGGAGATGCGCAGTCTGCTCATGTTCGCCGCCTCGCTTGCGGATGAGGCGCGGCGCATCCTGCGTGGTCTGGCGCCCGATCACCTCGATGTCACGCTGAAGGCCGATGGCAGCTACGTAAGCGCCGCCGATACCGCCATAGAGGCGGCGTGGCGGGACCGGATCGGGCAACGCTTCCCCGATCATGGGCTGATCGGTGAGGAATATGCGGCAACCGGCGCCGGCAGTGCCTGGCAATGGGTTCTGGACCCGATCGATGGGACCGACAATTTCGTGCATGGCCTGCCGACCTTCGGGACCCTCATCTCCCTGCGGCATGCCGGGGAGGCGATCCTTGGCGTGATCGACCATCCGGCGCTGGATATCCGTTTTGCGGGCGCCCGCGGGCTCGGGGTGACGCGTAACGGCTCTCCGGTCGCCGTGTCCACGCGCGCCGAGGGGGCACCCATCGTTGCCGTGACGGCGCCGGAAAATTTTGCGGCAGGCGGCTATTTCACGCTCTTTTGCCGTCTGGCTGAGCGGTTTCCGAATCTGCGCATTTATCGCGACTGTTTCGCGCACGGCGCCGTGCTGGCGGGCGCGGCGGGCGCGGCGGTGGATTTTCATGTCCGTTTGTGGGACATATCGGCGGCCGAAGCGCTCGTGCCGGAGGCCGGCGGGCTCTTTGTCCGGCTCGATGCGCGCGATGATCGGCAACAGGTGGCATTCGGGCAGCGGCACATCGTCGAGGCGGTGGTTGCCATGGCGCGCGAACCGGTGACACCGGCTGCGCGGGATTGAGGGGAGGTTGGGAATGGAAGAGGAATTCTGGCAGCGGCGCTGGCAGGAAAACCGCATAGGCTTTCATCAAAGCGAGGTCAACCGCTTTCTGCAGGCGCACAAAGACTGGTTCGCACAGCGGCTCGAGGGTGCGACGTTCGTGCCGCTGTGCGGAAAGTCGCAGGACATGGCGTGGCTGCGCGAACATGTGTCGCCGGTGCTGGGCGTGGAATTGAGCCCTCTGGCGATCGAGGCGTTCTTTCGTGAACAGGGGCTTGTTGCCAGACAGACCGTGCGGGGCGCCTTTCGCGCCTATGAGGCCTCCGGCATCGCACTGCTCGCGGGTGATTACTTTGCATTGACAGCGGATGCGGCCGGTCCGATTGGCGCCGTCTATGATCGCGCGGCACTGATCGCGTTGCCCGCGCCCATGCGCGTGCGGTATGCGCAGCACATGGCGACGCTCCTGCGTCCGGGGACGCCCGTGTTGCTGGTGGCACCGTTCTCGCCGAAGGGCCCTTTGGATGGGCCGCCGTTTGCGGTATCCGAAGACGAGGTGCGCGCTCTCTACGGCCGCGACTTCCAGGTTTGCGTTCTGGCCCGCCACCGTGATACCCCGGAGACGCGGCCGGAACTGCGTGATCGGGGCCTCCCCTTTAGTGAAGAAAATGTCTACGGGCTGGTGCGGCTGTGATGTAGGGCGTGTCCGGTCGTGGGGACGGCGTTCCGGGCCGGGTGGTCCGGCGGGCTGTGCGCTGTCTGGTACCTGTGACAAGATAGGCCCATGGAACCTTTACTGAATATCGACGTGGACTCCTGGGAGGCGTGCCTCCCGCCGGTGTGCGCCCAACGGGCGGTTGATGGTCTGGAGGCGGGGCGCGTGCTTTTCTTTCCGCGGCTTGCGTTTGCGCTGCAGGCAGGGGAGGAGGGCTTTCTGGACCCGGCCAGCGCCGATGGCCGCGCCAAGAATATCAGTCTGGATCCGGTGCGCCAGGAGCTCAAGGGGACTGCCCTCACGGGTGCGGCACGCGCGGGCCTGCAGGCGATGGTGGCCCGGTTCGCGGCGCACGCCCATGCGCTGGTGTCGCGCGTGCTGGCCGATTACGCGCCCCACCTCCGGTTCGGGCGAACCAGTTATCGTCCGGTGGAGGTCAGGCAGCGTCCTGCTTCCTACCGCAAGGACGACAGCCGTCTCCATGTGGATGCGTTTCCTTCACGGCCCAACCGCGGTGAGCGCATCCTGCGTGTGTTCGCCAACGTCAATCCCGATGGCCGTTCGCGCCTGTGGCGTCTTGGCGAACCGTTTGAGGATTGCGCGCAGCGTTTTCTGCCACGCCTGTCGGCGCCGTGGCCGGGAAGCCGGTGGGCCATGCAGCGTGCGGGCGTTACGCGCGGTTATCGCACGCTCTATGATCATTACATGCTCGCCTTGCACGATGCGATGAAAAAGGATACGGGTTACCAGCGCTGGTGCCCGCAAACCGAGGTCGCTTTCCCCGCGGCGACTGTCTGGGCCGTCTTTACCGACCAGGTGTCCCATGCGGCGATGGCCGGCCAGTTTCTCTTCGAGCAGACGTTCCACGTGCCCGTGTCCGCCTTGCGCACGCCCGATCACGCTCCGCTGCGGGTGCTTGAGCGGCTGATGGGCCGTCAACTGGCCTAAAACGGCTCGATGTGGGCTTCGTACGGAAAGAGCAGCAGGCGGTAAAGCCGGTCCTTGAACTGGATATGTCCCGTTTCCGGATGGTCGAGGGACAGCGTGTTGCCCCCGTGCGGTGAGACGATCCGCAGACCGAAGCGCCGCTCGCGGATCAGCGCATCGAGCACGTCGCGCAATTCGGCCGGATCCACGGACGCGGTGTTGTCGATGATCCGGCAGGGGCGGCCGTTGTGCGCCTGTCCGTCGATGATGGTGGCACCGGGCCGGATGAAGCCGGGTTTTGGGCAGGGAACGGTGGGATCGATGAAGTCCATGGGGGCGGTATCCGGTGTTGTCAGAAGACGTTGACGACGGCGCTGACGCCCGCGACGCCAAGGACCACCTTTTCTACGACGTTGCGCAGATCGATGACCGAGTTCGGACAGCCGGCGCAGGCGCCTTTCATGCGCACGCGCACGATCGAGCCCTCGATGCCCACAAGTTCGATGTCTCCACCGTCCCGCTGCAGGATGTGGCGCACATCGTCAACGGCCTCCTGCACCGCCACGGCATCGGGCGGTTCAAGGCTTACGGGGGCGCGGGTGCGCAGACGCTGTGCCATGGCCTGCGCGCGCGCGATCCGGTAGGCGCGGTCAGGGTCTTCGCGCTCGAGCGCATCAAGCTCATCTTCCGTGTAAAAACGGATCGGCTGTGTCGGTGCATCCATGTGTATATTTTACCACGACAGACGAGGGTCCGGCCCGGTTTCACGGAAAGACCGATTGACGGCCGGCCGGACTGGTCCTAGTGTGGAGCCGACGTCGCGCAGAGGGAGCTGCCATGTGGTGGACCATTTTCGTCATCCTGCTCGTACTGTGGCTGGCGGGTCTTGTGACCGCCCATACCGTGGCTGGCCTGATTCACATCCTGCTGGTTCTCGTCCTGGCTCTGCTGGTTGTCGGTCTGGTGCGAGGCCACGCCTAAGCCTGATTGACGTGCTCCGGGGCCTTTTCTAGAGTGGCGGGCGCAATCAGGGACCTGTCCGGGGGTGAGTGCCGTTTCGTGCACGGGCCCCGGGGTGACGCAAGGAGCCAGTTTATGGATGATGAAGAGCGTATCCGCCGCGATGTCTTGTCGATCGTGCAGACTTACGGGAAGGTCCGGCCACCTGTCGTGGCCGATCGGGATCTCTACACGGAAGTAGGTATCAAGTCGGTCGATGCCGTGAGCATCCTGCTGGCGATCGAATCCCGCTTTCATATCAGCATCGACGATGACCATTTTGCCGGGGCGCGCACCGTCAATGGCCTGGTCGATCTGCTCCTCAGCCACCCGCTCGGCACGGGTTCGCGTGTCGCCTGAGCGCCTGGCGGGGGTGCCTGCCCCGTTTATGCATTTGACTTTGCGTCGTTTCCTTCTAAAGTCACAAGGAGGGATTGGATCGAAGACAGGGAGCTGTCGTCCTTAATTTCCCGCAAGGTCCTGATATGAGGTGATGGTGGGGGCAACAACGGCAATACCGGCAGGGCACGGCTCGGGGCGGATTCTCGTGGTGGACGATTCAGCGGTCATTCGTCTCGCCATCAGTAAGATGTTGAAAACCGATTTCGAGGTTGTCCTGGCAGGTGACGGCGAAGCGGGCTGGCAGGAAATCTGTGGCAATGACAACGTGTCGGTTCTGATCACCGACATCGAAATGCCGCGACTGGATGGTTATGCGTTTATCTGCCGCGTGCGCGCAAGCGAAGACGCCCGCATCCGCGAACTTCCCATAATCGTCATCACCGGCGCCGACGACGACGAAACGAAAGCCCGCGCCTATGCCTGCGGAGCCACCGATTTCATCACCAAGCCCCTGAACATGGGGCAGTTGCAGTCGTGTGTCCAGGCGTACATGCGTTTCGAGAAGCCTTCGGCGGAGGAGATGACCGATGAGCGCGATCCCGTCAGTGGCCTGCCCGGACGCCGTGCCTTTCTCGCCAAAGGAGCCGATGCCGCTGCGCGCCATGAGCGGCTGACGGTCCTGGCCATCGCCCTGGATCAGGCGCGCGCTCTTTATCGCCAGCACGGCGATGAGCGCATGGACGCCTTTGTGCGGGCTGTCGCCTCCGCCATCCAGTCGGTGTTGCCCGCTTCGAGCTGTGTTGCGCGCCTCGGTGGCGCCGAATTCGGGGTGCTGCTGGCGGATGCCAGCACCGATGAGGCGCAAAGCTGTGCGCAGCGGATCGTCGCCGCGGTGGGACAGAAACCCGTCGATGGCGTCTCGCTGACCTGCAGCATCGGGCTTGCGCATCGCGACAGTCACCGGCAGCCCTGGGACGCGCTGATGACCGGTGCCGACGAGCGTCTCAAGCGCGCGGTGGCTCAGGGTGGCAATCAGATTGCGGCATCCGCCTTAAGTGACATCCTGCGTGGCGCCGAGGAATTTGTGCTGGATGCCGTGGCTTTGCCGGCCGAACCCGAACCGCTTGCCGGGCCGGATGCGGGGGGCGAGACGGATTGGCTCGCCGAGCCCGTGCTGTATGGTGATTATGAGCAGGATGCATCGACCGGGGCGGCTGCGCCGGCGCCGGGCCTGATGAGTCTTGATCGGGCTCTGTGGCTTTTGTCGATGGGGCGCGAGGATGTCGTGGCGGCGCACATGGACCCGTTGATGGCGGACCTGATCCCGCTTCTGGAATTTGTCGAAAAGCGCCGCGAACTGGGGCTTGGCGGCGCCATCAGTGCCCTGCGCGAGACTTTTGCCGCAGGGCGCGACCGGTTCCCTTAGGGTTTTGCGCGTTCGTACTGGGGCGGCCAGGGTATCTCCGCGTGCAGTGTTTGCGCCGCGTGCAGCGGCCAGTAAGGATCGCGCAGCAATTCCCGCCCAAGGAATACGCAGTCTGCGAGCCCCGTCGCCACGATCTGTTCGGCCTGCAGGGCGTCTGTGATCAAACCCACGGCGCCGGTCGGCAGGCCGGTCTTTTCGCGGATGCGCGTGGCGAAAGGCGTCTGAAAACCCGGCCCGGCCGGAATCCTGGCGTCTGGTACGAGGCCACCTGTCGAGCAATCAACCAGATCCACCCCCAGTGTCTTCAAGGCTGCGGCCAGCGCCACGGATTGTTCGGGATCCCATCCGCCCTCTTTCCAGTCCGTGGCCGAGATGCGCACGAACAGAGGCAGTGATTCGGGCCACACGGCACGCACCGCGCGCGTCACGGCGAGTGGCACTCGCATGCGGTTGGTCAGATCGCCTCCATAGGCGTCGGTGCGCTGATTGCTAAGCGGCGACAAGAACTCGTGCAGCAGATAGCCGTGCGCCATGTGCAACTCGAGCACCTCGAAGCCCGCAGCCAGGGCGCGCGTCGCGGCGGCGGCGAAGGCCTTGATGAGGGCATCGATCTCTTGCGTGCCGAGGGCGGAGGGCGTCTGAAAGTGCGGTCCGAACGGCAGCGCGCTCGGGGCCTGGGGCACCCAGCCGTTGGGGTGGCGGGCATCGAGCGGGCCGCCACCAAGCCAGGGCAGGTCAGTGGAGGCCTTGCGTCCCGCGTGGGCTATCTGAATGCCCGGCACCGCGCCCTGGGATTTCAAAAAGGCCGTGATCGGTCTCAGCGCCTGCGCGTGGGCGTCGCTCCACAATCCCTGATCGGCAAACGTGATCCGCCCCTCGGGTGTGACCGCGGTCGCCTCCATGACGACAAGTCCGGCGCCGCCTACCGCACGGCTGCCCAGGTGCACAAGATGCCACGCAGTAGGCAGTCCGTCGACGCTTGAGTACTGGCACATCGGCGACACAAAGACGCGGTTGCGGAAGGTGATGCCGCGTAGCGTGAGAGGGCTGAACAAATGACTCATGAGACCTCCGTTGTCAGATGCGATCGATGGTAAAGCTGATGACTTCGTCTAGCCGGCCTGCTCCCGCCGCGAGCATGACAATCCGGTCAAAGCCGAGGGCGACGCCTGCGCAATCCGGGAAATCGCCCTCGGCAAGCGCGGCGAGGAGGCGGACATCTGCGGGAATCAGGGGCAAGCCGTGCGCCCGGCGCCTGCGCTCCTGCTCATCGAAGCGCGCCTTGTATACCGCCCATTCTGTGGCTTCATGAAAGCCGTTTGCGAGCTCTGTGGCGCCGAAGTAGATTTCGAATCGGGCCGCGGTATCGCCTTCCGTGCGCGCCCATGCGGCCTGACTGGACGGGTACGCCTGGATCACCGTCAGGCGATCCCGGGGGAAGGAGGGTGCGACATGCATGCTGAAGAGAAAATCGAGCCAGCCGTCGCGATCGAGTGTCAAGGTGGCAGCCCCCGGGTCATGGCGGCGCGCCCAGTCGGCGAGGATCCGGTCCGGCGCCACAAACGGATCGATGGCCAGTGCCTGCAGGAAGGCTTCCCGGTAGCTGAGCAGGCGCGGAGCCCGAAGGGCCCTGCCAAAGAGGTCCCCGATCAGTGCGCAGGTCTCATCGATCAGCGCTCGCTGGGTGAAGCCGGTCCGGTACCATTCCACCAATGTGAATTCCGGATTGTGCAGCTGTCCTTTTTCCCCCGCACGAAACGCCTTGCAGATCTGATAGATGGAACCGCTGCCGGCGGCGAGCAGGCGCTTCATGGCGTATTCGGGCGAGGTCTGCAGATAGAGGGTTTCGCCCTGCGCCAGACGGACGTCGAACTGCGCAAGCTGCGCATCGGCCGCGCCGGCGTGTCCGAGGAGGGGCGTTTCCACCTCCAGGACTTCGCGCGTTGCAAAAAATGCCCGCGTGCGCTGCAGAAGGTGCGCGCGCAAACGCAGAGTGGTCAGGGTGGCTCCGGGCCGCCATGGCGGCCCGGAGCTGCTTGGTGCGGTCATTCCTTTGCGCGCGAGATGTATTCGCCGGTCTGTGTGTTGACCTTGATCGTGTCGCCGATGTTGATGAACAAAGGTACGCGCACAACGGCGCCGGTTTCGAGGGTGGCCGGCTTGCCGCCACCGCCGCTCGTGTCGCCACGGACACCTGGATCGGTCTCGGCCACCTTCAGGTTCATCATGTTCGGGGGCTCGACGCTCAGTGGCACGCCATTCCACAACGTGATCAGGCATACGCTCTGTTCCTTGATCCATTTGGCCGCATCACCCACCGCATTGCGGTCTGCAGGCAGCTGCTCAAAGGTTTCCGGTGACATGAAGTACCAGAATTCACCGTCGTTATACAGATACTGCATCTCCACGTCGATGACATCCGCACCTTCGACCGTGTCCCCGGACTTGAAGGTCCGTTCGACCACGCGGCCGGTCTTCAGGTTGCGGATCCTGACCCGGTTGAAGGCCTGACCCTTGCCCGGTTTGACGAACTCGTTTTCGATGATTGCACAGGGATCCGAATCGATCAGGATCTTAAGTCCGTTCTTGAACTCGTTTGTGCTGTACGTAGTCATGAAAGTCTCGGTGTTTGAAGGGGCTGTTGCGTGGTGCTTGCCTTTTGGCGGGCGACCGGCGACAGTGCGGCTATGATACCTAAAACGGGCCCCGGGCGGCAGAGAAGCTGGCGCGATGACATGGCCGGGGCCATTACCGATCCAAAACAGCTGCTGGCGGCTCTTGATCTCGGCCGGGAGTGGCTGGAGGGGGCGCGGGCCGCCGCGGCGCTCTTTCCGCTGCGGGTGCCGCACCCCTATCTGGCGCGCATGCGCAAGGGCTGTGTCGATGATCCGCTGCTGCGTCAGGTATTGCCGCTTTACGCCGAGACCTGCACGGTTGCGGGCTATGGTCCGGATCCGGTGGGGGATCTGCGCGCGCAGGCAGCCCCCGGCATCCTGCAAAAGTACGACGGGCGGACCCTGCTGACGACCACCGGCGCGTGCGCCGTGCACTGCCGCTATTGCTTCCGGCGCCACTTTCCGTACGCCGAAGCGAACGCGGCCCGCGATGGCTGGAAAGCCGTCTTTGAGTATCTCGATCGCAACCCGGATGTCCATGAGCTCATCCTAAGTGGTGGTGATCCGCTGACGCTCGGCGAGGACCGTCTGGCGCAGCTTGTCAGGGGACTGTCAGAGCGGCCGCAGGTGCGCAGGCTGCGTCTGCACACGCGTCTGCCGATCGTCATCCCGGCCCGCGTAGACGATGCCTTGCTGGCCTGGATCCGCTCGATCCCCTTGCCGCTTGTCATGGTCGTGCATGTCAATCACGCGCAGGAGATCGACGAGGCGGTGTGCGTGGCGATGCAGCGCCTGCGAGCGGTCGGGGTCACACTGCTCAATCAGGCCGTTCTTCTTGCCGGCGTGAACGATTCGGTGACGGCGCAGGTGCAGCTGAGCGAAACGCTGTTTGCCGCCGGTATCCTGCCCTATTACCTGCATGTGCTCGACCCGGTTGCCGGTGCTTCCCACTTTGCGGTGCCCATCGAACGGGCACTGGCGCTGTTTGGCGACGTCGAAGGTTCTCTGCCGGGCTATCTGGTGCCAAGGCTGGTGCAGGAGCTGGCGGGGGCGCCGGCGAAGGTGCGGCTTGGCTCTGGCATGACCTTGCCTAACCCGGTACAGTAAGCGCCTTCATCCTTGCACCCTGATCGCCATGGCCATCGCCGACCTCAATCTCTGGAATCCGGATCTGGCCGGCCTCGGCGTCGGTCTGGCGCTTGTGACGGCCTTTTTCCTCGGCATGGTGCACGGGGTGACGCCCGATGAACACACCTGGCCGATCACGTTCAACTATGCCATTGGTTCCTATTCCGTCCGCGGCGGCATGCGGGCGGGTCTCTATTTTTCGCTGACGTTCACTCTGCAGCGGGCGCTGGCGTCCGAGCTCGCCTATTTCGCGATGGCGGATTTCCTGAAGGATGTGCGGTGGAATTTTGCCGTGTACATCGTGGTCGGCGCGGTGATGTTCGGTTCGGGGTGGTACATTCTGCGCAAGGGCCGCATTGCCCATCTTTTCCATAGCCACGCAATAGAGACGCAGGATATCGCCGTACCGGGGCCGCTGCCGGCATACATGCCGCTTGTGCATGGGTTCATCGCCGGCTGGGGCACGGGCGCGTTTGCTCTGATCGTCTACACGGTGCTTGCGCCGGCGATGGGGAGCCCCTATACGGCGTTCCTGCCGGGACTTCTCTTTGGTCTGGGTACCATGGTCATGCAGATCCTGCTTGGTTCCGTGTTCGGTGCCTGGATGGCGCATCGCCATCTGGACGACCGCGCCCGTACCTATGTCGCGCGCAAGATGGCCGGCCGCACTCTTGCCGGTGGCGGGGTGGCCTTTGCCGCAGTCGGGCTTCTGGGTCTGCTGTATCCGCCGCTTGCCTCCGTCGGCGTGGGGACGGGGGTGCGCGTGCACAATCTGGCGCATCTTGGTGTCGGCATGATCCTGGTCCTCGTGATTCTCGTGCCCATCTCCGGCTATGCCTTCTGGAAATCCCTCGGCGAGGCCCGCCGCCTGTTTCCTGCCCCTTAGGGACGTGTCCGGGACCGGCGGGCGCCTGGCGGTGGCCCGCCCGCGCCGCCTTTTACTCCCATCTGCATCCTGAGACGGACAAGCCTGGCAAGGACTCCCGCAAGCCCGCCGCAGCGCGCT
>JAJYHH010000114.1:0-40088 GCA_021784845.1 Pseudomonadota bacterium
ACCGGCAAATGATCGCCATGCAGAGACTGATGCAGGTTTCGTTTGGCGCGTTTGCGGGGATCCCCGCGATGCCTTATCTGAGCGTGGCCGGGCCCGCGGTGACCGGATCTCTGCCGCAGCCGCGCCCTGCAGCGGCCAGTCCGGCGCCTGTGGCGGGTGCGGCCTCGCCGCGCTACCGGGTGATCCGGTGGACGCAGCCGGCACACCCGCCCGCGAAGCGGGCTGCCTGAAGGGCGGTTTGCGGCCATTATTCCCAGCCGGCGGGGTGTGCCTCGGCTGGGGTCAGAGCGGTGTGGCGGTCTTTGGAAGGTAACCGCTCCCGGGCATTGCACGGCGCGCGCACGGCATTCGCCGCCCGCCTGCTGACGCGTTTTTTTCGTATCCTCAATCAGGCGCCGTTGCCGCCCGTGACCGGTCGCATCGTCGGCGCGTGCCAACGCGCGTGACGGCCGGTCCTGTGTGTCTGCGGCAATCACCCTGCAACCGCCCTTTTGCCAGGGGCCCTAGGGCACAATGTATGGCATGCTCGGGTTTCTGGTCGGCGCCAAGGATGGCGCCCGTCTGCCGAGATTTGCTCCCAAGTGGGGGGTGACTATGCCGCAAGTCCACGGCACGCCGCTTGTCGAAGCCATGCTTTCTCGCCTGAAAGTCACATCCGCCGGTCTTAGTCAGACGGAAGCCGATGAGCGTCTGCGGCGGTATGGCGCCAATGCCCTTCGTCAAGTACGGCGGCTTGCGCTTTCTTGACGCCGCGCACGTCAAAGACGTGCTCGCAGTGCTGCGCTGGGCGGAAAACCCCCGTGATCGCGTGGCGGGTCTGCGTGTCCTGAAGCTGCTGCCAGGCGTCGGCCACCAGACCGCGGTTCGCCCGCTCGACTGTGTCGTCGCCCGGGCTGACGTGGCAGGCGGCTTGCAGGATCAGCCCCCACCGAGCCGCGGGCAGGCCGCCTGGGGGCGGTTTCTGGCCTTGATGACGGCCCTGCGATGCGCTACGGCGATCTGGCCCCGGGACATCAGTCTCGTGGTGGCATGGTATGCCGTCCATCTCGGCCGGCTTTATGACGATGCGCCCGCCCGGCAGGCCGATCTCGACCAGTTAACGCAGATTGCGGCCGTACATCCCTCGCGCCGCCAGTTCCTCACGGAACTGACCCTCGATCCACCCGCTGCGATCAGCGGTGAATCCGGCGCGCCCGCGCGGGATGAGGACTACCTGACCCTGTCCACCATTCATTCGGCGAAAGGGCAGGAATGGCGGGCGGTTTATCTCCTGAATGCCGTCGATGGCTGCCTGCCCTCGGATATGGCGACCGGGCGGCAGGATGAGATTGAGGAGGAACGCCGCCTTTTGTATGTCGCCATGACCCGTGCCCGCGATCACCTGCAGATCGTCGTGCCGCAGCGTTTCTTCGTCACGCACCAGGCCGCGCGCGGTGATCGCCATGTCTATGCAGGCAGAACACGCTTCATTCCCGAGAGTCTGCTTGGGCTCTTCGATGTCGTCGCGTGGCCGCCGGCCCCTGTGGCCGATGCACCGCCGGATCCGGGAACGGGCGCCGTGGTGGCGGGCATGCGCGCGCGCATCCGGTCTCTGCTGGAGCGTGGCGGCGCCTGAGTTTTCTCTTGGGGGCGAGCAGTTCGATCAGAATCGAATGAAATCCGGTCACTGTGCGCCAATAAGGGGAGATTGGCAGGCATGGGTGAATCCGTCCCGCCGCAAATCGCCTGCATCCGCGTCTTAAGCCGCGGCCAGCCGCGAGCCCCTTCGGAAAGCATGATCGGGAACGGCAAAAGCGAGCCTCCGAACTTTCCGGCCGCATAGTCTGGCGATCGTGATCACGGGCGCCAGGATGGGCGCAAGAAGCCTCCCTGCCGGCGGCAAGGGCCCGGCGACGGCCGCCAAGACCTGGGCGAAGCGGGCAAGATTTTCTGGCGCCTAACCAATAAAGAGCCTGGCGATGCCTTGTGCAGACTCGTCTGCGCCATTGCCAGAGGGCGCCATGCCATCGCAGCGGGAAGGCGTGACGGGGACGGGCATCCGGACGCTCCATTGGGGACGTCCGCTTTGACGGGGTCCGTCGGCAACGGGGAATACAGGGCGCAAACAGCGCAATCGCTGACAGTGGCGGTGACCGGCCCCTGCGCGGCAAAGCGTGCGCGGTCTGCGGTACGGTACAAAAAAGTGATGGCGGTATCGGTGCGGCAAGGGATTGACCCGCAGTGCAGGCGCCTGTCGCGGCCGGGATAATGCGGCCAGGAATCTCGCTGCATTCGCGGCGAGTTGGGCCGTGTCAGCCGGTCTTTACGGGGGGCTCTGGGCGAGAGGAAGGCGTGGGCAGGTCCGAGAGCGCCGTTCACAACTGTGTCGCGGCATCGGGGATCGGCTGAAGGCACGACACCAGATGGTCGCGTATGGCCGTGCGCAATGCCGCGATCGCCTGCGGGCGCGGAAAGTGTTCGCGCCAGGCAAGAACGATGCGTCGCGTGGGGGCCGGGGGCGCAAAAGGGCGCAGGGCCACCAGGGCGGAACCAACGTGGTCACGGGCACTGGCAGAGCAGGGCAAAACCGTGATGCCGACGCCGCTTGCCACCATGTAGCGGATGGTCTCGAGCGAGCCGCCCTCGAGCGTTTTTTGCCATTCCCCGGGCTTTGTGCGCGCAAGCCCGCCGCAGACCTTCAACACTTGATCGCGGAAGCAGTTGCCGGTTCCGAGCACGAGGGTCGTTTCTTCCGCGAGCCGCTCGGGCTCGATCTGTGTCCATGCGGTCCATGGGTGATCCGGCGGCAGGGCGACGACGAAGGGTTCATCGTAGAGCGGCGCGGTGGACAGGCCGCTTTCGGCGAACGGTTCGGAGACGATGATGGCGTCGAGTTCGCCTTGCCGCAGGCGCTCGGCCAGAACGCGCGTGAAATGTTCCTCGATGATGAGCGGCATCTTCGGTAACTGCGCCCGCAGGGTGGTGATCAGGCGCGGAAACAGGTACGGACCGACTGTGTAGAGGGCGCCGATCCGCAACGGTGCCGCATAGGGATCGGCGCCCGCCTCGGCCATCGCCTTCAGGGCGCGTGTCTCATCGAGGATGCGCGTGGCCTGGGCGACGACCTGCGCGCCAACGGGTGTCAGCGCGATCTCGCCTGCGCGCCGCTCAACGAGGACGACGCCGAGCTCGTCTTCGAACTTCTTGATGGCGACGCTCAGGGTGGGCTGGCTGACGAAACAGGCCGCTGCCGCCCGCCCAAAATGCCGTTCGCGGGCCAGAGCCACAAGGTATCGCAATTCCGTCAGGGTCATAGCCAAATACTATAGCACAGGTAGTCACAATTCATTGTACCAATGACTTCAGGGTGCGTATTGTGGACCAGACCAGCGGGGAGAGACCCGACTCAGATGACAAAAAAAGGAGAACACTCATGCAGAACAATCGCGAAGGACAGAAGGTACCGAATGTGGTGTTTCGGACGCGGGTTGACAACGCCTGGGTCGATCGGAGCTGCGTCGACATTTTCACCGGTCGCACCGTAGTCGTGTTCGGCCTGCCGGGGGCATACACGCCAACCTGTTCGACAAGCCATGTGCCGCGTTTCCATGAACTGGCGCCGGTCTTCCGGGCCAACGGAGTCGACGAGATCGTCTGTGTGTCGGTCAACGACGCCTTCGTCATGAACGCCTGGCAGAAGGATCAGGGCGCCTCGCGTATCACGTTTCTCCCCGACGGCAACGGCGAGTTCACGGCGGCCATGGGCATGCTCGTCGACAAGTCAGACCTCGGTTTCGGCAAGCGTTCATGGCGTTATGCCATGCTCGTGCGCGACGGCGTGATCGAGAAGATGTTCATCGAACCCGAAGTCGAAGGGGACCCCTTCGAGGTTTCGGATGCCGATACGATGCTCCGCTATCTCAATCCGCAGGCGCGCGAACCGGAATTCGCCTTTCTCTTTACCAAGGCGGGCTGCCCTCACTGCGCGCGCGCCAAGGCGTTGCTGGAGCGCCACGGTCTGCCGTATGAAGAGGCGGTGGTCGATGGCAGCATTTCGAGCCGTGCCTTGCGGGCTGTCACCAACCGCGCCTCCCTTCCCCAGATCTTCATCCAGGGGCAGCACGTGGGCGGCGCAGACGATCTCGACCGCTATCTCAGGGGCCGGCCGTAAGTTCCCTGGCCGCAGGTTCCGGGGCTCCCCTCAATGGGGTGCGTGGCGGCCGGGAGGTGTGACGATCAGACGGCCATACATGTGAAAGGCCCTGGCATGGTCTGCGACCGGGCAGACGTAGTAGTACGTCCCGGGCCGTGTGATACGGAATTTCGCACGGCCCACCGCATAACGGGCCTGTTGCTCGTGTGGCGAGGTGCGCGGCGCGAGGATGAGGGTCTGCGCGATGTCGGTCTCACGCGTATCGGGGATCACCACGGGGTAGGGCGGCGGCATGGTCGTGACCAGGAAACCGTGCGACATGCCGGGGCCCTTATCCATGTTCAGCAGCGTCACGGTCACTTGCGCGCCGGCCGTGACGACGAGCTCTGGATTGGTCAGTCCACCCGCTTCAAAGGTCATGTCCGGATGGCGGGGCGCATTGGCGACCAGGATGATGTGGACGCGGCGCCCGCGAAAGCCTATCTGCGCGCCTGATCTGTGCCCTTCGCGCATCGATTGCTGCCACAGCGAGCGGGCCTCCCGCCAGGGGCGTGTGGCGGCGCGGACCGGTTGTTGCCCGGACATAAGCATGCCGGACATGGGCATGTGCATGGCGGCGAGCGCGCCCGGACCGGCGAGAAAGCTTGTGGCAACAAACAGGGCGCGAACGATACGCATCGGATGCTCCGTCAAAGAGGAGGCACTATAGGGAGGTGGCGCGTGTGCGTCAACGGGGTGCGGGGTCCGGGTGCCGGGCGCTGTCATCCCGCGCGGCGCGCAAGGAGTTCGGTCAAGTCGTCTGCCGGCAACGGGCGACCAAGCAAAAAGCCTTGAGCCACATCGCAATGGTGGTTGCGCAGGAAAAGGAGCTGGTATTCGGTTTCGACACCTTCGGCAATGACATCCAGCGACAGTTCGTGGGCGAGCGTGATGATGGCCGCCGTGATCGCGCCGCCGTCGCCCTGCTGCGTGATGTCGGTCACGAAGGACTGGTCGATTTTCAGGGCGTTGATGGGGAAGCGGCGCAGGTAGCTGAGCGATGAGTATCCGGTGCCAAAATCATCGATGGTCAGGCGTACGCCCATGTCGCTGATGGTCGCCAGCATGTCGATTGCACTCTGGGCGCCTTCCATGACCACGGATTCGGTCAGCTCGAGCTCCAGAACGCCCTCGCTCTGCGGGTATTGTGCAAGCGCCTCCGACAGCGTGGCCAGGAAGGCGCGCTGGCGGAACTGGCGGGCCGAGATGTTCACGGAGATGCGCGTGTCGCCAAGTCCGGCATGCCGCCACGCTGCGATCTGCTGCAACGCGGTGCGTACCGCCCATTCGCCTGTCGGGATGATGAGACCTGTTTCTTCAAGAAGCGGCACGAACCCCGAAGGCAGGACGATCGCGCCCGATTCCTGCCGCCAGCGCATGAGGGCCTCCACCCCGATTATGGATCCGGTCGTGACGTCGATCTGGGGTTGATAGAAAAGCGCGAACTCATCGCGCTGCAGGGCGCGGCGCAGGCGCGCTTCGAGGGTCAATCGATCGAGCGAGCGCGCATTCATTTCCGCGACGTAGAATTCGTAGGTATTGCCGCCACGCAGCTTCGCCTGATCGAGGGCGCTCCCCGCATTTTTGAGAAGAGACTGGGCGTCCGTTCCGTCTTCCGGGTAGAGGCTGATGCCGACGCTTATGGTCAGAAAGAGTTCGTGGCCCAGCACCATGAACGGATCCAGAACGGCCGCCTCCAGGCGATCGGCGAAAACGGCGGCCTCCTCGTGATCGGCAATCGGCGCCAGCAGCCCGGCAAACTCATCTCCCCCCAGGCGGGCGAGCATCATGCGCGGCGCGGCGAGTGTACGCAGGCGGTTGGCGAATTCCTGCACCACCTCATCGCTGGCCACCGGTCCAAAGGTGTCGTTGACGCGCTGAAAACGGTCAAGATCGATGATCATGACCGCAAGGGGCGCGCCCGCTTGAATAGCCGTGTCGATCTGCTGCAAGAGTCGGGGGCGGATCGCAAGTCCGGTCAGTGCATCATGCTCTGCCAGATGCCGCAACCGCTCTTCCGTGGCAAGACGGTCTGTTATGTCGCGTCCGGTCGAGACGAAATAGGAGATGCTGCCCGACTCGTCGCGCAGAGGCGCAATCGTGGCCTGTTCGTAATAGAGGGAACCATCCTTGCGGCGGTTGATGAAAACATCCCGGTACGTGCGCCCGCCGCAGATCTCATGCCACACGCGCTCATAGAAGCCAGGCTCGTGATGGCCGGAGCGCAGCATCCGGGGAGTGTGCCCGATCACCTCATCACGGCTGTAGCCCGTGATGCGTTCGAAGGCCTTGTTCACGTAACGGATCGCGCCTGCCTTGTCGATCAGGAAGACGGAATCACCCGCCTGTTCGACGGCGACCGTCAACCGCCGCAATTCCTGTTCGGCGCGCCTTCGCGCCGCAATCTCGGCGGCGAGTTCCACACCCCGTCGTGTCTGCAGATCCTGCAGACGCTTGCGGTGATTTCGCCATTGCTCGCGCGTGAGTGCGTCGCTGATGCTGTGTGCGGCGGCCCTCAGGAGTTCCGGCCCGATCCCAAGCAAAGCTCCCTGGCAGGCGACAAGCCCCAGGCAACCGAGCACGCGGCTGCCGTCCGTGAGGCGCAACGTCACCCAGTAATCACCAGGCAGGAGGTGCGCGGGCAGGAGGTGACGGGAGCCGCGGCGGGCCAGGGCCACAGGGGTCTCTTCGCGCCAGGCCGGCAGGGCGTCGTGGCGGCGCGTCAGGCGGTGTCCGCGTTCGAGTCGAATATGCCCGCTGCGTACGCCCGGGAAGGTGCGCAGGGCGCATTCAGCCCGCGCCAGCACCTGGCTTAGGCCGCGCGCGCCGGCCAGGGCCGCAATCAGCCGGGGCAAGGCGGAAATCTGGATGCGGGGGTCCGGGCGCCAGATCGTGCGCGCAAGACGAGGCGACACGAGCCGCCTGTGTGGCGTACGGGTGTACAGGGCGCGTATGCGATGCACGCCATCCACGCTGACGAGCGTGCGCCGTACGGGGCGTCCGTGCGCCTTCAGCCACGGCGCGAGATTGTGGATGCAGGCATGCTCGTCGAGCATGATGATGTACTCGGGGGTCTCGTCCACCATAGGACCTCCAGGACCCGCGAGTATAAGAAAGCCGGCTGTGTCCGAGAAGCGCCCTGCGGGTCACGGGGCCCGGCCGGACTCAGCCGCCCGCGGCTTCCCGGGCGCGGCGCCGTTCGAGGCGCTTCTCGAGGGCGCCGGGTTTTTCGTTCAGCATCTTTTCGCCAAACAGTACCTGTTTCAGGAAGCGAAAGCCAAATCGCATCAGGGTGACATCGTCTGTCCGCAGTTCCTCGAGGACGGCCGGCTCGATCTCGTAGACCTCCTGGAAGGACGGACTGTTCACAAATTCCCGAAAGCCATCGAGATCGTAGCTTGCGAGGAAAAAGAGTTGCAGGCTGCGGTCGGAAGGCTTTCCCACCACCGGCCCGCACGAGCGCTTTTTCAAGACAAGCTGGCGCCACTCGCGATTCAGTTCGTCATAGAGCGAAACGCCCTGCTCTTCGCGGTATTCCCGTACCGTCTGCGTCTTGGTCTCGTTGTGTCCAAGGCAGTGGTCTTCCTTGACGACAAAATAGAAATCCTCATCGACCGGGCTATCTTTCTTGCGCATCGACACGACGCCGAGCGCGTAGTAGCGGCAGGCTGCCGGCCGATCAGCGTAGACGCCGCAGCCTTCTTCCGTGAGGAAACTGCAGGCAGTCGTGTCATCGCGCGTCTTCAGCTTCAGGCCTGGCATGCCCTGGCCGTCCATTTCGAAGGGCACGGTGTAGCGAAACAGGAACTCCCGCGACGTGAGGCCGAGATGCGTCTTCAGGCGCAGGATGTCATACGGTGTCAACTGGATGTCGATGCTCTGGCAGCACTTGTTGAAGCAGGCAATGCCGCGATGGCAGGCAAACGTAAAGACGTTGTCCAGGTCGAGCTTCGTTGGCGTGATCGGGTTGGACGGAAACGCAATGTCTGGTTCATCGCTCATGGCATCCTCGGGCGCAGCACTGGCGGAAAAATAAAGAGGCAAAAGAAAAGGGGCCCAGAAGGGCCCCTCAAATACTACTCCAATTTAGCCTTTTAAAGAACTAGTGACCCGCGGTCGGCTTCGACACCAGGTCCACATGAGGCCGCTTGAACACCGTCCACTTCTTGGCCTTGCGGTCGTAGGTGGAGTTGACGAAGCACTTCCAGTTCTTTTCGTCGACGATGTTGAAGTCCATGCGATAGTAAAAGCCCGGGTAGCGGGACTCTTCGCGGAACTGGATATGCTTCATGTGCGCCTCGGCGGCCAGCACGCGGTGGTAGTTTTCCCACGCGCGCAGCAGCTCATGAAGGTCCTTGGCGCGCATCTTCAGGGCGTCTTCCTTCAGCATCTCGAGCTTCTCTTCGGCCACCGCCAGCATCTTGGCGTTGGTCTGGTACCAGGTCGCGACGCCGGCCACATACTCGTCCATGATCTTCTGCAGGCGGAACTGCAGCATCTTGGGGGTGATGTAGTGCGGGTTGACGTCAATCGCCGTGGTGTAGTCCTTGTGCTCGAGGTAGGTGCGGACCGGACGGTAGATCTCTTCCACCAGTTCGTTCACCGGGGTATCGAGCTCCGGCTTCCAGTCCTTGTTGTCCAGCGCGAACTTGACCATGCCCTTGGCGGCGATACGGCCTTCCGCATGCGAGCCCGACGAGAATTTGTGGCCGGAGGCGCCGACGCCATCGCCTGCCGTGAACAGACCCTTGACCGTGGTCATGGAGCGGTAGCCCCAGTGCCAGTCGTCAGGCGCGCCCAGATCCTCGGGTCCCGACACCCAGATGCCGGAGCAGCCGGAATGCGAACCGAGCAGGTAGGGTTCGGTCGGCATGAGCTCGGAGGCCTTCTTTTCCGGCTCGATGTTCTCACCGGCCCACACACCGGCCTGACCGATGCACATGTCGAGGAAGTCTTCCCAGGCTTCCGCTTCCAGGTGCTTGATCTCTTTGGGTGTCATGGTTTCGGCAAGCTTGGCAAGGGCAGTCGGGGTGTCCATGTAGATCGGACCACGACCTTCCTTCATCTCGTGCAGCATGAGGTGGTTGCGCAGGCAGCTCGCGGGGACCGCGGCCAGACCGTACGGGGGATACTGCTTGAGCATCTCCTTGTTGCGGTCCATGTAGACCTCACCGAACGCATTGACGGCCTTGGCCTTGAACAGCAGGAACCAGGCACCCACCGGGCCGTAACCGTCCTTGAAGCGGGCGGGCACGAAACGGTTTTCCATCATGGTCAGCTCGGCACCGGCCTCGGCGGCCATCGCATAGGTCGAGCCGGCATTCCACACCGGGTACCAGGCGCGACCCGTACCTTCACCGACCGACCGCGGGCGGAAGATGTTCACTGCGCCACCGGCGACAAGCAGGCAGGCCTTGAACTTGTAGACATAGACCTTGTGCTCGCGAACCGAGAAACCAACCGCACCGGCAACGCGCTTGGGGTCATTCTTGTCATTGACAAGCTTGACGATGAAAACGCGCTCCTGGATGTTGTCCATCCCCAGCGCCTTCTTCGCGGCTTCCGCGACGATCACCTTGTAGGATTCGCCGTTGATCATGATCTGCCATTTGCCGGAACGCACGGGCTTGCCGCCATCCTTCAGCGGCTTGTCCTCGTCGCCTGGCTGCTTCCAGATCGGCAGACCCCATTCTTCGAACAGGTGTACGGAATCGTCGACATGGCGGCCCACGTCGTAGGCCAGGTCATCGCGGGTAATGCCCATCAGGTCGTTGGCGACCATGCGCGCATAATCCGCGGGATCCTGTCCACCCAGATAGGTGTTGATCGCCGACAGACCCTGCGCCACGGCGCCGGAGCGGTCCATGGCGGCCTTGTCGACCAGCTTCACCTTGAGGCCGGTGCCTTCGATCCAGCGCATGATTTCATACGCGGCGCCGCAGGCAGCCATACCGCCGCCGATCAGCAGGATATCGACGGTTTCTTCGATGACTTGTGGATTACCGAATGTAGCTTCTGTTGACATATTTCATCCTTTAGACCCCGGCCCGGGATCGCACCCCGTCGCGGCCGGATTGTTTGAAAAAGCGCCTTACTTGAGCCGGATCAGCTGGCTACGGTCGGTGGGGTACGCTTTCGTTTCCGTAAACAGTGCCGTGCCGCCGATGTCGCCGATCTTCGCCAGATCAGCCTTGGGCTTGTTGCCGTAGGGATTGATCGAGCCCTCGGATGTCGTCCGGATGGGGAACTTGAAGCGCTTCATCGTGCCGTTGCGGAACTTGATCGTCCACATGATCGAGTCCGTGCCACGCAGCGGCTGCACCGAGCCGCCAAGCGGCACGACGTCGGCATAGTGGCGCGCCTCGATGGCGTTTTGCGGGCAGATTTTCACGCAGGAGTAGCACTCCCAGCACTGCTCGGGTTCCTGGTTGAACGCCTTCATGGCGTGGCCGGTCTTCGAGCCGTCCTTGTCAAGAAGCATCAGGTCGTGAGGGCAGATGTACATGCAGGCGGTCTTGTCCTGACCCTTGCAGCCATCGCATTTTTCCGTTCGAACAAAAGTTGGCATATCTTGACTCCAGTTGTATTGGAACTATGCACCGTACAAAATCACACCCTGCCCGTCTTATTTGGCGGAGTGTCCACTCAACTTCACTTCTACTTTTTCGTCATCCTTCAGGTTGGCGTAGTACTCGCGGAGAATCGCCAGCACCTCCGGCCTGCTGAATTCGTTGGGCACATCCTGGCCTTCGGACAGGGCTTTGCGCAGCTTCGTCCCGGAAAGTAACAGGCGGTCCTTTTCCGTGTGCGGACACGTGCGGGTCGAAGCCATGCCGCCGCACTTGTAGCACCAGAACGTCCAGTCGATCTTGAGCGGCTTGGTCTCCAGGGAGTCCGGCTCGATGTCGTCGAAGATCTTGTGCGCGTCAAACGGGCCGTAATAGTCGCCCACGCCCGCGTGATCGCGGCCGACGATCAGGTAGGAGCACCCGTAGTTCTGGCGGAACAGCGCGTGCAGGAGCGCCTCGCGCGGACCGGCGTACCGCATGTCCAGAGGGTATCCGGACTGCACGATGGTATCTTTGACAAATGCCACCTCGATCAGCTTGGCGATGGCGCGCGAACGGACTTCCGCCGGGATGTCACCAGGCTTTAGTTTGCCAAGGAGCGAATGAATGAGGACGCCGTCGCAGATCTCGACGGCGATCTTGGCCAGATATTCGTGGGACCGATGCATCGGATTGCGGGTCTGGAACGCCGCCACCGTCGACCAGTTCTTGCTTTCGAACAGCGCGCGCGTCTGCGCGGGCGTCATGTATGTGCCGGCGTACTTGGTCGGGAAATCACCCTGCGACAGGACCTTGACGGGGCCGGCCAGGTTGACCGCGCCCTGGTCCATGACCATCTTCACGCCCGGGTGGGCGGGGTCGGTGGTCTTGTATACGGTCTGGCACTCGTGTGCCTTGTCGATGGTGTATTTTTCCGTTACCTGCATGGTCGCCATGATCTCGTTCGACTCTTTGTCGAGGAGGGCGATTTCACTGCCGGTCTTGATGTTCTGTGCGGTTGTTTCGTCGGTGGAGAGGGTGATGGGGATGGGCCAGAAGACGCCGTTGGTGAGTCGCATATTGTCGCATACGCCACGCCAGTCGGCGTGATTCATGAAGCCGGTGAGCGGCGTGAAGCCGCCGATGCCGAGCATCAGGACGTCGCCGACTTCGCGCGAGCTGAGCGCGACGACAGGCAGTTTTTTGGCGCGTTCCCGCTCCGCCTTGAGAGCCGCGCCCTCCAGCAGAAGAGGCTTGAGCCCGGCACCACCGTGAGGTCTGACCAATTTGGACATTACGAAGTTTCCTCAGTTAGGAGAATACGAACACCCCGCGGCTCAGGACGCGAAAACCAATCGGCTGCCCGAATGTAAACGCAAGTCAAAGCGAAAACTAATCAGTAATCCGCTGATCCGCATAAAGCAAGCTTATTTTAGGTGTACCTTACTTAAGTATCTGCTTATTGAAAATAGAGCTATGTAAGAAAATACTTAAGGGACGCACGCCCGCACAGGGCACGCCATTGTGCGTGTTTTCCGGGGCTTCGGCAAGATGACGCCCCCCGGGCACACCAGCCCGTAGACATATTCTAAATGCAGGCGTCCTCAGCGGTAAGATCGCCGCGCCAGCATTTTGATGTGCGTCGTATCGTAGCGGAGCCTGATTTCGATCCGCTCTATCGCCCGGGCGCGGTGTGTCCGCAAGGGTCCATCGCGCGGGATGGGCGTCGCAAGCAGTGCCCGGAGCGTCTGGCTCCAGCGTTTTTGGTCGGCGCGCAGCCAGGCGAGGCGGGCTGCGGGCGACGGGCGGATGGAGGCGGCCGTCCGGGGGCGGGCCGCGTGATCGCCCCTGGCGATGACATACAGGCGCCCGCGGCAGTCCGCCGGCCGGTGATCGCTGTAATGCCAGTGGCCATGGGGCCCGCTGCACTTGAAGATGGCGGCGAACACGGCCGCAGGCACGCAGGCGCCGAACAGGGTCAGCCGATGGTACCATCGCAGGTTGCGCATGACCCAAAAACCTAGGGTAGGACCATGCCCGAGTCAATAACGCACGCGGTCGTTCTCTTTGCCGTGGCTTTCGTCGCCAACGGATTTGCGGCGATGGCCGGTGGCGGCGTGGGCCTGATCCAGCTGCCGGCCCTCTTGCTGCTGGGGCTGCCGTTTTCGCAGGCGCTTGCGACCCACAAGGTCGCCAGTGTGGCGCTTGGCCTCGGTTCTGCGGGACGTTACGCCCGGCGCACCACTTTTGAGCGTACGCTCTTTTTCGTCATGCTGGCGGCAGGGGTTCCCGGTGCGCTGATCGGCGCCCTGGCGATGCTGGTCATCCCGGGTAACGCGGCACGCTGGGTGCTCGGATTCCTGACCATTTCACTTGGTCTTTATTCGCTGTCGCGCCGCAACATGGGGCAAGAGTACGAGCCGCGCCACCGCGATGCGGCCGGGCTTGCCATCGGCGCCGCCGTTCTCTTCGGGATCGGCCTGCTCAATGGCTCGATTACCGCCGGTACCGGACTTTTCTCGACGCTCTGGCTGGTGCGCTGGTTCGGGCTCGATTACAAGCGGGCCGTCGCCTATACGCTCACGTTCGTTGGCATCGCCTGGAACGCCACCGGTGCGGTCGCGCTGGGCGCGTTTGGCGCCGTGGCATGGTCCTGGCTGCCGCCTCTGCTCGCCGGTGCGCTCGCAGGCAGCTACACCGGCGCGCATGTGGCGTTGGGAAGGGGCAACAAATGGATCAAGACCGCTTTTGAGATGGTGACCATCGCCGTGGGTGCCCGCCTGCTCTTTTGAGGAGTCAGCTCGATACACCATAGCGGGCGCGGTAGGCGCGGATGGCGGGCACATGTTCATCGAGACCGGCGTGCGTCTCCAGATAGTCGAGCAGACCCCCCAGCCGCCCCAGCCGGATCACCGGCACACCATGGCGCGTCTCGATTTCCTGTACCGCAGAGCGTTCTTCGCGACCGCGTTCTTCGCGATCGAGAGCTATGGCGACGCCGGCCAATGTCGCGCCGGCGGCGTCGATGAGCGCCACCGATTCGCCCACGGAGGTTCCCGCCGATATGACGTCATCGACGACCAGGATGCGGCCGCGCAAGGGCGGCCCGACAAGGGTGCCGCCTTCGCCGTGATCCTTGGTCTCCTTGCGGTTGAAGGCGAAGGGCCTGTCGATGCCAAACTGGCTGGCCGCGCCAATCGCTATGGCCACCGCGAGGGGGATGCCCTTGTAGGCCGGTCCAAAGAGCATGTCGTAGGCCAGTCCGTGGGCCTGAATCGCCCGCGCGTACAGCTGACCCAGGCGCGCCATTGCCGCTCCGGTGGTGAATGCCGCGGCATTGAAGAAATAGGGGCTTACACGGCCGGATTTCAGGGTGAATGTGCCAAACCGCAATGCACCGCAGCGAATGGCGAGATCAAAAAATTCCTGCTCGTAGTCATTGGTCGGCATGTCGGGCTCTTTTATTTAAGGGTAATCATAGTCGATGGTAAGCGGGGCGTGATCGGAAAAGCGCTGGTCGCGGTAGACCTGCGCGCGCCGTGCACGGCGTGCCAGCGCAGGTGTTGCCACGTGGTAATCGATTCGCCACCCCACATTATTTTCCCACGCCCGCCCCCGGTTGCTCCACCACGTGTAGCCTTCCCCGGTGGCCTCGGGGTGGAGCTCACGATAGACGTCGACGAAGCCGATCGGCCCGAATACCTCATCGAGCCACGCCCGCTCTTCCGGCAGGAACCCCGAATTCTTCTGGTTACTGCGCCAGTTTTTGAGATCCTGCCGGGTGTGCGCGACATTCCAGTCGCCGCACAGCAGAACGTGCCGGCCACTTGCCGAAAGCGTGCGCAGCTGCGGTGTGAATTCGTCGATGAAGCGGAACTTCGCTGCCTGGCGTTCTGGCGAACTGGAGCCCGATGGCACATAGATGGACACGACCGACAGTTCGCCGAAGTCGGCCTGGATGTAGCGCCCTTCTGCGTCAAATTCAGGGACGCCGATACCCTCGATCAGCCTGTCTGGCTGGTGCCTGCGGCGAAAATAGAGTCCTGTGCCGCTGTAACCGGGACGTTCGGCGAAGTGGAAAGCGCCCTCGTATCCGTCTGGCGCGAGCATCTCCGCCGACAGGTCGGCGCGGCGTGCCTTCAGTTCCTGAACGCAGACGACATCGGCGTCCTGCGCGGCAAGCCAGACGAAAAAACCCTTGCTCGCGGCGGCGCGGATGCCATTCAGGTTGACGGATATGATGCGCAGCATGAAGACCTCAGGTGTGCTTTAGCGCGCGGGTTCCGGATTGCCATTGTCGTCACCGCTTGCCTGGATTTGTGTCAGCATGCGCCGTGCCGCCGGCAGAAACGCATAGGCCGGGAAGGCAAGGAAAAACGTAAGGAAGAAGTACTCCCCGTAGCCGAGATCCTGCGCGCCAAAGCCACTGACAAAACCCGCCAGTCGCGCGCTGATGCTAAAGAGTGAAGACAGCAGTGCATACTCGGTTGCTGCGCGCCGTTTGCGCACGATGGCCATGAGAAACGCCAGAAATGCCGCCGTGCCGAGGCCTCCGGCGAACGATTCGAGACCGCTTACGCCGTATATGAGCAGCTGATGGGCAAGCGGAATCGGCAGCCCTTGCGCCTGGCGGGGCAGCCACGCCGCGCAGACGGCGTAACCGATGTTGGGCGCCACCTGCACAAGGCCTAGCACCCAGAGTGCCCGGTAGATGCCGAGGCGATCGGTGATGAGTCCGCCGATCAGTCCGCCCAGCACGGACAGGCCGATGCCAAGAATCACGGACACGACCCCGATCTGTGCGGCGCTAAAGCCCCGATCCACCCAGAAGGGTTTGATCATGAAGCCAATCGAGCTGTCGCCAAGCTTGTAGAGAAGAATGAAGACAAACACCGGCCAGATACCGGGCCGGCCTGTGATCTCAAGGAGGGCCCCAAAGAGCGGGCCGCCGGAGGGACGTGCAGCGGCCGTTGCGGTCGCGCGCTTGCGTAGCAGACTGACCGTCCACAGGGCGGTGCAGAGCGCGCCTGCGTACAGGAACAGGCGCGGCACGCTGCGTGTCCAGTGCAACCCATCGTTCAGAAGCCAGAGCGCCCCCATGAGCAGCGCCAGAACCATCGCCAGCGCGCGCGGGCGGTGCATCAGTGAGCGCAGTTCCGCGCCGACCGATTGCTCGCTGGTGTGCGTGCGGTGTGCTTCGCGGGGGGCGCGCAGGCAGGCGATACCGTCGATGACGAGAAGGGCGGCGGCGAGTATGTAGGCGACCCGCCATCCGACGTAGGAACTGGCGATCAGCACCACGCCCGCCATGAGCATGCCGGCCCGGTAGAAGCCGATGCGCAGGCCGTTGCCGACGCCCATCTCGCCGATTTTCAGCAGTTCGAGCGTATAGCCGTCGATGGCGATGTCATTGGTCGATGACAGCATCGTGAAGCAGCCGATCGCGATCAGGGCGCCGTGGCCGATACCGGCGACGAACGCAAGCTCGCCAAGGGCCAGCGCCATCAGGAGATCGGCGCCGAGCATCCACAGCCGGTGGTGCCGGAAGCGGTCGATGGCCGGTGCCCACAGGAATTTGAGCGTCCAGGGCAGACCAAGGAGACTGATGAGGCCGATCTGGTCCAGAGAGGCGTGTTGTTCGCGGAAGGCGACGGGGAAGACGTCCGTGAACAGCCCAAACGGGAGGCCTTCGGCGATGTACAGCACGGCGACCCAAAACAGGCGCCGGCGCATCGGTGCATCCATGCGCTCAGGCACGCCGGAACCGGTACAGTGCAATCTCGCCCAGCAGGTTCGGGAAGAGGCTCAGGCCCAGCCGGCGGCGGTGTTCGTGATCGACGACCTCCGATTCGAGGATGAGGATCTTTTCCTTGCGGCACAGATCCTCGAAATCCTGCAGTGTGCAAAGGTGTATGTTGGGCGTGTCGTACCACTCGTGTGGCAGGGCCCGCGACATCGGCATGCGGCCGCGCAGGAGCCGCAGCCGGTTTACCCAGTAGCCGAAGTTCGGAAAGGTGACGATCCCTTCGGTGCCCACACGCAGCATCTCGCGTAACAGCTGCTCAGGGTATTTGACCGCCTGCAGGGTCAGGGACAGGATGACATAGTCAAAAGAATGGTCATCGAATTCCGACAATCCGGCGTCGAGGTCGGTCTGGATGACGTTGACCCCGCGGCGGATCGACTCCGTCACCCGCTGATCGTCGAGTTCCAGGCCATAGCCGCTCACCTTCTTGGTCCGGGCCAGTGTGTCGAGCAGGGTGCCGTCACCGCAGCCGAGATCAAGAACCCGGCTTTGCGGCCGGATCCAGTCGGCGATGATGCGAAAATCCAGGCGCCTGCTGTTCATGCGGTGGCTACTCTTTCCATGTACGCACTGAAGATGTCCACGTAACGGGGCACACGCATGAGGAAGGCATCGTGACCGTGCGGTGCCTTGATTTCTGCATAGCTGACGTCGAGATCGTTGTCATGGAGGGCCTTGACGATTTCCCGCGAGCGAGCGGGCGGGAATCGCCAGTCGCTGGTAAATGACAAGACGAGACTTGCCGCCTGCACCCGGGAAAGCGCCCGTGACAGATCGCCGTCCGTTTCGCCGGCCGGGTCGAAATAATCGAGCGCCTTGGTCATGAGCAGATAGGTGTTGGCGTCGAAACGCCCGACGAAGGTATCAGCCTGGTGACGGAGGTAGCTTTCGACCTCGAAGGCTACCTGGTAGTCGAAATTCAACGTGCCGCCGCGGATGTCCCGGCCGAATTTCTGTCGCATGATGTCTTCGGACAGGTAGGTGATGTGCCCGAGCATGCGTGCGATGCGCAACCCGCGCCGCGGCTCGGTATTGTGGTCGTAGAACCGGCCGCCATGGAAATCCGGGTCCGTCAGGATGGCCTGTCGCGCGACCTCGTTGAAGGCGATGTTCTGTGCCGTCAGTTTCGGCGCCGCGGCGATGATGATCGCATGGCGCAGCCGTGTCGGATAATCGATCGCCCAGCGCAGCGCCTGCATGCCACCCAGGCTGCCGCCGACCACCGCCGCCCACTGCGTGATGCCGAGGGCATCGGCGAGCCGCGCCTGGGTTTCGACCCAGTCACGCACGGTCACCATGGGGAAATCCGGGCCATAGGGGCGCCCGGTCGCGGGGTTGACGGATGCGGGCCCCGTGGACCCGTAGCAGCTGCCGATGTTGTTGCAGGCCACCACGAAAAAGCGGCGTGTATCAATGCTCTTGCCTGGGCCGATATGCTGTTCCCACCATCCGGGCTTTGCATCCTCGGCGCTGTGGTAACCGGCCACGTGGTGACTGCCGCTCAAGGCGTGGCAGATCAGCACCGCGTTGCTGTGGTCACTGTTTAGCGTCCCGTAGGTCTCGTAGACGAGTTCGTATGACGCAAGAACCCCGCCGCTGCTCAGAACGAGCGGCTGTTCGATACGCAGGCGGGCGGGGGTTACAAGTCCCACCGAATCAGGCGGTATGGCTTTCACGCGCTCTGCAGTCCAGGAAAGTCCCGCAGTGTACTGACTGCCAGATGGGGCTGCAATGCGCTAGTGGTGATGCTCGCCATCACCGTGATCATGATCGCAGCAGCCATTGTGGCCATGATCCTCATGTCCGGACTGTTCGGCGACTTCCCGGCGGATTTCCTCCATGTCGAGCGCCCGTGCCTGGCTGATTACTTCTTCCAGGGCCTTGCGCGGAAGACTGCCCGGCTGCGAAAAGAGGACGATCTGTTCACGGAAGATCATGAGTGTCGGGATCGAGCGCACCTGAAAATGCGCCGCCAGTTCCTGTTCCACCTCGGTGTTGATCTTGGCAAAGACGATGTCTTTGTGCTGTTCGGACGCCTCTTCGAAGATGGGGCCGAACGCGCGACAGGGCGCGCACCATGGCGCCCAGAAATCGACGATGACGAACGCGTTGCTGTCGATCAGGTTTTCGAAGTTCTCTTTTGTTGCCTCTACCGTAGCCATGAAGCCCCCTTTGTGAAGCCGCATTATATCGGAAATCCTGGGGGGGCCCGCAATGCGCAACCACACCCCCGGAAATCAAAGAAAAAGCAGACGGACGGCACAAGTCTTGCTAAGTTAGCGCACAGGGGGAGAGGTAAGAGGAGAGAGTATGTATCCGAAGCTGGTTTATGAAAGCCTGCCATTTGCGTACTCCTTGGCCGCCTGGTTTAGCCTGCGCTCGCTGCCATGGCCCTATGCGTTGTTGCCATGCGGCGCATTTGGCGTGGCGGCGGCGCTTGTCGTCGTGCAGCGCTGGCACTATCGGCGGCAACTGCGCGAGGAGCCCGACGACTCACCATGACGGGGCGTGTTGTGTCCACCACAGGCGGATCCTGAGGCCGGCGGCCGTCGCGTAACCGATTACCGCCGCGCGAATGTGACCATGCGCGCCGACTATGACGGCCGTGGGCAGCATATTGGCCCCGTAGCGGCGCGCCAATGATCCATGCGGGTCGAGGATGACAGGTGTGTGCCAGTGATGCCGGCGGGCAAAGCGGGCCACCGCAGCCGGCGGCGAGCTGGTGGCGATGATCACCGTCGGGTAGTCGCGGGCAAGGGCCTGAATGGTGCCCTGGTCGGCACGGCAAAACGGGCACCAGCTGGCCCAGAAGTCGACCAGGACCACCTGTCCGCGGCCGAGAGCGGGCGCGTGGCCAAGCCACGCCGGTGGCAGCGCGGGAGCCATGGCGGGGATGTGGCGCGCGCGGTAGGCATTGACCGTAAAGACCAGGGCCGCCCCGATCAGCGCTTCGCCGAGGAGCCGGCGCAGCCGCATCAAAGCAAAGCGATGCCCAGCTGGTGCAGCGGCCCCACAACCAGGATATCGACCAGCTCGAAGACGATGACGACAATGATCGGAGAGAGGTCGATGCCGGAGATCAGCGGCAACAGGCGGCGCGCGGGCCGCATGAAGGGTTCGGTCAGGTGGACCGTGAGGTCGGTCAGCGGGTGCTCGCCGTAGGGGTTGATCCAGCCGAGCAGTACGCGCACGAAGATCGCCCCGATCAGGACGTAGAGGGTCATGCGGATGAGATCGGCAAAGCTCAGTATGAGCAGGCCCGCCGGATGGGGTACCGCACCCTGTACCAGTGCGTCGAGAGCGATCTTTAGCGCTTCGAGCATCAACAGCAGCACGGCCGACGCCAGATCGATACCCATGAATCCGGGAACGAGCCGCCTAAGCGGCAGAAGCGGCGCGTTCGTCAGCCGTACGACGAACTGGGAAAACGGATTGTAGAAGTCGGCATGGGTCAACTGCAGGAGGAAGCGCAGCAAGACCAGAAAAATATAGAGCCCAAACAGGGTTTCGATCAGAAACGCCAGCGCCTGACTGAGATAGCTCATAGGCCGCCCAGTTCCCGGCCGAGCTCGGCGGCTCGCACCCGGGCCGCTTCCACCGCCGTGGCGAACATCGTCATGATTCCCTGGTCCATGAAAGACTGTATGGCGCGTTCCGTGGTTCCATTAGGGGAGGTGACCTGACGGCGCAAAGCCGCCGGCGATTCCGTTCCGGTGCCGGCCATGCGTGCCGCCCCGAGAGCGGTTGCCGTTGCCAGTTCGACCGCGAGGGGCTCTGGCAGGCCGGCCCGGACAGCGGCCGCCGCCAGTGCCTCGATCACCAGGAAAAAATAGGCCGGCCCGCTGCCTGATACCGCGGTGGCCGCATCCATGAGGTCCTCGTCGTCCACCCACCAGAGTGCCGATACCGGTCGCAGCAGCGCCTCTACCTGGGCGCGGTCGCCGGCACTGATGTCGGGCGGCGCATACAGCACGGTCGCGCCCGCCCCGATCAGAGCGGGCGTGTTGGGCATGGCGCGTGCCACCCGGTCGCTGCCAAGCCAGTGGCGCAGGGCGTCTGTGCGGATCCCGGCTGCCACCGAAACGATGAGAGGGTGACGGGCGGCGACATCGCCGGTGATCTCGCGGGCCAGCGCTGCGATGTGCTGGGGTTTGACCGCCAGCACCAAAACATTCGCCCAGGCGACGAGTTCCGCCAGGGTTTCTGCCACAGTGAGTCCCTGTTGGGTGGCGCGCTGCCGGGCCTCGCCGGAGTGATCATAGACGAGCGCGTGCGGCCCCCCGGGGGTCGCCCCAAGGCCTGCCGCGAGCGCGCGCCCCATGTTGCCTGCGCCGATGATGCCAATGGTCATGTTCTGCATACGAGCGCTCTAGTGTAAGGCGCGGCGGCCGGGAGTGAAAGGGCAGCCTTGTCTCGGCGGTTGTGCCCGTTATACTTCATGTAGCCCTCTCTCTTGCGAGCCACACATGGATATCGCCGAATTACTCGCCTTTGCCTTCAAGCAGAATGCCTCCGATCTGCACTTGTCCTCCGGTTTGCCGCCCCTGATCCGCGTTGACGGCGACGTCAAGCGCATCAACGTAGATCCCCTGGACGAGCGGCTCGTCCATAATATGGTCTACGACATCATGAATGATAAGCAGCAAAAGGAGTATGAAGAGCGGCTTGAATGCGACTTCTCCTTTGATCTGCCGAACATTGCCCGGTTTCGTGTCAACGCCTTCAACCAGAATCGCGGACCGGCGGCCGTATTCCGTACCATTCCGTCCAAGGTCCTGACGCTCGAGCAGCTGAACGCGCCGGCGATCTTCAAGCAGATTGCCGACCAGCCGCGTGGCATCGTTCTCGTCACCGGACCGACCGGTTCGGGCAAATCGACCACACTCGCGGCGATGATCAATCACATCAACGAGGCGCGTCACGAGCATATCCTGACGATCGAGGACCCGATCGAGTTCGTGCATACGAGCAAGAACTGCCTCATCAATCAGCGTGAAGTCAAGCGCGATACGCTCAGTTTCGAGAACGCGCTGCGATCGGCGCTACGCGAAGATCCGGACGTGGTGCTCGTGGGCGAACTGCGTGATCTGGAAACGATCCGGCTGGCGCTGACGGCGGCAGAGACCGGTCACCTGGTGTTTGGTACTTTGCATACCAGTTCGGCCGCGAAGACCATCGACCGCGTGGTCGATGTGTTCCCGGCTGCTGAAAAGGAGATGGTGCGGGCCATGCTGTCGGAGTCGCTGCGCGCCGTTGTGGCACAGACGCTGCTGAAAAAGACAGGGGGCGGGCGCGTGGCGGCCCACGAGATCATGATCGGTACGCCGGCCATCCGCAACCTGATCCGCGAAAACAAGATTCCGCAGATGTATTCGGCCATCCAGACAAGCCAGTCCGTCGGCATGCAGACCCTCGACCAGTGTCTGCTCGAACTGGTGCGCAACCGCGTGATCTCGGTCGAGGAAGCGCGCGGCAAGGCTGCCAACAAGGAGTCTTTCACTACCCAAGCCCAGGCAGCGGGTGCAACAGCGGGCGCGGCGGCGGGCCGGAGGTAGGGCATGGGCTTCCTGGATCTGTTGCGATTGATGGCGGAGAAGAACGCTTCCGACCTGTATGTCACCGCCGGTGTGGCCCCCAGCCTGCGCATTGATGGCAAGATGACGCCTGTCAGTCGTCAGGCGCTGACCGCGGAGCAGTCGCGCCAGTTCGTCTATAGCATCATGAACGAGGAGCAGCGCGCGGAGTTCGAGGAGACGAACGAATGCAATTTCGCCATCAGTCCGCAAAACGTGGGGCGCTTCCGTGTCAATGTCTTCCGGCAGCAGCAGCGCGTGGGCATGGTACTGCGCAAGATCGAGACGCGCATTCCGCATTTTGAAGAGCTCAATCTGCCGCCCATTCTGAAGGACATTGCGCTGACCAAGCGGGGTCTGGTGATCTTCGTCGGCGCCACGGGATCGGGCAAGTCGACGTCACTGGCGGCCATGGTGGGCTATCGCAACGAATATTCAAACGGCCACATCATCACCATTGAAGATCCGATCGAATTCGTGCACGAACACAAGAACTGCATCATCACGCAGCGCGAGGTGGGCGTCGACACGGATTCGTTTGAAACCGCCCTGAAGAATACTCTGCGCCAGGCGCCGGATGTGATCCTGATCGGCGAAGTGCGAAGCCGCGAAACCATGGATTATGCGATCGCCTTCGCCGAGACCGGGCATCTGTGCCTGACGACCCTGCATGCCAACAGTGCCAACCAGGCCCTTGATCGCATCATCAATTTCTTCCCGGAAGACCGCCGCGGGCAGCTGCTCATGGATTTGTCGCTGAATCTGAAGGCGGTGATCTCGCAGCGCCTCATTCCGCGCAAAGACAAGAAAGGGCGGGCGGCCGCCGTCGAGGTCATGCTGAACAGCCCCCTGATTGCCGACCTGATCCTGAAGGGCGAAATTCATGGCATCAAGGAACTGATGGCGAAATCGACCGACGCCGGGATGCAGACCTTCGATCAGGCGCTGTTTGCGTTGTACGAAAGCGGCGCGATCGATTACGATGAGGCGATGCGCAACGCGGATTCGCAAAATGATCTGCGCCTGCGCATCAAGCTGCATGGCAAGGATGCCAAAGAGGGTGCGCTCGGGGAATCGCTGCGCAATATCACGTTCTGATGGGGAGAGCCTCCCCTCGTCGCCATCCCCACTTGTTTTTTCATGCCAGTTTGTACGAGCCGCCAGGCACCAGGCCAAGGGAAGCCCGGGCGGGCAGCCCGGGTCCGGATGGCATTGTGTGTCAGGCGGTCGTGGCTTAGGTTTAGGGGTGCTCGTGTCCGAGATGCGCAATCGACCGATCGGTGTCTTTGATTCGGGGATAGGTGGCCTGACGGTGGTCCGCGCCCTGATGGAGGCGCTCCCGCAGGAACAGATCGTCTATTTCGGGGATACGGCGCGTGTGCCCTATGGCGTCAAATCATCGGCTACCGTGGCAGGCTATGCTGCGCAGATCACGGACTTTCTGCTGAAGCGGGATGTGAAAATGCTCGTGGTTGCCTGTAATACCATGGCGGCCGTGGCCTTGAATGTCATCGTCGACATGTCCCCTGTGCCGGTCATCAATGTCCTCGATGCTGGTGCTGCGGCAGCGGCCCGGGCAAGCCGCAATGGCCGCGTCGGCGTGCTCGCCACGCTCACAACCGTCCATTCGGGGGCCTATGTCCGCGCACTCGAATGCTATCGGCAGGATCTTGCGATCGTGTCGCAGGCCTGTCCATTGTTCGTGCCCCTGGTGGAGGAGGGGTGGGTGGATCATCCGGTCACGACGCTCACGGCGCGGGAGTATCTGACGCCCATGCTGGCAGCCGAAGTCGATACCATCGTCCTTGGCTGCACCCACTATCCTTTGCTGCGGCCGGTACTGGCGCGGCTCGCGGGCGACGAGGTGGCGCTGGTTGATTCGGCGTCGACGACAGCGGCGCAGGTGGGCGCCATGCTGCGCGCCTCGGATCTTGCCTGCACGCAGGCGCGCGTCCCCCGCCACGAATTTCATGTCACGGATTTCCCGCAGCGATTCCGCGCGGTGGGTGAGCTCTGCCTCGGTCGCCCGCTTCCCGACGTGCATCTGGTGCATTGGTGATGATGGCCCAACAGCTCATGCCGGCCTATCGCTGGTTCTGGCCCGGCAAAAGTCCGCTGCCCGACGCGCTGTGGGTCGTTGCCACCTCGGCGGCGGCGGCGCAGGCGCGGGATTTCCTGGAGGCGCTGCAGGCGCGCACGCCGGTTGGCCTGCTATTGCTCGATGATGCGCCCTACGCAGGGCCTGTGCCGTGGTTGCGTATGCCGCGCCTGGGTGCTGTGCGCATTGTGCGTCGTCTGCAGCCACGCCGCCTGGTGATGCTCGAAGACGATCCGCGTGCGCGCGCACTGGCGGCCGCCTGCCCGGAACGCGCGGTCTGGATCAACGGCGCGAGCTCCGACCTGCTCGCGCTTGGGCGCGTATTCGTTGCCAGCACGCTGCAGGAGACGCAGATCGGCGGCGGCGAACTGATGGGTGATCCGCTGGTGGCGCCGATCCCGGCCGTCACGGCGCCCACGACGGATTTTTGCGCGCGGTTTGGGGCGGTGCAGGCGGCAGGCCGCTGGATTTTGTATTTCGCCGCGACAACAGAGGGCGAAGAGCCGCTGGCCTATGGCGCCTTCCTGCAGATTGCGGCGATGAGCGGCGGGCTGCTTGCTCTGGCGCCCGCCGATCCGGCCCGTCACGAAGGTATCTATCGTGAGGCAATCAAGTATCACCTGCTCACCACCCGCCAGCGGCGCCTGATGACATCCGAAGTGCCCCCCAAAACCCGTGTTTACTACATTGAGGACGCCCCGGCGCGGCAGTCCATGTATGACTGCGCGGATCTGATCGTAGTGGGTGGCACCTTCTGCGGAGGCGCGGTGGACATGGGGGCTGCCCTCGCGGCCGCGCGCCCCCTGGTTATCGGTCCTCATCGGCAGGACCCTCTGGTCCGGGCGGCGGTGCGGGCGCGCCTCGTGGCAACGTGCGAAAGCGAGGCAGACCTGGCGGGCCAGTGCCGGAGTCTGCTCGGTGACGCCGATGCGCGGGCACAGTACGCACAGGCGATCCGCGCCTGGCTGCGCGAACAGCCGACGGCGCGTCAGCGTGTCCTGGATGCGCTTACCGACTGAGGTCAGACCGGCCGAGAATCTCGCCTAGCTGCTGGAGAAGAGTGTCGCATTGCGCGTCCGTGCCGACAGAGATGCGCAGATAGTGATTGATGCGCGGCCTGGCAAAATGGCGCACGAGCACATGGCGCCGCCGCAGTTCGGCCTGGAGCTTTGCCGCATCCTGTCGGGGGTGCGTGGCGAACACGAAATTGGCCTCTGACGGGATGACCGCAAAGCCGAGCCCCTCAAGCCCTGCCGTCAGACGTGCGCGGCTTTCCATGACCTGACGGCGCATGCGTTCGAAATAGTCTTCGTCTTCGATGGCCGCGGCTGCGCCTGCCAGCGCCAGACGGTCGAGCGGGTAGGAGTTGAAGCAGTCCTTGGCAACCCGCAGGGCTTCGATCAGATGGCTGTCGCCAAAGGCAAACCCGACGCGCAGCCCGGCCAGCGCGCGGGATTTCGAGAGTGTCTGGATGACCAGAAGCTGCGGAAACTCCCGGATCCACGCCACCACGCTGTCGGCACCGAAGTCGACGTACGCCTCATCGACAATGACTGCCGAGTCGGTGTTGTGTTCCAGCAGTTGGCGTAGCTCCGGCAATTCCAGTGCGCGTCCGGTCGGTGCATTGGGATGGGCCAGAACGATGCCGCCGTTGGCGCGCCGATAATCCTCGGCGTGGATGCGGAACTCCGCGTCCAGTGGCGGATTGGTATAGGCGATGCCGTAGAGCTGGCAATAGACGGGATAGAAGCTGTAGGTGATGTCGGGAAACAGGATTGGCCGTGGCTGGCGCAGCAGGGCCAGGAAGGCGAGGGCCAGCACCTCATCAGAGCCATTGCCCACGAATATCTGGTCGACGTTCAGGCCATGGCGCCTGGCGAGCGCCTGCCGGAGGATCAGCCCCTCAGGGTCTGGGTACAGGCGCAGATCCGCATTGGCGGCGGCGCGAATCGCCGCCAGGGCCGCTGGCGAAGGCGCGTACGGGTTTTCGTTGGTGTTGAGCTTGATTAGGCCGGGTACGGCCAGTTGTTCGCCGGCCGTATACGGGTGCAGATCCTGAAAGGCGGGACTCCAGAATTTGTTCATGTCCGCGGACTCCCCGGCAGACTGCGGCCCTGGTGACGGATCTCGCCGTCGACCAGGGTCAGAACCACGCGTCCGCGTAGCGTCTGGCCAAGAAAGGGCGTGTTGAGGCCCTGGCTTTTCCAGGTCTGCGCGCAGGGTATCCATTCTTCATCGGGATCGAAGACGCACAGATCCGCCACGGCGCCGGCGGCAAGGCCCCGGTTTGGAAGACCCAGAATGGCAGCCGGTCCCGCCGTGATCCGGTGCAGGGCGGAGGCTATCGGCAGAATGCCGTCTGTGGCGAGCTGCAGGGTCAACGGCAGCAGTGTTTCGAGAGCGCTGATGCCCGGTTCGGAATCGCTGAAGACCACCTGTTTCGCGTCGGATTCGTGCGGCTGATGATCCGAGCAGATGGCTCCCAGGGTGCCGTCTCGAACCGCTTCGCGCAGCGCAGCGCGGTCGGCGGCCCCACGCAGCGGCGGTCGCACATGGCAGTGTGTGTCAAAAAAACCGATATCCTCGTCTATCAGATGGAGCTGGTGCGCGGCTGTATCCGCCGTTACGGGCACACCGCGCGCCTGCGCCTCGCGCAAAAGCGGCAAGGATCGCGCCGCCGACAGACCCATCATGTGCGCGCGCACACCCGTCTGTTCGATCAGCATCAGATCACGCGCAAGCGCGATGGTTTCGGCTGTTGCTGGTATCCCGGCAAGGCCGAGCCTCGTGGCCACTTCGCCTTCGTGCACCACGCCCTGCTCGGCAAGCCAGGGATCTTCCGGCTGCAGGAAGACCGTGATGCCAAGGCCTGCTGCGTATTCGAGCGCGTGGCGAAGCACGCCTGTATCCTTTATCGGCCGCCGGCCGTTGGTAACCCCCCCACAGCCGGCCCGCATCAATGCCGCCATGTCCGCGAGGGTCGTTCCGCAAAGACCCTTCGTGAGTGCGCCAAGCGGCACCACGCGGGCCCCCCCAAGCACCCGTGCCCGGTCATTCAGCCATTGCGCGGAAGCCGGGGTATCGATGGGGGGATCTGTATCGGGCGGACAGCAGAACGTGGTGATTCCACCAGCGAGCGCGGCGGCCGTTTCGCTCCTGAGCGTGGCCTTGTGTTCCGCGCCAGGTTCGCGTGCCCGCGCGCGCAGATCGATCAGTCCGGGGCAGACGACAAGGCCGCTGACGTCGATGACGCAATCTACAGCCTGCCCCACGTCACGGACGATTCGTCCGTCGCAGATGATCAGACTGGCTGTTTCATCACGGCCATTGACGGGATCGATGAGGCGACCATCCTTCAGGCATACGCTCACGGTGTTTTTGGCTCCGATGCAGTAGCGCCGGCCAGACGGGCAAGAATCGCCATGCGCACGGCGATGCCGTTTGTCACCTGCGGCAGAATCACCGATTGCGGGCCATCCGCGACCGATGAGTCGATTTCGATTCCCCTGTTCATGGGGCCTGGGTGCATGACGATGGCGTCCGGTTGCGCCTGGCGCAGCCGGACCGGTGTCAGTCCGTACAAGTCGAAGTATTCGCGCGCGCTCGGAATGAGTGCGCTGTTCATTCGTTCGAGTTGCAGGCGCAACATGATGATCACGTCGACGCCGCGCAGTCCTTCGTCGAGATCGGTAAAAGCCCGAACCCCGAGCCGGTCCACCGCTGCCGGCAGGAGTGAACGGGGGCCGACCACACGCACTTCCTGTGCGCCAAGTGCCGCCAGGGCATGGATCTGCGATCGCGCCACGCGTGAATGCAGGATGTCGCCCACAATGGCTACCTTGAGGCGGGCGAAGTCACCTTTGTAGCGGCGGATCGTAAACATGTCGAGCAGGGCCTGGGTGGGATGGGCATGGCGTCCATCGCCGGCGTTTACGACATGCACATGGTCTGGCACCGAGCGGGCAATCAGATCAGCGGCGCCACTTAGCGGATGCCGGACAACGAAAAGATCGGTGTGCATCGCCTCGAGATTGCGCACGGTATCGAGCAGGCTTTCGCCCTTCTGGGTCGCCGAAACCGACGTATTGATATTGATGACATCGGCTGACAGCCGCTTCCCGGCGATCTCGAAGGTCGTGCGGGTGCGCGTGCTCGACTCGAAGAACAAATTGACGATGGTCTTGCCGCGCAGCAAGGGCACCTTCTTGATTTCGCGCTCGCCGACACTGATGAAGGATTCCGCCGTGTCGAGGATGCCGAGGATGGTGTCCGCCGACATGCCTTCCGTGCTCAGAAAATGACGGCGCCGCCCCTGGGCGTCGACCTGAATGTCTCCGATCAATCGGTTTTCTCCGTGATCCTGATGCCGAGAGGGTCGGGTCCGGTGAGCTTGACGTGTTCGCCTGCCGTCAATCGCATCCTGACGCCAACAATGTCCGGCTGGATAGGCAGTTCGCGCCCGTCGCGCTCGATCAGGACGGCGAGGGCAATCGAGGCCGGCCGGCCGTAATCGAACAGCTCGTTTAGCGCCGCGCGGACCGTGCGGCCGGTGTGGAGAACGTCATCGATCAACACCACATGCCGGTCATCGATGCTGACCGGCAGATGGGAAGGTCTGACTTGCGGATTCATTCCCACCCGGCTGAAATCATCCCGGTAAAAGGAAATATCCAGGTTACCGAGGGGCTCGGTCAAACCCAGCTGCCTGTGCAACCGCTCTGCCACCCACGCGCCGCCGGTGTGCACCCCGATCAGCAGAGGCCGCCGTGCGGTGAGCGCGCGCAACCCGTCCGCCATGCGTACCAGGGCCTCTTCGATATCAACGGTCATTCGTGTGTCGGGCCTCGAGGATGGTCCAGGCTGGTGCGCGGCAGGTCGTCAAAATACGCCTGCAGTATGGTGATTGCGGCGAGGGTGTCGAGGGCCGCCTTGCGGCGTCCCCGCGGGACGCCGGTGGCTTTGACCCGGTCGCGCGCGCTCGCCGTTGTCAGCCGTTCGTCTACCCAGTATACCGGGATATGATACCGTCCGTCCAAGCGTCGGCCGAAGCGGCGTGCGGCCACCGTCATTTCATTATCCGTGCCGTCCATGTTGAGGGGCAGCCCCACGACAAGGATGTCTGGTTCCCAGGTCATCAGCAGCTTTTCTACCATGCGCCAGTCCGGACCCCGGGCCAGTCCCGATACGGTACCCGCCCCTTCCGCGCGACCCGGCGGGTAACGCCCCACGGCCACGCCGATCACCTGGGTGCCATAGTCGAAGGCGAGGTAGGTCAGCGGTTTCACGCGTGACCAGATTCCCCGGAAAGATGCGCCAGATCGACACCGAGCACGTGCGCGGCCGACGCCCAGCGGGCGTCTATCGGTGTGCGAAAGAGGACGTCCGTCGAGGCCGGTCCGCTGAGCCAGGCGTTTTCGGCGATTTCCTTCTCGATCTGACCAGGCCCCCACCCTGCGTAACCGAGGGCGAGCAGACAGTGGTCTGGGCCCTCGTTGCGCGCGATGGCCGCCAAAATGTCCCGTGATGTCGATACACCGAGGGTTCCGCCGACCACCAGTGTCGATTCCCAGGTGCCGAGCGGTTCGTGCAGAACAAAGCCGCGATTGCTCTGTACCGGACCGCCGAGATAAATGGGTTCGTCCAGGCGCGCGCATGAGGCCGCCTCGATGCCGAGTTGGGTAAAGACGTCGCGGAATGTGAGGTCGGTGGGCCGGTTGATGACGATGCCCATGGCGCCCTCGCTGCCGTGCTCGCAGACCAGAGTCACGGTGCGGAAAAAATTGGGATCGCCAAGGCCGGGCATGGCGATCAGGAACTGGTTGATGAGACTCGCGGTTTCTAGCATGGGGCTAGTATCGGGTAGGTGCCCCGGCCTTTCAAGGCGACTTGCGTCTACGCGCTGCCCGATACGGCCGGCCGCATGCTGGTCATGTGGCGGCCCCGGAAACGCCAGGTCTCAACGATGTGCAACACGGCCAGCGGCTCATCGGTCACTTTCGGCAGGGGCGCAAACGGCGCCGCCCTGCGGACGAGGCCCTTGGCGATACGGGCAAGGAGCGGCGAAGAGGCGTTTTGTACGACGCGGACGGACGCGAGCGTCCCGTTGGCGCGAATGGCGACATCCAGCACGAGCGTGCCCTGTGCATTGGCGGTGAGCAGGACCTGCCTGTAGCGGCCATTGCTGATGTGCTCCATGTAGGCCGTCCAGCGGCTGATGTAGCTCGCGTAGGCGAACTGTCGCGCCGTGACGCCGCCGCGGCCGGCGCCGGCGGCCCGATAGGCGCGCCAGTCGCGGCGAATCTCCGCCTTGAGCCGCGCCTCTTCGGCGAGGAAGCGACGATCCATGCCCAGATTGGCGGCGAGCGCGGCATTGATTTGCCAGGGCTCTGTGGCCAGGGTGACTTGCAGCGGCTGGTGGCGGCTGACGATCAGCCGCCAGTGCGCCTGCCGGCTCGTGCCGTGTCGCTCTGTGCGCGCGGCGAGTTCCCCCCCGGCATGGCGTCTGGCGCGGAAGGGGCTGCGTGCCATGCGCCGGTGATGCTGGCCGCCACCGCCCCGGACATTCACCTGTGCCAGACGTTGTGCATGGCGTGGTGCGCGGTCGCTGCGTGCCTGCACGAGGGTCACGTCCAGCGTCCGGCCGTGGCCGGTGGTGACGGGGTCACGGAAGCGCACGCCGAGAACCAGGACGACATGCAGCAGCCCCGCAAAAAAGAGCGCCACACCGAGGCGGTCGTGATCGGACAAGCGGGTTCGCATGGTCTAGGGTTCCGCCTCCAGGCGGGTCTCGATGGCATCGAACAGCCACGCGGCGATATTGAGTGAAAAGGTTTTGTCGAGTTCCCGCATGCCGGTCGGACTGGTCACGTTGATTTCCGTCAGATGGTCACCGATCACATCGAGACCGACGAACAATAGTCCCTTTTCGCGCAGAATGGGCCCGACACGCGTGGCGATCCGTTCATCGGCGGCACTCAAGGGGCGTCCCTCGCCGCGCCCCCCGGCGGCGAGATTGCCGCGGCTTTCGCCGGGCGCGGGGATGCGCGCGAGCGCATAGGGTACGGCCTTGCCGTCGATGAGGAGGATGCGCTTGTCTCCTGCGGCAATCTCCGGGAGGTACCGCTGCGCCATGACAAAGCGGGTTTCGCGGGAGGTCATCGTCTCGAAGATCACGGTCGTATTGGAGTCGCCCGCCTTTACGCGAAAGACCGACGTCCCGCCCATGCCGTCTAGCGGTTTGAGGACGATGTCACCCTGCTCGCCAAGAAATGCACGTAGATCATGGTGTCGCCTGGTCACGAGCGTGGGCGGTGCCACATCTGCAAACCGGGTCGCGAACAGTTTCTCGTTGGCATCGCGCAGACTTTGTGGCCGGTTGACTACCAGGACGCCATCACGTTCGAGCTCTTCCAGCAGGTAGGTCGTGTAGACATACTCCATGTCGAACGGCGGATCCTTGCGCATCAATACCACATCGAGATCATGTGCCGTCAGCGTGGCCGACGCGCCCAGCGTGTACCAGGCGTAGTCGTCGGTGCCGATTTCCAGGCGTTGCGTGGCGATCCGGACCCGTCCATCACGCAGGCTGAGGTCGCCGGGCTGCGCATAGTGGATCTCGTAGCCGCGCCGCGCCGCTTCCCGGAGCAGGCCAACCGTTGTGTCTTTCTGGCCCTTGATCCCGGCAAGCGGATCCATGATGACCGCCAGCCGCCTGTTCATGAGGTGCCTGCCACCGCCTGCCATTCCCGGGCTGCGGCGAGCGCCGCAAGCCGGCCGATGACGCCGTAGGCGTAGAAACGGTTGGGACTGGCGTCCGGCTCCCGTTCTCTGTCGGGACTGGAGCAGGAATCGGCGAAGGCAAGTGGCCGGAACTGCATGCCGGGGGCGTTCAGGTTCTCATCTGATCCGCGTGTGGTGTGAATGCGGTAGAAGCCGCCGACCACGAACCGGTCGATCATATAAACGACCGGTTCGGCCACCGCCTGTTCGGTGCCGAGCGTCTCGAACGTATAGACACCCTCCTGGATGAGGACCTGCTCGACGATCTGCCCTTCCTTGATGACAGCCATCTTGTTGCGTTGCTTGCGATTGAGTTGACGGACCTCACTGGCGTCGTGGACCGTCATGATGCCCATTCCGTAGGTCCCCGTATCGGCCTTGACGATCACGAAGGGCGTCTGCGTGATGTGGTATTCGCGGTATTTGAGGCGGATGCCCTGCAGCACCGCATCGACATTCTCGGCCAGGCAATCCTCGCCTGTCCGTTTTTGGAAGTCGACGCTCCCGCAGCGGCGGAACAGGGGGTCAATGAGCCAGGGATCGATGTCGATGAACTCGCCAAACTCGAGCGCGAGCTGCCGGTACTGCGTGAAATGGTCCGATTTCAGGCGGTGCCACCAGCCGAGGATCGGGGAGGGTACGACCGGTTGTGTGATCCCCGTGAGCAAAGCCGGGGCCCCGGACGAGAGGTCGTTATTCAGCAAAACCAAACAGGGTTTGTAGCCGGGCAGGGTGACCGAGTCGCCCACGCGCTCGACGGGCTCGACGTCGACGACCCGCCCGTTTTGCAGGGTGAACGACTGGCGGCCGGCCGCTTCGGCAAGCAGCGAGCCGACCCGCACCTGATAGCCTGCCCGTTCGAGCAACTGCACCAGGGCGCCGACGTTCTCCCAATAATAAGTGTTGCGGCTGTGGTTTTCCGGCACCAGCAGGATCCGGCAGGCCTTCGGGCAGAGGCGCTCGACGGCCACCTGCAGCGCCTGCATGCACAGGGGATGGAAGGCGGGGTTCAGATTGTTGAATCCAGCGGGAAACAGGTTGGTGTCGACCGGCGCCAGCTTGAAGCCTGCATTACGCAGATCCACTGAGGTATAGAAAGGCGCGGGCGTGGCCAGCCATCGTTCGTGAAACCACTGCTCGATTGCTGTCTGTCGCTCGAGGAGCCGTTTTTCGATCTCGAGAAGCGGGCCGGTGAGGGCGGTGGTCAAGTGCGGTACAGCCTGCAGGTGTTGAGCGCCCATGGGTTTGGTTCCGTCAGAAAGGCAAGGTTTTTATCCTACCTGTTTGCGGAAAGGTCAAGCAATGCATGGCTGTCTGTCCGGGTGACCTCCCCGCTGCGGTTTGGTGAGAGCCCCGTCGTCAGGCTAGAATCCCGATCAGCCTCATCTCCCGGCCGATTTAGGAGGGATTGTGTGCGTGCGCATTGGCTTTCGCGCCATTCCTATGCTAGTAAATCAAGAGGGTGCAATAATTACGTGCCGGATTCGCTGAACGGCTTTCGAGCGAGGTGTCTGTGGGTATCAAGGTCATGGTTATTGATGACAGCAATACGATTCGTCGTACCGCGGAGGCGCTGCTGAAGAAAGCTGGTTACGAAGTGTTTACGGCGGGCGACGGGTTCGAGGCCATGTCGGTCATAACCGATCAGCGGCCGGACATCATTTTTGTCGATATCATGATGCCGCGTCTTGATGGGTACCAGACCTGTCTTCTGATCAAGAACAACCGGGAGTTCCGCCATATTCCGGTTATCATGCTGTCGAGCAAGGACGGCCTTTTTGACAAGGCCCGTGGCAAGATCGCGGGTTCGGAAGAACACGTCAACAAGCCGTTTACCCAAGAAGAACTGATTGATGTAATTAGCAAATATGTTCATTAGATCGTGTCGTGTCATTGAGGTCACAGGCCGATTCGCATGACCAGGGGAGTGTTAACGTGGCTATAAAGAATATTCTTGTCGTCGACGATTCGCCTACCGAGCTGCATCTGCTGCAGGAGATGCTGGCGCGTAACGGGTTTACGATCACCACGGCCCGTAGCGGTGAAGAAAGCATTGAAAAATTGAAGACATTCCGCCCGGACCTGATCCTGATGGATGTGGTGATGCCGGGCATGAGCGGCTTCGAGGCGACCCGTACGATCACGAAGAACCCCGCCACCAGCGGCATTCCCGTGATCATCTGCACGACCAAAGGCCAGGAGACGGACAAGGCCTGGGGGCTGCGGCAGGGCGCGCGTGACTACATTGTCAAGCCGGTTGTGGAAAGCCAGCTGCTGGAAAAGATCAGAGCCCTGTGACCGACGCCGCGCAAAGCGAAGCCTTCAACCTGCTGGTACAGATGCAGGAGCGGGTCCGCGCGCTCGCGCCGCAACTGCCAGAACAGGTCGAGGCCACCCCGTTGTGGACAGGTTTGGGTTTTCGGCTGGATGATGCGCCGCTGCTCGTTTCCCTGGATCAGATCGCGGAGATTCTGCCTCGCCCGGTCACCACCCGTGTGCCGGGAACCAAGCGCTGGGTCAAGGGTATCGCCAACATCCGCGGCACCCTCTTGACGGTCATCGACCTGGCGGAATTTTTCGGCAAGCCCCCGGTGCCTCTCGAGGACAAGGTACGCCTGCTCGTGATGCACGTCGGCGACCTGAGCGCCGGCCTGCTTGTGAATGAAGTCTCGGGACTCAAGCATTTTGATGTCGAGCGCGATCGCCGCGACATCGCCGGACTGGATAATGCGGTTTTGATGCATGTGCAGACGGCCTATATGGAAAACGGTGTTTTGTGGGGCGTGTTCGATCTGCGCTCCTTGTCGGACAGTCTGACATTCAAGCACGTCGCGGCCTGATTCCGGGTGAGCCAGGCCGCGATCCGAGGGTGGTGCGCGACTTCATAAGGGCGCGCAGTCTATAAGGGGTTGAGACTATGGTGGCAAGACTATCCAAAAAGAAGGGTGCTGTTTTGGATCAGCCGACCGAGGAAATAGGGGCGGGCGGCGAGCAATACATTGAGGTCCAGCCGAAGGGGCGCGGCAGGTCGGTACGCAAGAAGTTCTCGCTGAACCTCAAGCTGCAAAACATTCTCGGGATTCCGATAATCCTGGCCTTGCTGGTCTTGTCGCTCGCCGCGGCGGTATTCCTCTTCTATACCGTGGCCCAGCAGACCAGCCGGGATTCCCGATACATCGAGCAGTCGAGTCAGCTGTTGATGCTGTCGCAGCGGATTGCGAAGGACGCCGCCGCCGCGACCCTCGGCGAAGAGAGTGCGTTTAGCGATCTGCGGCACTCGCGCAACGAGTTTCAGCGGATCATCGTTGATCTGAAGAACGGAAACAGTTCTCTCGGCATGCCACCGTCGCCGGTAGCCGTGCACCCGGCCCTGGACCGCGTTGACCGCGCCTGGCAGGTGATGCGCCGGCGCGTCAACCACATCCTGAAGCAGGAAGATGCGGCCCTGCAGATGCATGACTATGTGGCCACGGTCAACCAGACGGCGCCTTTGCTCCTTGCCTTGTGGGACGAGATTGTCACGACCGGTGTGCGCACCCATATGCCGCGCCAGACCATGTATCTGGCTGCGCGCCAGGGCATGCTAAGCCAGCGGATCACCATGGAAGTCAACATGTTCGCGCAGGGTGGCAGCTCCGCTGCCGTTGCGGCGCAGCAGTTTGGTGAAGACGCCAAGCTCTTCCATAAGACCCAGCAGCAGCTGGCTTCCGTGCTGCCATCGGCCGTGGCCAAGAAATTTGCGCAGGCCCGCGAGGCGTTCAAGGCGATGAATGAAAGTGTGCATGGCATTCTGGCTGATGCCACGCCGCTTTTTGTGGCCCAGCGCGCCGGTACTTTGGTGTACCGCAAGAGCAATCACAACCTCGCGGACGCACGCAAACTGGTATCGGCATACAACTCCCTGAACCATCGCCGCCGTCTGGAGAAGTTTATCGGCTACGCGATGACGGGTCTGGCGCTGGTCTTCTTCGCTTTCCTGGTGTCGCGATTGGTGGGTGATGAGCGCGCCCGCGCCCGCGCAAGCGCTGCGCAAAACCGCGAGACCCAGGACGCCATTCTGAAGCTTCTCGACGAAATGGGCGACCTGGCGGATGGCGATCTGACGATCCAGCCGCAGGTGACCGAACAGATCACGGGCGCAATCGCCGACTCGATCAACTACGCCGTCAAGGAAATGCGCAATGTCGTGTACCGAATCAATGCGACTGCGCAGGAGGTGGCGATGGCATCCGACCGGAGCCGCAAGACGGCCATCGAGCTGAATGAAGCGGCGGACCGCCAGGCCAAGCAGATTCTGGCAACCACCGATCGCATGCGCGCCATGGCAAAATCGATGGAGGAAATGTCGCAAAGCGCGGGACAGTCCGTGGAGGTGGCGCGCGGTTCGGTGCTGACTGCCAAACGGGGCGCGGAGGCTGTGCAGAATACCATCAAGGGCATGGATGAGATGCGCGAGCAGATCCAGGAAACTGCCAAGCGCATCAAGCGGCTGGGTGAGAGCTCACAGCAGATCGGTGAAATCGTCGAGCTGATCAATGATATCGCCGAACAGACGAACATCCTGTCGCTGAACGCGGCCATCCAGGCGGCCATGGCGGGAGACGCAGGCCGCGGTTTCGCGGTGGTGGCAGATGAAGTGCAGCGGCTGGCCGAACGGTCGGGTGCGGCCACCAAGCAGATCGCCGATCTGGTGAAGACCATTCAGGCCGACACCAATGAAGCGGTGGCGTCGATGGAAAAGGCGACGAACGGCGTGGTGGAGGGTACGCGCCTGGCGGACGCGGCGGGGCAGGCTTTGGGACAGATCGAATCGGTGTCGGAGCAGCTTTCGGGCCTGATCGTGCGGATCGCGAAGGACGCCCATATGCAGTCGGAAACCGCAACGAACGTGTCTCACAACATGGGTGACATTCAGGAGGCGACGGCGCTGACGTCGGCCGGAACGAAACAGACCGCCGAATCCATCACCAAGCTGTCGGATCTCGTGCGCGAACTGCAGGCATCGGTGGCAGGCTTCAAGTTGCCGGTTTGAGGCAGGACTCGAGACCGGGGGGATGATGGCCATCACAAGCAGCGTTGATCTGGGCACTCTCGGTTGGGTCAAGGAAGAGATCGACGAGACCCTGAAGAAGGCCCGCCAGGCGCTGGAGGCCTTCACGGATAATCGGGCCGACGAGGCCCGGCTGCGGCTTTGTGCCACCTATCTGCACCAGATAGGTGGCACCCTCAAGATGGTCGAATTCGACAATCTGGCCGACCTTGTCGGCGAGGCCGAGGCGCTGGCGGAGGATCTCCTGGCAGGCGCCGAGGCGCCAAGTCCGGAGCGCCTGGAACCGCTTGTCCGGTTTGTTTTGTCGATGCCCGACGTTTTGGATGCCGCGCAGACGCGGCGCGGCGCGCTGGCGCAGTTGTGCCTGCCTTTGCTAAACGATCTGCGCGGCGCGCGCGGCTTGCCGCCGGCCGACCTGTTTGCGCTGTTCTCTCCCAGTCTCGATGTCCGCCCGCCGCACTCCAGCGTGACGGACGAAAGGGTTCTTGGGCGTATCTTCCTGGAGCAGCGTGCGGCCTTTCAGGCCCTCCTCGTGCAATGGCTAAAGACCAGCGATGCGCTGCTGCTGACGCAGATGCGATCCTATCTGGTCGACTGGCGCGAGCAGGCGGCGTTCATGCCCGCAGCGCAGTGCCTGTGGATTGCGGCGGGGTTCGTCGGGGTCGTGCGTGTCGAGGCACCGCCCCTGCTGGAACACAAGAAACTTTTCGGCCGGCTCGACCAGCAGTTAAAGCGCAGCGCAGACGGGCAGGACAAGGCCAGTGCCCGGGCCACCTACGAGCGCCTGAGCCGGGAGATGCTCTTTGCCATCAGCCAGAGCGGCACCTCGGACCCCGATACTGATGCCATTCGCGACGCCTTCGGGCTTGTAGTCGCCGAGGAGGCCTATCCGGTTGCTGCGATCGATGCACTGCGTTCGGTGACAAGCGCCCTTGAGCATGAGGTCGGTCATGCCCAGGAGCTTTTGTCGAGCTATTTAGACGCCGCCGATGGCGGACATCAGATCGCTGAAGAGCTGGTGCGCCTGCTCGACAAGATGGCAAAGACGTTTACCACCCTGAACATCGCACCCCTGGCGGCACTGGCGGCCGATGTGCGGGATCTCTGCCGCGCACTGAACGAGGCCCGTGTCGAAAAATCGCCCGTGGCAGCCATGACCCTTGCCCAGGCCCTTCTTCAGGTCGAATCGGCAATTCACGAGATTCCCACGGGACGCATGGAATGGTGCACGCTCGTGGATGAGCGCCGGCGCAGCCTGCAGTCGCTTTATGCTGTTGCCGGTGATACCAGCGGCATCGAGATTTCCGAAGGTACGCTCAGTGAATATGAGACGCGCCGCCTTGTCAGTTCGGTTGGCGCGGAGATTCACGTCAATCTCCAGCACATGGAGACCCAGTTCACGACCTTCGTTGCCGATAGTGGACAGCGTGTGCTGCTGGAGGGTTTGCCCAAACTCGCAGACCAGGTGGCGGCAGCCTTTCGCGTTCTGGGTGATGAGGCGGCAGCGGATCTGGCCCGCCACCTGAGCCATCTCCTTGAACAGCTGGCAATCGGAGCGCTACCGCCCTCGGCTGCGCGTTTTGAGGCTGTGGCGATCGGTGTGGGTGCCCTGGAGGCACAGGTAACCGGGCTCGAGCGCGGGCATGCGCTGCCGCCCGAACGTCTCGGCGTGGTCAGTGCGGGTCTGCAGCGCGCGCTGCAGGCCGAAGAGGTTCCGGCCGGATCCGGGCCATCCGTGGTTGTGGCATTGTCTGGAGCCGGCGCGCCACGGCCTGCGATTGATCCTGAGATTTTGCCGGTTTTTCTGGAAGATGCACACGAGGCGCTGCGCCAGTTGGCTGAACATATGCCCCGTTGGCGCAACCAGCGCGAGGATGAGGAGGCGCTGACCGTCATACGGCGCGCCTTCCATACCCTGAAGGGAAGCGGTCGTATGGTCGAGGCCGGCGAGATTGCAGAACTTGCCTTCGACGCCGAGGCTCTGATGAATCGCGTGCGCGCCCGGCAGCTTACGTCCACCGACGACATCGTTCATTGGATCGGCCTTGCTCATGACGCTGTAGAGCGCTGGGTCGCTGCCATCGAACAGGATGGCGCGTTACCCGAAATGGCCGACATCCGGGCCGCACTGCAGGCGCTCGCCGATAACAGGCCGGTGCCGGCTGCGGCGCCAGCTCCCATGCCCGCCGCGCAATCTGGTCTTGCGGATGAAGCGCCCGCTGGCGGCGAGCCGCCACCACGGCCGCAGAGTGACCCGGCGCGTCGGGCGTCCCCCGGTGTGACCGGATCGCAGGATGAGCCCGTCCGCCAGGACGCCGCGGACACGGGCGCGGGTACCGGAGGAGAGCGGGATGGGATGGATCGGGTGGCCGCCGATGACGCGGGATCCGTGCCGGCTGCGTCGGCTTCCATCTTCGACAAGGATCCGCTTTTGCGTGACATCTTCGTCACCGAGATGCGCGATCATTTGCAGGTCCTGCAGGCGGCCGCGCTCCAGGGTGTCGGCACTCCGGTGTCAGCGGCCTTGTTGCGGGCGGCGCATACGTTGCACGGGAGCGCGCGGTCGGTCTCCTTGCTTGCCATGGCAGACAGCGGTGCTGCGCTCGAGCGCTATCTGCAGGCCATGGTATCGCAAGACGCGGCACTGGATGCCGACGCGGTGACCACGCTGGCGGCGTTTACGGATCTCATGGCGCGCTTTTTGGTTGATCTGCGGGAACCGCCGCTGCGCACCGAGATGGCCGCACTCCAGGAGACGCTCGAGCATCTCGTCGCCGCGCGCGCTCCGGACCAATCGTTCACATGGTGGCAGCGGAAAGACTCCGGCGTGTCGGCGGCCGACGGCGGCGACGGGGAGAGTGCAGCCACCGAGGAGACGGTGCCCTCGGTGGTGGCCTCCCCATCCCCGCCCCCGTTAATGCCCGAAATCGCGGTCAGTGCGCAGGATGCACAGGACATCGATCCGGAGCTGCGCGAGATTTTCCGTGATGAGGCGCGCGATCTGCTCGAGGCCCTCGGCGCCGCGCTGACCATGTGGCGGAGCGAACCGTCCAACGATCAGCA
>JAJYHH010000114.1:40761-44502 GCA_021784845.1 Pseudomonadota bacterium
GACGGCGTGGCGAGCCAGGCCGAGGCGGTTTTGCAGCAACAGGCGCGTGTCAACACCGAACTGCAGGAAGGTTTGATGCGCACGCGCATGGTCAGTTTTGCGACGCAGGCGCACCGGCTGCGCCAGATCGTCCGGCAGACTGCGCAGGAATTGGGCAAAAAAGCCGAACTTATTCTGTCTGGTGCTGAGGTCGAACTCGATCGGCATCTCCTTGAGCGCATGATTGGACCATTCGAGCACATGGTGCGCAATGCGCTGGATCACGGGCTGGAACCGACCGCCGAACGCGCCCGTCTGGGCAAGCCCCCCGTTGGTACGATCCGCATCGACACCATGCACGAAAGCGGTGAGATCGTGATCCGCTTCAGCGATGACGGCCAGGGGCTCAATGTGGAGCGCATTCGCGCCAAGGCCATCGAGCGCAAACTGATGCCTGCCGATGCCGTTTTGGGCGACGAACAGATTGTGCAGTTCATCCTGTTGCCGGGTTTCTCCACCGCGTCGACCATAACGCATCTTTCCGGGCGCGGTGTGGGCATGGATGTCGTCCACAACGAAGTGAAGAAGCTGGGCGGCGCGATCACGGTCGAGACGCACACGGGGCGGGGCACCACTTTCGTGATCCGCCTGCCCCTGACGCTGTCGATCACTCAGGCCCTGATGATCAGTTGTGGCGACCAGACCTTCGCTGTGCCGCTGGCGGCCATCGTCAATATCGTCGAGGCGCCCAACTCCGCCATTCAGGATGCCCTTGGCATGCCAAAACCCGTGCTGCGCTATGGCGGACAGGATTACCCCTTCATGGATCTCGGCCAGAGGCTTGGCGTTGCCATGCCATCCCTCGGCGCGCAGCGCAGGGTGCCGGTCCTGCTTCTGCGGCTCGATAACCGGGAAGTGGCGGTCGCGGTCGGTACCTTGTACGGTACCCGCGAAGTGGTGGTCAAACCGCTCGGGCCGCAGTTGGCCGAAATCCGCGGTCTGCTCGGCGCGACCATCCTCGGCGACGGCCGTGTGGTGCTGATTCTCGATGTTCCCGGCCTGTGGCTTGACGAAGACGTCATGAAAGTCGTGCCGGCTCCGGTCGTCACCGAGACGGCCGCTCACCGCAGGCGCGTCGTCCTGGTCGTGGACGATTCCCTGACGGTACGCAAGGTGACGAGCCGCTTCCTGCAAAAACAGGGCTACGACGTGATGACGGCCAAGGACGGGGTCGACGCTCTGGAACAGCTGCGCGAACGCGTCGCTGATATCATGCTGGTCGATATCGAAATGCCGCGCATGGACGGATACGAGCTCACCACGCGTGTGCGTACCGAGGTGGCATTGCGTCACATCCCGATCATCATGATCACGTCGCGTTCAGGGGCCAAACATCGCGAGCGCGCACTCAGTCTCGGAGTGGATGCCTATCTTGGCAAGCCCTACCAGGAAGACGATGTCTGCCAGCATATCGAAACGCTGCTTGAGCGGGGCCGCGCATGAGGCCGGTTGCCACACAGGTGCGTCATTACCTGGAGATCGGTTTTGCGGGAGCCAGATACCTGTTGCCCAACGTGCCGCATCTCGTGGTGGAGCCGCGTGAGAATCTGACAGTCAGACCCCTTGGGCTGGCGGCGGCGCAGCGTGTCGTTTCGGGTGTCGTCTGGCCCGCCTTCGCCCTTGATGCCGCATTGGAACCCGTTGAGGAAGCCAACTGGACCCGGGCCGTGTTTCTGGATGCGACCAGGCGCGGTGTCGGCATTCTGGTGGAGGATATGCGGCTTTTGGCGGCTGAACCTCTGCGTATCGAGGCCTTTTCGCCCCTCGGTCCCCTGCCACCCGGCGGACAACCGCTCTTCGACGCAGCGTCCATGCAGACAGAGGGGCTGATCCTGGTGTTTTCCCTCGACGGTCTTGCCGCCCATCTTCTTTATCAGGAGCGCCGCCATGGCCGCGCGGAGTAATCGCGTGCACGGTCTGTTGCTGCCCATTGGCGAACGATCGCTGCTTTTACCAAGCGCGCTGGTGGCAGAGATCATCACGCTCGCAGACATCGTCGAACAGCCGCTTGCGCCCCAGTGGATTCTGGGTGTGATCAACTGGCGCTCGCGTCCGGTGACCGTGTGTGATTTGACCCGTTTGTGGAGTCCGGGTATCGAGATCAACGCCCGTTCGCGGGTGGCGGTTTTCTATCCGCTCGCCGGACGCGGTCCCGGGGAATTCTTCGCCATCCTGACCAGCGCCGAACCGCAGCCGCGCGTGCTCGATGATGCGGCGCCGCTCATGACCAACGCCAGCAACGAAAATCCGCTTTTTGCCGTGACACTCGTTCTGGATGGGCGTCCAGCGGCGATCCCGAACCTTGCCACCCTGGCTGATTTGTTTTATCCCGCCCAGGTCACCTGAAAGTCCGCGCGCTCGGCGGGACCTTCGGTCGAAGATGTGGTATAGACAGTGCCCTGTACGCATGTGCCATAATGCCGCGTGTTTTTTCGCGTCCCGAAGTGAGGTTATATGGTCAGCACGCAAACACCGGTGTGTGATTTCGGCTGGTCTGCGCCCGATTTTGCGCTCCCGAGCACAGACGGGCGTCTTGTGCGTCTTGCGGATGTTCGCGGCCCAAGGGGACTGCTGGTGATGTTCATCTGCAATCACTGCCCTTATGTGAAGGCGATTCGGGACAGGTTGATCCGGGACACGCGTGAGTTGCAGGGCCTCGGTATTCAGAGCGTGGCGATCATGTCGAATGATCCAACCGACTACGAGGAAGATTCGTTTGAGAACATGAAGCGCGTCGCCGAGCAATTCGGTTATCCGTTTCCTTATTTGCATGACGCCTCCCAGGCGGTGGCGCGCGCTTACGGCGCCGTCTGTACGCCCGATTTTTTTGGTTTTAATGCGGACCTTCAACTGCAGTACAGGGGGCGCCTCGATGCCAGCCGCAAGGAGGCCGTGCCCGGGGCGCGCCGTGACCTGTTTGAAGCCATGAAGCTCGTGGCCGAGACCGGTCACGGGCCGCGGGAGCAGATACCCAGCATGGGTTGTTCCATCAAGTGGGCGGTGGATAGCGCACGCTGATGGCCGCGCCTTGCGGGTCTTTCGAGCCCATCTACGCCGTACAGTTTCTCCGGACACTCCTGGCCCGTGTGGCGGATGAGGAGATACTGCCCCGTTTCGGCTGTGCCAAGCTCACCATCAAGGATGACGGCAGTCTTGTCACGGCGGCCGATACGGCGGTGCAGGCGCGCCTTGCCGCCGAACTCGGCGGGCGCTGGCCGCAGTTCGCCTTTCTGGGCGAGGAAATGACCGCCGTCGCGCAGGAGCGCGTGCTGGCAGCCCCGACCGGCGTTTGGTGCCTGGATCCGGTGGACGGTACGACGAACTTTGTCAATGGCCTGCCTTTCTTCGCGGTTTCGCTGGCGCTCCTCCAAAACGGCCAGCCTACGCTCGGCATCGTCTACGATCCGAACCGGCGGGAATGTTTTACTGCCATTCGCGGGCAGGGCGCCTGGCTAAATGGCGTGGCGCTTGCCACCAATCGAGGCGACCGCGCGCTGCGCCGATCCGTTGCGGCAATCGACTTCAAGCGGCTCGCGCCCCACCTGGCGGGGCGTCTCGGCGTGGACCCGCCCTATGCCTCCCAGCGGAGTCTTGGCGCGTGCGCGCTCGACTGGTGCTGGCTGGCTGCCGGACGACTCCACCTTTATCTGCATGGTGGCCAGAAGCTGTGGGACTATGCCGCAGGCAGCCTCATCCTGACCG
>JAJYHH010000034.1 GCA_021784845.1 Pseudomonadota bacterium
GCGTCGGCCAATCCCTGCATTAGATAAAGAGGCGTCTGGCGGTGGTGGACATGCGTCAGAATGGTCTGACCGTCGCGTACCTTGGTGTCGTATACGCGTCTTTCGAGCGCCAGGCCGCCGGCCTTGCGAAGCGACATCTCGATCTGCCGGGCCACTCCCTCCCAGGCCGGATTGGGCATGGACAGCCGCACGCCGGGTCTGCCCAGATCCTGCAGGCCGGTGATGTGGGCGGGATTGCCCTTCGGGATCATGATGGCCAGGTCGTTGGTGACATAGGGCACGGCCGGTCCCTGCAACAGACCGCGGTGAATCCAGTAATTCACCTTTTTCAGACCCGCTGCATAGACATCCGGCTTGATGGTCCAGGTCATGTTGCCGATCGTGATCGTTCCACCATGCTGCATCTGCCGGATGAGGATGCCGGGGGGCAGGGTCTCATAATAGATCTTACCCCGGATGGCCGGATGCTCCTTTTCGAAAGCCGCCACCAGCGGCGCCATGGCGAAGTAGTAGTTGCCACCAACGAAAATCGTGAGTTGCGGGTTGTCGATGCTGCCGTGGAAGTCAGGCAGGTCGTCGATTTCCGGTACGGTGAAATCGAATCCCTTGTTCACCGCCGGATTATTGCGTTCGTGGCTCCACGGCGGGAATACCTGCTCGCGATAGTGGGGCGGCTCGACCTTGCCGCCCCATCCGCTGGTGGCGGCGTGTGCCGTGACCGCCGTCAAGAGCAGGGCGCCGGTCGCGCCAAGCAGCGCGCGGTGTAGCCGTGTGTTTCTGCGTTGTTGCATTACATTCTCCTCGTGGCGTGGTTATTTTATGTATTGGAATCCGGCCAGCTGAAGCTCCGGGAGTGTACCCACCACCCCGGGTGTCAACACCGCCCCGGGGATCAGATGGTTGGTGAATTCGGCCGCCATGCGGGCATGGTCGAGGTGATCGGGGTTTATGCCCTTTTTGCGAACGGCCATCGTCAGTTCCCAGACCGCGTTGTGGCAGGCGAGGAAGACGACACCGCGTTGCTGCAAAACGGGGATGCTGTTGTCGTGCGGAGAGAACGCGCCGCGCGGATTCTCGAAATCGGCGGGATTGCCGTGTGCCGCGGGCGACGTTTTGAGCCAGACGTTTCTGGTCCATTTGCCTTGCGTGAACTTGCGCAGGTACTTATCCCATATGACGTCATCATAAAGCGCCATGTGCGCAGAGCCATGTGTGGCGGAGACGCAGAGAAAATCCGGATGCCTGAAGGACCATATCTGTGCGTTCAGGGCGTTGCGCATGAGATTCAGCCAGGGGCTTTCGATTGCTGTGTTGTCCCATACCTGTTTGGGGGTGCCCTGGTAGTGCAGCAGTCTGTCCAGGGCCTCGGCATCCCACTCATCCGGGTGCGTCAGAATCATGGGCACCGTCTTGAAGTTCCTGCGCCGCGGGGACCTCGCGAGTGCGGCCATCAGGTGCTGCAGTGTCCGGCTCCCGGGTGCCATGAGACCCTCGTTGCGGGGAGCTGCGGCGAACGCCGCATGCGGGGCCGCGATGGCGGCGCCGGCGAGACTTAGTCCTGTTGCCGTCATCCTGATGGCGTTGCGGCGGCTTATCCGTGTTTTTGTCATGGCGCGCTCCTTGTGCTGGTTTGGAATCCATCCACGCAGGAAATCATGCACGCCGGGCTGTGCGCGGGCAAGCAGTTTTTTCTTTGCGCGGCCGCGCGCCCGGGCGCCGTGGGCGCAGTCCCCGGAGACGTCCGGGCGTCGCGTGCCCAAGCTGTCACGATGCCGGGAATTATAGCGAATCGGCGGCATGGCTTGCCAGGGCCGGCGGGGTCGGGGTGGCTTTAGGCGGCCGGCGATCTGCTGCGCCGGCAAGGCCAGCGTCTGTGGTGGCCCTGACGGTCTGGCAAGGGCCTAAGCGGGCCGCGCAGGCGCGACTGTTTTTGCCGCAAAGCCCGGCATTTTTCGCTCAGGGCCGTGCAGGCGCTTTCGGTCCTTTCAGTACGATACCAGATCAGTGTGTCCAAAACCCTTGCGGTAGTCGAGAACCGATATGAGGGTCGGTGTTACCCGATAGACCTGGATGTCCTGACGGGAGGGCGCTTCCTCAGGCAGGCCCTGTTCCGGCCAGTTGAAGCCAGCAAGCCGCAAGGCCTTTTGCGCCTCGCCGGGGTCGCTCACCGCGCGTGCGTGCGCCGCCATGGACAATCCCCTGATGGCCGCGTCATCAGAAGTGTCGTGATCTATGGTCAAGGAGACGCGATCGGTCTGCGCGAGGTTGGCGGCCTTCTGGCTGCTGCGGTCGCAGACGAAATACAGGGTCATGCCATCATGGGCGTACCGGACGGTCGTGGCCTGCGGCCAGCCATCCGGCCGCAACGTGGCCAGCGTCATGGTCTTGTGGGAATCCAACAGATCGAGAATGGTTTTTTCGATGGATGTGTCCATGGGAGGTCTCCGCGCTCAGGCGCGTGGGCAGAGGTGGTCCGCTCAAGCGGCTCGATGCCATCCGACACTAGCAGATTGCAACGGGAGGGGCCCCCGACTTTCTGGCGTGCCGGGCACGGTGGCGGGCAGGTGCGTGGCGACGAAGATCCCGGTTGCGGCGCGGTCACGGCCATGGGCGACAAACGTGCGCCATGAGCGGGCACCGGCCGTCCGCGCAGGGGGATCGAGGCGCAGAAGTTCGCCTGCCCTCGTGCCCGGCGCAGACCCGTCGGCGATCACCCGATGGCACGGCGCACGGCCCGTCTGCGGGGGTTTGACATCAATCAATGGATAATCGACGGAACAAGGACTTGGCGCGCACCATGTGTTAGACAACGACCGTGGTATTTGGTACAAAGGCAGCAAGTGGATAGAGAGAAATGACGTAAAGAATTATTCTAATCTCTGTGAACGGCACGAAGGGGAGTCACTGTCACAATGGTGTACAACGTCAATGGCAAGGCGGTCGAGAGCACGGACGCGGGTTACCTCGTCAACCAGGGCGACTGGGAGAGGGCCGTTGCGGTGGAGATTGCGCGGACGGAAGGTCTTGAGTTGAATCAGGACCATTGGGATGTGATCGACTATCTGCGCGATCAATACTTCAACCATGGGGGCGAGCTGCCCAATAATCGCCACATCCTGAAGGGCATGCAGGAAATCTGGTCTGACCGCAAGGTGGACAACAAGACCCTGTTTGACCTGTTTCCGGGCAATCCTTCCAAGCAGGCCGGCCGGATTGCGGGTCTGCCGGAGAGCATGCGCAAGGGCGGATACTGACAGGCGTGCTGTGAATCCGCAGCGCCGTTCTTATCTGGCGCTGCGGATCATCAGCGCATTCCGGGGACTGGTGCCGGATGCGCGCGTGAGGGGTAGTTCGGCGCGGGCTGTGTTACGCAGAGGGCGCGGCGTTTCCAAAACGCGGGGGCGTCGGGCTCCACGGACGGCCGCAAAGGCCCGGCCACAGTGTGCGTGGCGGGGCCTGCCTGCGGCGGCCATCAGCCGAATTTGAACAGAATGCCGTACCCGCCGCGCGGATAGGTCCACCCGATGTTGCGGTGCTCCGTGCAGATAATGCGGCAGGTTCCGCATTCCAGGCATCCATCCGTTATGAGAGTGATGCGTCCGTCGCCTTCGCGGGTGTAGCAGGCAGCCGGACAGCAGACGGTGCAGGGCCACGTCCTGCAGGCGGACCGGCAGACGTCGGGATCGGTGATCTGTACGTGCATGCGGCCGGCGTCGACACGGTAACGGTTCTGAAAAAGCTTTTCCTCTACCCGTTTCATTCGAACGCCCTCCACAACTTGAAGAAGTCACCGAGCAGCCCCAGGCGGGAGCGGGCGGCAATGAAGTGTTTGCGAATGGCGCGCTCCTTGGTCTTTTTGTCCACGCCATCGACCGAAATGAGGGTGTGCGCGGCCTTGTTCAGGAGCTCGGGATAGGCCGTGAAGAACTGCGGATTCTTTTCGACGATGCGCGGCAGATTTCTGTACTTGCGCAGATCGCGCATGACGAAGCTGTCGTCAAGTTTGGCGCGGTAGCGTGCGAGATGGCGGGACGAAAAGGGTTTGTGCTCGCCGCGCAACTCGATCAGGGTTTCGGCGGCAAGCCGCCCGCTCGTCATGGCCAGGTTCGAACCTTCGCGATGCACGCCGTTGACGAACATGGCGGCGTCGCCGACGGTCAGCCAGCCATCCCCGTAGATGCGGGGAATGGAATGGTAGCCGCCCTCGGGTATGAGGTGGGCTGTGTATTCCTTCATCTCCCCGCCCGCAAGGAGCGGGGCTATGGCGGGGTGGGCCTTCATGCGGTCAAGCAGCGCATAAGGCGAAGTCTTCTGGTTGCGGAAATCGGACAGGAGACAGCCGACGCCGATGGCGATGGATTCCTTGTTCGTATACAAAAACCCCGTACCGACCATGCCCTGCGTGATCTTGCCGGCCATTTCGATGACGACGCCTTCGTCGCCGGTGACATTGAAACGGCTCTGGATTGTTTCCTCGGGCAGAAAGTGGATTTCCTTGACCGCCAGCGCCACCTCGCGGGGCTCGAGCTCGGGACGGAATCCGGCCTTGCGGGCCAATGTCGAATTGACGCCGTCGGCCAGAATGACGGCATCGGCGAAGATCGAGCCGCCGGCGCGGTCTGTCTGTACGCCGACCACCCAATCGCCATCGAGAAGAAGGTCTGTGACCGTCGTTTCGCAGATCACGAGGGCGCCCGCTTCCTGCACCTTTTTGGAGAACCACCGGTCGAACTGCGCGCGGATGATCGTGTAGCGGTTGAAGGGCGGTTTGCTGAAATCGGCCGACCGGTAGGCGGTGCCGACATAGGACGTGTCGTCCAGGACCCACACGCGCTGTTCGATGAGGTGGCGCTCAAGCGGAGCGTCCTTGCGGAAATCCGGAATGATGCGCTCGAGGGCGTCGGCATACAGGATGGCCCCCTGCACGTTCTTGGAGCCCGGATATTCGCCGCGTTCGATCTGCAGGACACGCAGCCCGGCGCGGGCCAGGGTGTAGGCGGCGGCATTGCCGGAAGGCCCGCCGCCGACCACGATTACATCGAAAGTCTCGTTCATGATGCGTCCTCAGACCGCCTTTTTCAGGGCAGCCATATGTTGGTGGATCGCCGCTGTCATCGCCGGCAGGATCTGCATGGCGTTGGCAACGATGCCGTATGTGGCGAAGTCAAAAATGGGCGCGTCCGGATCGGGATTGATGGCAATGATGACGTCGGCACCCTCCATGCCGACGCGATGCTGGACGGCGCCCGAGATGCCGGCGGCAATGTAGAGCTTCGGGCGCACGGTCTTGCCGCTCTGGCCGATCTGCCGGTCAGCAGTGACCCAGCCGGCCTGTACCACGGGCCGCGTGGCGCCCACTTCGGCACCCAGGGCATCGGCGAGATCCCACAGGAGGCGGAAGTTGTCCGCGCGTTTGAGTCCGCGCCCGCCGGCGACGATGATGTCGGCAAAGGCGAGGCTCGCTTCGTCGCGCCGCGCATCCGGTATGAACTCGAGCAGCTTGGTGACGATCTCGTCTTCGGCAAGATCCGGCTCGACGGCCACGACGCGGCCGCGACGGCTGGTGTCACGGGTGGGCAGAGACAAAACGCGCGGGCGGACCGTGGCCATTTGCGGCCGGTAGTTCAGGGTGACGATCGTGCAGAGCAGGCTGCCTCCGAACGTCGGTCGCGTGGCCGCGAGGCTGCGGTTTTCGGGGTCGATGGCAAGACCGGTACAGTCGGCCGTAAGACCGGTCTGCAATGTCGTCGCCACGCTGCCCGCAAGGTCGCGGCCCATGGTGGTGGCGCCGAGCAGCAGAATCTCGGGCTGATGGGCATTGACGAGAGCTGTCAGCGTGCGCGCATGGGGCTGGTTGCGGTAGTGCGCGAGCACCGGGTGGATGGCCGTGAAACAGAGATCGGCGCCGTGGAAAAAGGCCTCATCGGCGAAGGCCCGCGCGGCGGTCCCGTCGCCCGCGAGGACCACGCCGGCAAGTTCCACGCCGAGCTGGTCTGCCAGTTTGCGGCCTTCGCCGAGAAGTTCGAACGACACGGGGTGCACGACGCCCTCGTTGTGTTCGAGGAAGACCCAGACGCCCTTGTAGGATTCAAAGCGCGGGTCGAGCTCAAACTTGCGGCGGCCGGCGGGTCGCGAGGGGGTGGCGGGTTGTGTCATCGGTCCAGTCCTCTAGGCCAGGCGGGGGCGGATGGCCGCCCGCAGTTGGGGATGTTTGGTGAACATCTTGGCGAGCAGGGTGGCGACGATGTCATCGGGTTGCTCGCTTTGCGTCGTGATGATCTCCGCCTTTTGCGCGCGCGCCGTGGGCGCGAATACGCGCGAGACGACCGTCGGGGACCCCTTGAGCCCGATCTTGCCGACATCGTCGATGCCGGCGGCTTCACGGTCCCAGACGACCAACGGGTAGCGCGCGGCGCGAAACATGTCGGCCATGGTCGCAAAGCGCATGTCGTTGATGCCTTCGAGCACGGTAAGAACGGCGGGCAGGCGCGTGCGCAACCGCTGCACACCGCCTTCGGCGCGGCGTTGCACGGTGATTTCGTTGGTATCGGGATCGACGCCGTCGATGCGGCTGACATAGGTCAGAAGTTGCATCTCAAGGCGCGTAGCGAGGCCGGGCCCGACCTGTGCCGTGTCGCCGTCGATGGTCTGTTTGCCGGCAAAGACCAGATCGATGGGCATGTCTTCTTGAATCTTGCGGATGGCGCTTGCCAGCGCATAACTGGTCGCCAGCGTGTCGGCTCCGGCGAAGGCCCTGTCGGTGAGCAGGATGGCCTCGTCGGCACCGAACGACAGCGCCTTGCGCAGGGCCGCCTCCGCCTGGGGAGGGCCCATGGTGAGGACGGTGACGCGGGCGCCGTACTGATCCTTCAGGCGCAGCGCCTCTTCCAGCGCCACGAGATCGTAGGGATTCACGATCGCGGGCACGCCCTGGCGCATGATGGTGTTGGTGACAGGATGGACCCGGATCTGGGCGCTGTCTGGTACCTGCTTGATGCAGACAAGAATATGCATCGTTTAGTCCTCGGGGGTTTGCGATGGCAGCGCACCACGCACGGCGGCCAGGCTTATGCGGCAACCGTCGAGCACCGTGAAGATGGCAAATACCTTCTCCTCGCGTGGCGTGGAGTGCACAAAGTCGTCATAAGCGCGCGCAAGCAGTGCGCGCCCGTGCGCATGCAAAGTGGCGTCATCGCCCTCGGGGGGTGCCGGTTGCGTGCGCAGATAGTGGTGGAAGCGCTTCAGGATATGCAGGCGGCTCGTATGCAGGACCGCCGGCGCGAAAGGAACGCCGAAGTAGGCAAAGAAGTCCTCGGCAGCCGAGAGGGCCTGCAGGCGCTGCGTGAAATGTTCGAGGGTGGCTTTCATCGGCGGACTCCCTGCGGTGCCGGGACTGACGACCGCGTCGCGCCTTCGGGTGCTTGCCCGGCCGGCCGCGTTTCGCGGTAAAAACGCTTGAGGTCCCAATCGGTCGGCGCCTCCTTGAGGATCATGGCGTGGGCGCGTACGCGGGCGAGTATGGCGTGCGCCTGGGCCGGGTCGAGGTTGATATCCAGGCGCGCATAGGCATGCGCAAGGGAGGAACTACCCGAATGCTTACCCAGTACGATCTGGTGTCTTTGGCCGATCTCGGCCGGATCGACACCCTGGTAAGTGCGCAGATCCTTCAGCAGGCCATCGACATGGATGCCCGCTTCGTGGGTGAACACGCAGGCGCCGACGATGCTTTTGTGGGCCGCGACAGGCTGGCCGGAGGCGGTGCTGACAAGGCGCGAGAGGGCCAAAAACCGGTGTGCATCGACACCGGTGTCGACGGCCTGGGTAAGCCGCAGGGCGAAGACGACCTCCTCGAGGGGGGCATTGCCGGCGCGCTCGCCTAGCCCGTTGACGGTGGTGTTGACATGGGTGGCGCCGGCGCGCACGGCAGCGAGGGTGTTGGCTGTCGCCATGCCGAGATCGTCATGCGCATGCATCTCGATTTCGATGTCGACGTGGGCGCGCAATGCGCCGATGGCGGCCTGCGTCGTGAAGGGATCGAGGAGGCCGAGCGTGTCGGCATAGCGGATGCGCAGCGCGCCGGCGGTCTGTGCGGCCTCGGCCATGCGCAACAGGAAATCGGCATCGGCCCGCGATGCGTCTTCGGCGCCGACGCAGACCGCAAAACCAAGATCCTGCGCGCGCGGCACGAAATAGGCGATCTGCTCTAACACCCAGGCGCGGTCGCGCTTGAGTTTGCGGTGGATGTGCAGATCCGATGCCGGGATCGACAGATTCAGCAGGGCCACGCCGCAGTGGCGGGCGGCGTCCAGGTCGGCGGCGCACAGGCGTCCCCAGGCCATGAGGCGTGCCGGCAGGCCCGCCTGGGCCACGGCACGGATGGCCTCGCATTCTTCCGGGCCCATGGCGGGCACGCCGATTTCCATCTCCTGGACACCGGCCTCGGCCAGTGCCCGCGCAATGGCCAGTTTTTCGTCGGCCGTGAAGGCCACGCCAGCGGTCTGTTCGCCGTCGCGCAGTGTCGTGTCGTTGATGATGACTCGTGTGGCCATGGGCATCCCGCTCGAAACTCTTCGGTGTGCCCAAAGCAAGTGACATGCCAGTCTGCGCAAATGGCGCCGGGGCTTGGAAAAATGCCGCTCCCGTCACGGGTGGCGGCGTGGGAAAGCCGACATTTGTCGGAATTGTGGGTTTTGCGACAGGCCGGCCGCCTGTGCGTTGCCGGGTTTGCCGGGGACCGCTAATGTGGTACGGGAATTGCTGGGAAATTCCCATCAGACCGCAGACGACGGAGCGCGACGGAATGGCATGAACACCGCAAAGGACGCAGAGCCGTGTGTCGAACTTACGGCAATCTATGAAATCAGCAAGATCCTGAATTCCTCGCTGGATGTGGGAAAGACGCTCCGGGAGGTGCTGGGTGTGCTGTCGACGTGGCTGCACATGCGCCGTGGCATGGTCAGTCTGGTGCAAGAATCCGGAGAGCTGCACACGGCCGGGGCATACGGCCTGACCGTCGAAGAAATCCACCGCGGCCGCTACCAGGCCGGTGAGGGCGTGGTGGGCCGGATCCTGACGTCGGGCGCACCCATCGTAGTCCCCGATATCGCGCGTGAACCGCTCTTTCTGAATCGCACCCGTTCCCGGGATCTCAGTGCCGACCGGGTCATCGCCTTCATCGGTGTGCCCATCAAGGCCGGCCGGGATCTGCTTGGCGTGTTGACGGTCGATCGCGAACGGACGGTGGATCAGGTGGCAGGCCGCTTCGAGCGCGATGTCCAGATCCTGAAGATGGTGGCCAATCTCATCGGCCAGACCGTGCGGCTACACCGCAGCGTGCTGGCCGAGCACACGCGGATGATGCAGGAGAGTCACCGGTTGCAGAAGGCGCTGCGTGATGACCACGAGACGCGCACGCTGCGGGATGTGGTCGGGCAGAGCCGCCGCATGCAGCAGGTCTTCACCGAAATCCATCAGGCGGCACCCGGCAGATCGACGGTGCTGTTGCGCGGGGAATCGGGGACCGGCAAGGAAGTCATCGCCCAGGCCATGCACAACCACAGTCCGCGCGCCGAGGGTCCCTTCGTGCGCGTGAACTGTGCCGCCTTGAGTGAAACCTTGCTCGAATCGGAGCTCTTTGGCCACGAAAAGGGCGCATTCACGGGGGCTACGCAGGAACGCAAGGGGCGTTTTGAACTGGCCCACAAGGGCACGCTCTTTATGGATGAAATCGGTGAGATCTCGCCTTCGTTTCAAACCAAGCTTTTGCGAGTCCTGCAGGAGCGTGAATTTGAGCGCGTCGGCGGCAACCAGCCGATCCGGGTGGACGTGCGCCTCATCTTTGCCACCAACCGCAATCTGGAAGAGGCGGTGGGGCGGGGGATGTTCCGGGAAGATCTGTATTACCGGATCAACGTGGTGACGATCTTCCTGCCTCCTTTGCGCGAGCGCCGGGATGATATCCCCTTGCTCGCGGGCCATTTTCTGGAGCGTTTCAACAAGGATAACCAGCGGCATATGCAGCTTGCGCCCGAGGCCGTACGCATACTCACGGACTGCAGCTGGCCTGGGAATGTACGCGAGCTGCAAAACTGCATCGAGCGGGGCGCGACCATGGCGCGCGGCGACTGGATCCGGGCCAGCGATTTGCCCTGCCAGCAGGGCAAATGTCTGTCCATGGCCCTCCATGAACACGGCACCCGGCGTACTATCACCATCACCCAGGACAGCGAGCCCAACCCGGAGGCGGCCCCGCCCCAGTCCGAAAGGGCGCGGCTCGTCTGGGCCATGGAGCAGTGCGGCTGGGTGCAGGCGAAGGCCGCCCGTCTCCTGAAGCTTACGCCGCGCCAGATCGCCTACGCGCTGCGCAAGCACAACATTCCCATCAAGCGCTTCTAAAATGCGCATCCTGCGCATCTTCCCGGGCGCGCCGGCGGGCCTCAGTCCAAACGGGACCGCCTGCGCAGGCCCGGGC
>JAJYHH010000090.1:0-2785 GCA_021784845.1 Pseudomonadota bacterium
GCGCGCGAGGTGATGGCCGAGCTGTACGGCAAGGAGACGGGCTCGAGCCGCGGCCGGGGCGGCTCCATGCATATTTTTGATCCCACGGTGAACTTCATGGGCGGTTACGCCCTGGTGGGCCAGCCCTTCCCGCTGGCGGCCGGTCTTGCGATGGCGTGCAAGGTGAAGAAGACGGATCAGATCGCCATCTGTTTTCTTGGTGATGGCGCCAATAATCAGGGCACGTTTCACGAAACGCTCAATATGGCTTCCGTCTGGAAGCTGCCGGTCCTTTTCGTATGCGAGAACAATCTGTATGCGATCGGTACCCGGATCGACCGGTCGACCGCGGTGACGGATCAGTACAAGCGCGCCGCAGCCTACAACATGAAGAGCAGCCAGCATGACGGGCAGGACATCGATGTGGTGATGAAGGCTGCCAAATCCGCAATCGGCCATGTACGGAGCGGCAATGGGCCGTACTTCATCGAATTCCTCACCTATCGCCAGCGCGGGCATTCCATGTCGGATTCCAACGCCTACCGGTCGAAGGACGAAGAGCGGCAATGGGCCGAGAGGGACCCGATCAAGGTGTATGGCGAGCGCCTGAAGGCGGCCGGCATTTTGACCGACAACGACATTGCGCAGATCGAGAAATCTGTTCAGGACGAGATTGAGAACGACGTGATCCGATTCGCCGAGGAGAGCCCCGAGCCGCGGGTGGAAGAGCTGACCAGGTACTGCCTTGACGACAACCCCAATCCGCAGTGGATCGGACCCTTGAGAGGTGACCAACATGGCTGAGATCGCCTACTGGGAAGCGATCCGTCGAGCCCATGACGAGGAAATGGCAAATGATCCCCTGGTCATTGCCATGGGCGAAGACATCGGTGTGGCCGGCGGCACCTACAAGGCGACTTCGGGTCTGTATCAGAAATACGGGCCCGAGCGCATCATCGACACCCCCATTTCGGAAAATTCCTACACAGGCATCGGCATTGGTGCCTCCATGGCGGGCGTGCGTCCGATCATCGAGATCATGTCGATCAATTTCGCCCTGCTGGCGCTCGATACGCTGATCAATGCGGCCGCGAAGATCCGCTACATGTCGGGCGGGCGTGTCAGTTGTCCTATTGTCATGCGCACGCCCGGTGGCACCGCGCATCAGCTGGCGGCTCAGCATTCGGCGCGGCTGGCGCGCATGTTCATGAGCACGGCCGGTTTGCGCGTCGTAACGCCACGCGGCCCGCTCGATGCCTACGGCATGCTGAAATCGGCGGTGCGCTGCAATGATCCTGTGATCATCATCGAGCACGAGAGCATGTACAACATGCGCGGCGAGGTGCCCGATCACGAAGTCTTCCGCCCGCTGGAGGGTGCGGAGATCGTGAGGACCGGTTCCGATCTCACGCTGATTGGCTACAATTACAGCGTGCACCTGTGTCTTGCGGCCGCCGATAAGCTGGCCAGCATGGGCATCTCTGCCGAAGTCATCGATTTGCGTGCACTAAAGCCGATCGATCGCGACACCATAAGGCGTTCCGTGGAAAAGACCCACAAGGTCGTCATAGCCGAAGAAGACGAGGCGGCGGTCGGTGTGGGCGCCGAGATCATCTCGGTGATCACGGAAGAGTGCTTCTTCGCGCTCGATGCGCAACCGGTGCGCGTGCACGCAGCGGATGTGCCAGTGCCATACAACCGCCAGCTCGAGAAAGCGGCCATTCCGAATGCCGATGACGTGCTGGCGGCCGCGCTCAAGGTTCTGGGTCGCGCCTAGTCTTCCGGTAAAACGGCACAAGCACATTTCATTTAAGGACAAGGCTTATGGCCGAGGCGTTCCTCATAAAAATGCCGCAGCTTTCCGACACCATGACGGAGGGCACGGTGGTGTCGTGGGAGAAGGCGGTCGGGGATTTCGTTCCCCGCGGCACCATCGTCGCCACGGTCGAAACCGACAAGGCGATCATGGATGTCGAAGTCTTCCGTGAAGGCTATCTGTCCGGGCCGCTTGCTGCCATTGGCGCGGTGGTGCCGGTCGGTACGCCGATTGCGAGCCTCGTTGCCAGCGCCGATGAGGTAGTGAAAGACGGACCCGTGCCGGCGGACAAGCCCGAGGCGGCGACGGTGGTCCCGGCGGCAAGCCATGTGCCCGAGGGGCAGCCGATCAAAATGCCGCAGCTTTCCGACACCATGACGGAGGGCACGGTGGTGTCGTGGGAGAAGGCGGTCGGGGATTTCGTTCCCCGCGGCACCATCGTCGCCACGGTCGAAACCGACAAGGCGATCATGGATGTCGAAGTCTTCCGTGAAGGCTATCTGTCCGGGCCGCTTGCTGCCATTGGCGCGGTGGTGCCGGTCGGCACGCCGATTGCCTATCTTGTGGCGGAGAAGGGCCAGGCGATCGATGAAGCCGCCCCTGCTTCGGTGCGGGCGGCCAAGCCGGAGGTCAACCTGCCGGCCGCGCCCGTGCCGGCGGGCAGCGCCTTGCCGAAGACCCGCGCGCCGGCCATGCCTCATGGAGCAACGCCGGCGGCGCGACCGGTCCGCGGTCTGGCGACCCCTTACGCCCGGCAGCTGGCCGGTGCGCACGGTGTCGACATCAATAGTCTGGCGGGAACAGGCCCCCGGGGTGTCATCGTTGGGGCCGACATCATGGGTGCCGGCGGACAAAAGGTTTCAGCAAAACGCATTTTCCAGGTGGCGGGCACGGGGCGCCCGATGGACAGCATGGAGAAGGCGGTCAGCCAGAACATGGAATATTCCCTGTCCATGCCTCTTTTCCGCGTCACGGTCTATGTACAGCCGG
>JAJYHH010000090.1:3406-10199 GCA_021784845.1 Pseudomonadota bacterium
CCAAGTACGATTGCGATGTGCTCGTCATCGGTGGCGGTCCCGGCGGTGAGGATTGTGCCCGGGAACTTGCGGATCATGGCAAGCGCGTGATCATGGTCAATGACGCGCCCTTTCCCGGTGGTGAATGTCTCTGGCGGGGCTGTATCCCCTCGAAGGCATGGCGGGCGGCGGCGGATCGCTTGCGCGATCAGCGGCATGACGCCAGTCTCGGGATCGTGGGTGACGCTCCCCGGCTCGACTGGGAGGGTCTCGACCGCATGCGCCGGCGTGTTCTGGAGTCGCGTGGCAGCATGGCGCTGAAGACCGACAAGGGTGTTCACATCGATGTGCGCCAGGGTTTCGCCTATTTCGATTCCGACCACAGCGCGATCATCGCGGATGCACCCGGCACGGATCCGTACGCCCGTGGACCGGATCGGAGCGGGCAGCAGGGCCTGCGGGTGACCTTCGCGGCGGCGGTCATTGCCACCGGGGCGCCGCCGTTCGTGCCACCGATACCAGGGGCCACCGGCGCGGGGGTGTTGACCTCCGATACCGTATGGAATCTGAAGCAGGCACCAAAGCGCCTGGCCATCGTCGGCGCGGGGGCCATCGGCCTCGAGATGGCGCAGATTTTCGCCGACTTCGGTTGCGACGTGACAGTTCTGGAAGCGCGTGATCGCGTCTTGCCGGAAGTCGAGGCGGATGTGGCGAAGGATCTTGGCGCGCTGCTGGCCACGCAGGCGCATCTGAAGATTGTCACCGGTGTGCAGGTGCGCGGGATCAGTGGCGACCCCGGGAAGATGTCGCTCGTCTACGGGGCCGGCGAGAAGGAAGAGACGGTGGTGTGCGACTATGTCCTGATGGCGACGGGCAAGCGTCCCGTGACGGCGCCCTTGCGGCTCGAGGCAGCCGGTGTCCGGGTCGAGCGTGGCGCCATCGCGGTCGATGCGCATTGCCGCACGAATGTGCCACATATCTTCGCGGTTGGTGATGTGATCGGGGGTTTCATGCTCGCGCACACTGCGGGACAGCAGGGCCGGGTGGCGGCACAGACCATGCTCGGAGAGGCGGCCACCTACGAGGAGTCCAAGGACTGTGGCGTGATCTTTACGCGCCCGCAGGCCGCTTTTGTTGGTCTGGCGGCCGATCGGGCCCGCACGCAGGGATTCGATCCGGTCGAAATCAAGGTACCGTTCTCGATTGACGCAAAGGCAATGATGGTCGGCGAGACGGAGGGGTTCATCAAGCTGGTGGCCGACAAGAACACGCATCGTATTCTGGGTGTCCACTATCTCGCGCATCACGCGGATACGCTCGTTGGCGAAGGGGTGATGATGGTAAGTGGCGAGCTCACGCTCGAACAGGTGGCGCATGCGATCCATCCCCACCCGACGCAGACGGAGCTCTTTGGGGATGTGGCGCGGCGGCTGCTGGCGCGGCTGCGGCGCACGGCGCGTTCGGCGAAAACCTAGGATTGACCATGACTCAGGTAAAAAAGGTCGTACTGGCATACTCGGGTGGCCTGGACACCTCGGTCATCCTGAAGTGGCTTGGTGAGCACTACGGATGCGAGGTGGTCACGTTCACGGCCGACATCGGACAGGGGGAGGAAGTCGAGCCCGCGCGGGCGAAGGCCCAAAGCGCCGGCGTGCGCGAGATTTTCATAGAGGATCTCAAAGAGGAATTTGCGCGCGATTTCGTTTTTCCGATGTTCCGGGCCAACGCCGTGTACGAGGGCGAATACCTGTTGGGGACGTCGATTGCCCGCCCGCTGATTGCCAGGCGCCAGATCGAGATTGCCCGCGAGACAGGAGCGGATGCGGTGGCGCATGGCGCGACCGGCAAGGGCAACGATCAGGTGCGCTTCGAGCTCGGCTATTATGCGCTGAAGCCTGATATCCGTGTCATCGCCCCCTGGAGAGAATGGGATCTCACGTCGCGCGAGAAATTGCTGGCGTATGCGGAGTCTCATGGAATCGCAGTCGAGCACAAGCGGGGCCAGAAATCGCCTTATTCGATGGACGCCAATCTGCTGCACATCTCCTATGAAGGCGGGCCGCTGGAAGACCCCGGCCGGGAACCCGACGCGGATATGTGGCGCTGGACGCGCGCGCCCGAGGATGCCCCGGCTGCGCCGCAGACCGTGGAGTTGACCTTCGCGCGGGGTGATGTGACGGCGATCGACGGCACATCCATGACGCCCGCCGCCGTACTGGCGACCCTGAACCGTCTCGGCGGTCTGCACGGAATCGGTCGGCTTGATCTGGTGGAAAACCGTTACGTCGGTATCAAGTCACGTGGGTGTTATGAAACGCCGGGTGGCACCATTCTGCTAAAGGCCCATCGTGCGATCGAGTCGATCACTCTCGACCGGGAGGTGGCCCACCTGAAAGACGACCTCATGCCACGGTATGCCGCGTTGATCTATAACGGCTACTGGTGGAGCCCCGAGCGCGAACTCTTGCAGCAACTTATTGATAGTTCACAGAAACCTGTGAACGGTCGGGTTCGAGTCAAGCTTTTCAAGGGGCAGGTGACCGTAACCGGCCGGGATTCCGATACGGATTCCCTGTTCGATCCGAACATCGCGACCTTCGAGGATGACGGCGGGCGCTACAATCAGGCCGACGCAAGCGGGTTCATTCGTCTTGCAGCCCTTAGACTGAAAAATTATGGCCGCCTGAAGCGCTGATCCCCCGTGTGCGTCGCTGGCACAGCCCTTGCAAATCTTCGTAGGGGGAATTGCAGGGGGTGGATGAGGCGGTGAGCGAGACGGGAAAGGCGGAGCCGACCGGCGAAGCGGGACGTTTCTACGGCGACCGGGTGCGGCTGCTCTACGAGAGTCTGCCGGCGAGTCTCCTGGTGGCGGCGCTCAACATCGCCATTGTGTGTCTGGTCGAGTGGGGCGTGGCGCCGTACGGACGGCTCGCTGTCTGGGTCCTGGTGGTCTGTGCGATCGTTGCGGTCCGGCATGCGCTAAGCAAAGGCTACGAGCGCGATCCGGCGCCTGATCCGGTTGTGTGGGGCAGGCGGTATGCGGCAGTGACGTTGCTGGCCGGGGCAAGCTGGGGTGCGGCCGCATTCTGGCTCTTTCCGTCGGCGCTCGTTCCGCAGATCTTCATTTTTCTGATTCTCACGGCCGTGACGACCGCTTCGGTCGTGGGTTTCGTCACGGTATTCCCGGCCGCCTGTCTGTTTGTGTTCCCCGCCGTGCTGCCGCTCGCTGCGCGTCTTTTCTTCATGGGAGACACGTTGCACCAGGCGATGGCCGTGGTCGCCCTGCTGTTCATGGCGGTGACACTGCTGGCAGCCTACCGCATGAGCCAGGCGATCGACAGGGGCCTCGGTCTGCAGCAGACCAACCGCGATTTCATCCGGCGCCTGGAAGAAGAAAAGGCCGCCATAAGCCGCCTGAATGCCGATCTGCGGCACGAAGCCGAAGAACATGCGCGCACCGCCCGGCGGGCCACGGAGCGCGAGCGTTACCTGCGCGCGGTCGTCGACAATGTCCAGGAAGGCATCGTGACCCTGGACCAGGACGGCACACTCCAGTCCCTGAACCGCGAGGCCTTACGCATCTTTGGCTACACGGAAGGCGAGCTGGCAGGCCAGCCCTTCTCGCTCCTCGTTCCTGCAACCGAGCAGGGTGAGTACGCGATGCTTTTCCAGCACAAGCATCGGGTTGGGGAGGGTGGCGGCATCATGATCGGGTTTGGACTCGAGGTCAGCGGGCTACGGCGCGACGGTACGATGTTTCCCATGGAGCTTGGCCTGTGCGGCGTGCCCTGCGGGGATGGGGTTCATCTTATCGGCATCACCCGCGACATCAGCGAACGCAAGCGCCATGAGCGACTGCGCCATGATTTGCTGTCGACCCTCAATCATGAGCTAAAGACGCCTCTGGCGGCCACCAGCGCAGCCCTGGGTCTCATGGCCGAAGGCCTGTCGCCGCCGGCGGGCACCGAGCCGTACGATTTGCTGCGCATTGCCCGCAACAATCTCGCCCGCCTGGCCCGCGTGGTCGAAGACATTCTCGATATCGACCATCGGCAGATAACGCACTGGCCTGTGCGCGCTGAGTGCGTCGATCTTGCACAGGTCGCGTCGGAGACACTTGCCGCAGAACGCGACTATGCGGCGAGCCACGGCATCCATCTCAGCCTGGATCCTTGCAGCGCGTCTGCCTGCATGCGCGGGGATCGTCATCTTCTGGTGCGCGCACTGAGCAATCTGGTGGCCAACGCCGTTCACCTGTCACCCCCACAGAGTGTCGTGGAGCTTGCGGTCTCGATCGAAGACGGCATGGCCACAGCGTCGGTTCGGGATTGTGGCATCCCGATTCCGCCCCGCGTGCGGCCTCACCTGTTCAGCGCCCTGTGCGCCCGTGAGGAGGGGGTGCCGCCCGCCCCCATCGGGTTGAGCGTGGCGCGCGTGATCGCGGAAAAACACGGCGGTACCATCGGTTACGCGGAACGACCCGGTGGCGGCTCGCACTTTTTTCTCCGCTTCGCTTTGATATCCGACAAATGAGGTTGCTTTTTTTTAATTCATAAACGAAAATGCGGCCCTGCGTTGCAGTTTAGACACAGTCTTGGTCGATGTGTACGGCAGGGGAACGGGTGATGGTTGGTGTGTGTCCGCAGGCTCGCGGTATGTCAGGGGGAGAACGCGTCCCGGCGCCGCACCTTTTCTGCAATCACATGGACACGCCACCCCATCGGCGTGCGCGGTGCGGCCGGATCTTTGTGGCGGCACTCCCGACGGGCCAGCCGGCCGGCCCAGGGCGCGTTTCTGACGCAACAGCAGACTTCATTCATTACAATGAGCCCCTTTGTCGGGGCCGATCCCGGCATCACGCTGCGGCTCGCGCAGCTCGGCGCCATGACCATCCTCGTTGTTACATCCTCGCGAGTTTCCACCACTGGAGAGTATGCAGTTTTCGGCAGATCCCGTTCACTTGTGCGGGCTGCCGTGCAGGGTCCGCCTTCGGGCATGGCCTGAAGGCGGACCGGTCGCCCACGCGCCATCCTCGCTGGAGGCAAGGCGTGGGGCAATCTCCGCACCACGGGATCACAACGGACGCCTAGGCGTTCCGATGATCGCCAGACAGGCGGCGCCCCTTGTCGTGATGCGCGCGACGAGCGCGGGCGGACGCGCCGGAGAAGCACAGGGATTGTGATGGCCCGCATTCCGTAAAAGGACGGGAGTCTGTCGTGCGTGGCACGGCCGCGTGACGCGTCCGCCGCGAAGCGGCGGTTGCGTAAGTCCGGCCAGGGTCGAGCCGGTTTTTTTCAAAGCATTCGTTGAAGGAGATGGTGGTCATCATGGTCAGAAACAATTTTTGGCGCGCCATGCGCACCCTCGTGGCTGCGTCCGCGTTGGTTCTTGCAGGCTGTGTCCGCCACAGTGGTCTGGTGCTTTTAAATCCCAAGGGGCCCATCGCCGCGGCGGAGCTGCATTTCACCATCCTCGACGTAGCCATCATGCTTGGTATCATCGTGCCGACCGCGATTCTCGTAGTCTGGTTCATGTGGCACTACCGCGCGACCAACCGCAAGGCCACATATGACAACAAGTGGGACCATTCGTACGGTGTCGAGGTGGTCGTGTGGGGCATCCCGATCCTCGTTGTCGCGGTCCTTTCGTATTTTTCCTACAAAGGCATCTTCGAAGTCGATCCGTATAATCCACGCATTCTCGCCAGGCCTCCCGTGGCCGAGGCCGGCACAAAACCGCAGGTGCCGCAAGGCAGGCCAATCGATGTCAATGTCATCACTACCGACTGGCAGTGGCTGTTTGTGTATCCGAAGCTGCACATCGCCAGCGTCGACAAGCTGGTTGTGCCGGTCAATACGCCCGTGCGCGTCCGTCTTACTTCCGCCACCGTCGACAACGCTTTCATGATTCCGCAGCTGGTCGGCCAGATCGAGATCATGCCGGGCATGCGGACAAAGCAGGCATTTCTGGCGAGCCAGTCCGGCGATTACAGGGGTTTTTCGGCGGAGATGAGCGGTCCCGGGTTTGCGTGGATGCAGTTCCATGCGGATGTCGTTTCGGCCGCGCATTTCCGGAGATGGGTGGCCGCAGCAGGGCGCTCGCCCGAACATATGACCGACCGCAGGTTCAATATGTTTGCCCAGCCGACTTTCAATCTGCATGAAAAGGCCCGGTATTTCTCGCATGTACAGAGCGGCCTTTTCCGCTACGTCATTCATGAAGTTCAGATGGGCAAGGTCTTTGCCACACCGCTTGGGGCGGGTGAGGTAATGACGGCGCACATGACACGTGTTCAGTAAGGAGGGGTGACATGTTAGTTGATCTGCAAGGGTCCTGGAGCCCGTTATGGGGGAGACTGTCCCTGTCTGAAGTCCCCTACCACAATATCATCGTTGTCGGTGCCTTCCTGTTTGCAGCCGTTCTGGGGGCCGCCATCCTGGGCGGTATCACCTATGCGGGCAAATGGGGTTATCTGTGGCGCGAATGGCTGACGACCGTCGATCACAAGAAGATTGGCGTCATGTATATCCTGTTTGGCCTTGTCATGCTGTTTCGCGGGTTTGTCGATGCGCTCATGATGCGCACGCAGCAGATGATGGCCGCGGGCCCGCATGCGGCGGGATTTCTGGGAGCGCTCCACGGATATTTGCCGCCCTCTCATTTCGATCAGATCTATAGCGCACACGGCACTATCATGATCATTCTTGCCGTGACTCCGATCCTGGTCGGCCTGATGAACATTGTCGTTCCGCTGCAAGTCGGTGCGCGCGACATGGCCTATCCCTACCTGAACGCCGTTGGTCTCTGGCTGACG
>JAJYHH010000001.1 GCA_021784845.1 Pseudomonadota bacterium
GGTCCGCCGGCCCGCACAGCCCGGGCGAGCGCAACACTGAACTCCGGGCCCTGCAGGGGTCCGTCGACACGCCGGTCCGGGTAGGGCGGTGGCCCGCAACGACGCCGCACTTCGTCGGCAAAGGCCGTGGCGAGCTGCGCAAAGTCGGTGCGGGCGATGGTAAACCCGGCGGCGGCCGCATGCCCCCCGAATCTGATCAAAAGCCGTGGATGACGCTCGGCGACCGCAGCCAGCGCGTCGCGCAGATTAAGCGCCCTCACCGATCGTCCGGAACCGCGCAGCAGGCCGTCTTCCGCCGGTGCCAGCGCCAGCGCCGGCCGCTCATATCGATCCTTCAGGCGCGACGCCAGTAGGCCTACGACGCCAGGATGCCAGCCGTCGTCCATCACGCACAAACCGGCGGGCAGATCGTCCACTGCCACCGATTCCAGCACGGCCTTCGCCTCGCTTTGCATCTGCGCCTCGCGCGCGCGGCGCTCGCGGTTCAAGTCGTCCAGGTGCGTAGCCAGCGCTTCGGCCTCGGCGGCATCCTCGGTCAGCAGCAGGCGCACGCCTGTGGCCATGTCGGCGAGACGGCCGGCAGCGTTCAGGCGCGGACCGATCTGAAAGCCGAGATCCTGAGCCAGCACCGCGCCCGGGTGCCGGCCGCTTTTGGCCACAAGGGCGGCAATGCCCCGACTCACGGCGCCACTGTTTATGCGCCGCAGTCCGTGCCGCACGAGCAACCGGTTGTTGGCATCGAGCGGCACGCAATCGGCGATGGTACCAAGCGCCACGAGATCCAGGAGATCAGCCAGGGGAACGTCCAGCCCGCGCAGACGGCGGATGGCGATCAGAAGATAAAGTACGACACCGACGCCGGCGAGCGCCTTGCTGGGAAACGGGCAACCCGCCTGATTGGGATTGACGATCGCAGCTGCCTCCGGCAACACCGGGCCCGGCAAGTGATGATCGGTGATGATGAGCCGCACACCGGCCTCTGCGGCAGCGCGCGCGCCATCGACGCTGTTGATGCCATTGTCGACGGTCACGATCCACTGCGGGTCGCTTGCGCAGGCCCGCGCCACGATTGCCGGCGTCAGTCCATATCCCTCGGTCGCGCGGTCAGGAATCAGATAAGACACGCGCCGTGCACCGAGGCGCGCAAGACCACGCACCGCAAGCGCCGTACCGGTCGCACCGTCGGCATCGTAATCACCGATGATCAGGATGGACTCGTCTTGCATGATGGCCCCAGCGAGCGCGCCCGCTGCCTCGGGCAGCCCGAGCATGTCAGGCGCAAGCAGCCGGTCAAGACCTGCATCGAATTCGCTGAAGTCGGTGACACCGCGTGCCGCATACAGGCGGCGCATCACGCCGGCCACGATCGGATCATCGTTCATCGCCACAGCCGCCAAAGACGCACATCGCGCCGCTGTAGGTGATATCTGACGCCCTCCTCACCCAGAACGACGAGTTCGCGGAAACGGCCGCCGGCCAAAGCCCGCTTGAGCGGCTCGAGCCACGTTTCCTGCCACCCCCCCAGGAACTCCTCCCAGGCCGCCACGTCTCCATACCGGGCGGCGCCTTCGCCACCATCGAAAGTCACCACGAGATCTTCCCCCAGTACGAGATCGCGCACCTCCGGCAGACCCCAGTGCACATGCGCGCCCCCATGCCTGCCCAGGCCCGCGACCACCACATCGGTCGTATACACATGACGCAAAGCCGCGCGCGGGATTGCTGCCGGCAGCGTGCCCGCCCCCCAGAACCAGACGCTGTTGGCTGCGACACCAGGCGCCTCGCCGCCATGCGCGCCCACAAGCGCCTGATGCAGAAGCATCTGCGCTTCGTTCAGGCGGGCATGCCAATAGCGGCTGTCACCGCCCGGCAAATAGGGACGCACATCGCGACCGGCCACCTGCGACAGTGGCGCTCCGGCAAACGCGGGCGGGTTCACCAGGCTCACATACCAGCGATGCGGCGCAAGCGGCTCCAGGATGCCGCCCTCGTCGACAAAGAGCGGGGCCACGGTGTCCGCCAGCCGGCGCCCCTCGCTGGCCGACAGCCCGAGGGTCTCGCTGTCTGCCATCAACAACCGGTCGCCATGGACGGCCAGATGCACCGGATCACAGCGGATCCACCAGCGCGCATCGGCAATCGCCCCTTCCCCTATGCGCCCCAGTGCCGCAAGCCCCGTGTCGGCCGGCCATCCGCACAAGACCAGCAGGCGAACCAGCCCCTGATGCGTATCGGCTTCGTGCCGGGCGTGACGCAGGGCCCGCACGAGCGTCCGCGGCCAGACGGTCGCCGTGGGGGCGGGACCCTGGAGACCTGCGACATAAAGGATCACCCGGCCTGCGCGACTCATGCCCGCATGCGCCCCGCGCACAACACGACACAAAGACCCTTGTAAGACCCGATCCCGGGAGACAGCAGGGGGCGTTCTCTTTGGCTGCCAGAAACGAATGATCCGGTAAGGCGCAGAGGGCGTACACGCATGGGGCATTAAAGCATGGACCCGCAAGGCCTGCCACCGGCCCCCGGGCAAGACAGGCGCACAGCAGGACCGGCGGGAGAAATGCTTCCCTGCAGGTCGGGCGTGACATCCGGCAAGACACAAAGTCTCGACCGGGCAACCGGGGGGCGCCTGCGCCATGCCACCGGCAGGCCCGCCCTCCCTGAGCCCCGCGGCGATCCCGCGGTCTCTGCCGGTCATCGACTGATGCAGGGTCTTGCCGCGCCCGCAGCCGCTTTATGGTCAAGGGCATCGCAACTGCACGGGGCGGCTCGCAACCTCTGTGTGCACAGCCTGGGCGGGCCCCGCTTTGCCTGCAAAGAGCGAGTCCTGAAAATCCTTTGTCTATGCCGATGATTCGTGATTCCGGCAACTTGCGACGTCGTGCTCACGGCCACTGGCCGGTGCGGCCTCGCAGGATGCCTGCCGGCCTTCATCGCGCCCGCGACGCGATTGTTTGCAACGGCTGCGCCCCCGTATACTAATGGCCCAATCGCGGGAAGGTGCATCCTCCCCGATGACGGCGGATTTGCCGTGTCCTGCGTCGGCGCAATGCCCCCGCATTTGGTGCCCTGCTTCACTCCGCAGCCTGTTGCACGCACAAGGAGTACCCGAATGACCACGTCAAAGGCCTATGCCGCAGTTAATGCCCAAAGCCCCCTGTGTCCCCACGAAATCCACAGGCGCGACCCGGGGCCAGAGGACGTCACGATCAGGATTCTGCATTGTGGCGTATGCCATTCGGATCTCCATACCGCCCGCAACGAGTGGAAGAATACGATCTACCCCTGCGTGCCGGGCCACGAGATCGTCGGCCGCGTCACGGCGGTGGGTCGCGCGGTGAAGAACTTCCGCGCAGGAGACCTCGCCGGCGTGGGCTGCATGGTGGACAGCTGCGGCCACTGCGCCTCCTGTCAGGACGGAGAAGAACAATATTGCGAGAACGGCTTTACGGGGACCTACAACGGACCAGTCTTTGGCGGGGACAACACCTAGGGTGGATATGCGCAGACAATCGTCGTCAAGGAATCCTTCGTCCTCAGGATCCGTCACGAAGAAAAAGACCTTGCGCGCGTCGCGCCGCTCCTGTGTGCCGGCATCACGACGTATTCGCCGTTACGCCACTGGCAGGTCGGTCCCGCCAAGAGAGTGGGCATCGTCGGACTGGGTGGACTTGGGCACATGGGAGTCAAAATCGCCAACGCGCTCGGCGCCCACGTCACCCTCTTTACAACATCCTCATCGAAAGTCGATGACGGCCGAAGGCTCGGCGCGCATGAGGTCTGCCTGTCGACAAACCCGGCTGACATGGCCAGGTACACAAACAGGCTCGACTTCATCCTGAACACGGTAGCCGCGCCCCACAACCTGGACGCGTATCTCAGCCTGCTAAAGCGCGACGGCACCATGACACTGGTGGGTGCGCCGGCCGAGCCGCACCCCTCTCCAGGCGTTTTCAACCTCATATTCAAGCGGCGACAACTGGCTGGCTCACTCATAGGCGGCGTCCGCGAAACACAGGAAATGCTCGACTTTTGTGCCCAACACAACGTCTTGTCCGACATCGAGCCCATACCGATCGACTACATCAACACCGCTTACGAACGCATGCTAAGGAACGATGTGAAATATCGCTTCGTCATCGATATGACAACACTGAACTAAACGGCAGCCCGGGTCCGCCAAACCGGGTGCACACCGCCTGCCGCCTCACAAACATCCCATAAGGAGTATCGCGTGAGTACTTTGTTCGATCCGATCCAGCTTGGCGACATCAAGCTACCAAACCGCATCATCATGGCGCCCTTGACGCGCTGCCGCGCAAGCGCCGGACGCATACCAAACGCATTGATGGCAACCTACTACGCCCAGCGCGCCGCCGCAGGCCTCATCCTGAGCGAGGCGACTTCCGTAAGCGGCGACGGGGTGGGCTATCCGGATACCCCCGGAATCTGGTCGGACGCGCAGGTCGGCGGATGGAAAGAAGTCACTGGCGCGGTTCATGCCAAGGGGGCGCATCTTCCTGCAGCTATGGCATGTCGGCAGAGTCTCCCATCCTTCCTATCTCGATGGCCGCCTGCCCGTGGCCCCCAGTGCGCTCGCCCCCGAGGGCCATGTCAGCCTGCTGCGGCCAGAAACACCCTACGTGGTGCCAAGAGCCCTCGAGAGCACGGAAATCCCCGCAATCGTCGAGGCTTTCCGCACGGGTGCAGAAAATGCCAGACGGGCGGGATTCGATGGCGTCGAAGTCCATGGCGCAAACGGCTACCTGCTCGACCAGTTTCTGCAGGACAGCACCAACAGGCGCACGGACGCCTACGGCGGCTCCATAGCGAATCGCGCGCGGCTTTTGCTTGAGGTCACAGATGCAGTCATTTCCGTTTGGGGATCACGCCGGGTCGGAATGCATCTGGCCCCCCGGGGCGATGCCCATTCCATGGGCGACTCCGATCGGCTCGCCACCTTTGGCTATGTTGCGGAAGAACTCGGAAAACGCCGGCTCGCTTTTCTCTTTACGCGTGAAAAAGCAGCGGAAGATCGCATCAGCCCGGAACTCAAGAAACGGTTTGGCGGCGCGCTCATTGCCAATGAGGGCTTCACTTCGGAAACGGCACAGCGCGAGATTCATGCAGGCAGCGCCGATGCGGTGGCCTTCGGCAAGGACTTCATTGCCAACCCCGATCTGCCAGAGCGGCTAAAGCGCAACGCGCCCCTGAATGCCTGGCATGCCGAAACTTTCTATGGACACGGAATGGCAGATCAGAGCGTGGGTTACACCGATTACCCGGGCCTTGCGCGGGACCCGGCGTAAACGGATTTTGACGCCTCTTTTGAATTTCGAGTGGGTCATGCCTGGAGTCAAGGGCGGGCGATAGCCAGGCGGAGCGCACCCTTGACGCCACGTGATCAGATACGCTCGCTCCTGGTCGGGTGCGGCATAATGCCGCATTCGACCTGGAGACGGAAACGCGATCATGCACGACAAGCTGTTTGAAGCCGCCCTGGGTATCGAGGAGCCCTGGTACGTTCAGGGCGTGGATTTCGATACCGCCAGGAAGACGCTGACCATCGCGATCGATTTCGTCGCGGGTAGCCGCTTCGGGCATCCGGATGCCCCCGGCCTGCATCCTGTCCATGACACCCGGATCAAGCGGCTGCGGCATCTCAGCTTCTTCCAGCACGAATGCTTCCTGGAGGTCAGGACGCCTCGGGTGAAGCTGCCCGACGGGCGCGTGGTGCGAATCGAGCCGAAGTGGTTCGGCAAGCTCTCCGGTTTCACTCTTCTGTTCGAGGCCTTGATCCTGGCCATGGCCCAACAGATGACGTTTGCCGCAGTTGCCGAGCTGGTGAACGTATCGTGGCATCGTGTGCATGCCATTTGCTCGCGTTATGTCGATCTTGCCCTGGCCGAAGCCGATTTGTCCGCCGTCACCGCGGTGGCGATCGATGAAACCTCCTCCCGGCGCGGCCATGACTATCTGACCCTCGCTGCTGAGATCACCGAACGCAAGGTCGTGTTCGTGACCGAGGGCAAAGTGCCGGACCATCAGGCGCTTTGCCGAATACCTGGAGGCGCATGACGGATCCGCCGAGCAGGTTGAGTCGGTGAGCATCGACATGTCGCCTGCCTTCATCAAAGGGGTCGGCAAACATCTGCCCAGGGCGCGCATCACTTTCGACAAATTCCATGTCATCGCCCATGCCTCGACCGCCGTCGATCAGGTGCGCCGCATTGACCAGAAAACCGATCCGACCCTCAAGGGCATGCGTTGGGCTCTGCTCAAGGACCGCGACCGCCTTTCTGCCGCCAGCCGCATCGACCTCGATGCCCTGATCGCCAAGGCGGCGAGCAGGCGAACCGCCCGCGCCTGGCTCTGTCGCGGGCGCCTGCGCGAAATCCTCGACCGCAAGCAGATCAACGTCGTCTCCCGTCTGCTCAAGCAGTGGTGCTCCAACGTGCTGCGCTCCAAGGTCGAGCCGATGAAGGAGGTCGCCAGAATGGTCCGCTCTCACTTCGACGGCATCGTTGCCTGGACCCAGACCCGCCAGACCAACGGCTTCATCGAAGCCTTGAACGGTCTCTCCAGGCCGCCAAGCGCAAGGCACGCGGCTACACCCGCTTCACGACCATGCGCACCGTGCTCTTCCTCATTGCGGGAAAGCTCGACTTCACCCGGATCAACCCGCATGCCGCATAACCCACTCAAATTTCAAAAGAGCCCGAAAACGTGTCGAACTCAAACTTCATCGAAGCGGCTACCATTAAACCTGGAACGGTTTTTGGGGTCATCGTGAAAACGAGTGGGTAAAAGTTGCTCATTTTTCGATCAAATCGGCGGCAGCATCGAGGTCAGGATCTTCAGCCTGAGGTATTCCTCATCGCGCAAGCCGTAGGCACGTCGCTGGATGACGCGTATCTTGTTGTTCAGGCCCTCGACGAAGCCGAGCGCAACCTTGTTCAAAGGCGAAAAAAGGGGGGAGGCAGTGCGCACTGCCTCCCCCTATCCTCCCCGAAAAACGCCGGGCTCTAGGGCCTGACGGCGGACCTTAATCTCTTATGCGGGAGTCCGCATCCTGTCGTTCAACACGGGCGGCGATCATGTAGCCCACGAAGCCCAGCCCCGCGTATATGACGGCGCCCGTGGCGAGCCAGACGGCCAGCACCATTTGCGTATGACTCACGAGTGTGATCAACCGGCCTCCTCTTGCATCCGCACTGTGCGGCGTTTGACCCGAAATTCAAACCCGACCGCATGACCCTCACGCTATCCGTTCGCCCACCCGCGTTCCTTGATTGAAATCAAAATGTAAGCGTGTTGCCTTCTTAACGTATGCGGCTGCGAATGACGTCGCCTACCGCCTCGAGCGTCGGCGACACGGTCACGAAATTCCTCGTTTCCTTGCCCTGTTTAATGGCCACGTCGGGGTCCTTCAAGCCATGCCCCGTGACGGTGCAGACAACCGTCGCCTCCTCACGGAGGCGCCCTGCGCGCAGATCACGCAGGGCGCCAGCCACTGACACCGCAGACGCAGGTTCGCAGAAAATTCCCTCTTCGCGCGCCAGCAGACGCTGCGTTTCCAGAATCTCCGCGTCGTCGATGGCACCAAACCAGCCCCCGGTTGCCGCCCGTGCTTCCTGGGCAAGCGCCCACGATTGCGGATGGCCGATGCGAATCGCAGTCGCCACGGTTTCCGGGTCATCAACCATCTGCCCGCTCACAAAAGGCGCAGCCCCGGCCGCCTGATAACCCACGAGGGTCGGCATCGCGCAGCGGCCTTGCTTGTGGTAGGCACCGTAACCCCACCAGTGGGCCGTGATGTTGCCGGCATTCCCGACTGGCAGGTAATGGTACTCGGGCGCAAAACCCAGCGCGTCTACGATCTCGAACGCCGCGGTCTTCTGTCCGTGCAGCCGATACGGGTTGACGGAGTTGACGAGCGTGACCGGCGTGGCTGCGGCGATCTCCTTGACAAGCCGCATGCCGGCATCGAAATTCCCCTGGATCTGCACCACCACGGCACCATGAATGAGCGCCTGACTCAGCTTGCCGAGCGCGATCTTGCCCTCGGGGATCAGCACGAACGCGGTAAGACCTGCACGCGCCGCATACGCCGCCGCCGACGCTGACGTGTTGCCGGTCGACGCGCAGATGATCGCCCGCGAACCCTCCGCCACCGCCTTGGTGACTGCAAAACACATGCCGCGGTCCTTGAAGGAACCCGTCGGATTCAAACCCTCGAACTTCACGTAAAGGGTTGCGTTGCGGCCGGTCGTCTGCGTCAGGCGATCGAGCCGGATCAACGGTGTGTCGCCTTCACCCAGCGTGATGACGCGGGCGTCGTCGGCCAAAGGCAGCCAGTCACGGTACCGGTTGATGATGCCGCTGTAACGCATGAACCTCTCCTAATCGAACATTTCGACGCGCAGGCGCCGGATGGGGCCCACGATCGAATCGAGGGCGGCGATCCGCTCGATGGCCTGGTTGACCTGGGCCTCGCGGATCTTGTGAATCAGAAGGATCACATCGACGCGTGCCGACGAGCCAACCGGCGGCCGCTGCTGAATGGCCTCGATGCTGATACCAAGGTCTGCGAGGATGCGTGTGATGTCGGCCAGCACACCCGGACGATCGAGCGCCTCGGCACGCAGATAACAGGCCGTCTCCACCTCATCCATCGACAGAAGCGGGCCTTCGGAAAGCGCGTCGGGCTGAAAGGCCAGATGCGGCACGCGCAGCTGCGGGTCCGTGGTCAGGGTGCGCACCACGTCGATGATATCAGCGACCACCGCCGATGCCGTGGGCTCTGCCCCCGCGCCCGGTCCGTAAAACAGCGTTGACCCAACCGCGTCACCTTCCACCAGGACTGCGTTCATGACGCCATCGACATTGGCGATCAGGCGCTTGTGCGGGATCAGTACCGGATGGGCGCGCAATTCGATACCGGCCCCCGTCCGCCGCGCGATACCAAGATGCTTGACCCGGAAACCCAGATCCTGCGCGTAGCGGATATCGGCCGATTCGAGATGGCGGATCCCCTCCACATAGCAGCTTTCAAAGCGCAGCGGGATGCCGAAGGCGATGGCAGCCAGAATGGTGAGCTTGTGGGCCGCATCGATCCCGTCGATATCAAAGGCGGGATCGGCCTCGGCGTAGCCCAGCGCCTGCGCTTCACGCAAGGCGTCGGCGAATTCCGCGCCCTTTTCGCGCATCTGGGTCAGGATGTAGTTGCTGGTCCCATTGATGATCCCCGCGAGCGCCCGGATGCGGTTGCCGGCCAGGCCCTCGCGGATGGCCTTGATGATCGGAATGCCGCCACCGACCGCCGCTTCGAAGGCCACCACCACGCCACGGCGGCGCGCGGCGGCGAAGATCTCATTGCCATGCAGGGCTATGAGCGCCTTGTTGGCGGTCACCACATGCTTGCCGGCCTCGATCGCCGCCAGAATGTAGCTGCGTGCCGGCTCAATGCCGCCCATGAGTTCCACCACCACGGCGATGCTCGGATCCTTCAGCACCCGGTTGGCGTCGGTCGTCAGCTTTTCTGCGGGCCACTCGCTTGCGCGCGCCTTGCGCAGATCCCGGGCGACGATGCAAACGATGTCCATGTCGCGGCCGGCACGGCGGGTGATCTCGTGAGCATTGCGCGTCAGCACGCGCACGACACCGCCGCCGACGACCCCAAAACCCAGAAGACCCAGGCGAACGGCGCTCACGGCATCTCCTTTGCCATAGCGCGCGGATGGCGCAGCAAATCCTTGATCGAGCGCACCGCCTGGCGGGTCCGCTGTTCGTTTTCGATCAACCCAAACCGCACGTAGTCGTCCCCGTATTCCCCAAAACCGATACCCGGCGATACGGCCACGTGTGCTTCAAGCAACAGTTTCTTGCTGAATTCGAGCGATTTCAGCTCGGCAAAGGCCGGCGGAATCTTCGCCCAGACAAACATCGTCGCCTTGGGCACGTCGACGTCCCAGCCGGCCGCCTTCAGGCCTTCACAGAGCACGTCGCGCCGGCTCTGATAGCGGTCACGGATCTCGCCTACGCACTCCTGCGGACCCTCGAGCGCCAGGATGGCGGCCACCTGAATGGGCGTGAATGTGCCGTAGTCGAGATACGACTTCATGCGCGCAAGCGCCGCGACGAGCTCCGGGTTGCCGCACATGAAGCCGACACGCCAGCCGGGCATGTCGTAGCTTTT
>JAJYHH010000021.1 GCA_021784845.1 Pseudomonadota bacterium
AACGGAGTCGAGATCGCCCGCATGGCCGAGGCGGCCGGCATCCAGCTGCTGGCCGTGCATGGCCGCACCCGCTGCTGCTTCTATGAAGGCGAGGCCGAGTACGAAACCATCGCCGCCATCAAGGCCGCGGTGTCCATTCCGGTGATCGCCAACGGCGACATCGACGATCCGGTCAAGGCTGCCCGGGTCCTGCGCGAGACCGGCGCCGACGGCGTCATGATCGGACGCGCAGCCCAGGGACGCCCGTGGATCTTCCGCGAGATCGACCACTATCTGCGCACCGGCGAACGGCTGGCGCCGCCCTCGCGCGCGCAGCTCTATGCCATCCTGACGGAACATCTCGAAAACCTCTACGCCTTTTATGGCGAGCACCTGGGAGTGCGTGTGGCACGCAAACATATCGGCTGGTACAGCAAGGGACTTGCGGGTGGGGCGGCCTTCCGCCACGCCATCAACGCCGTGGAAGGCATAGCCGAACAGCGCCGGATGCTGGAGGCGTTTTTTCGCGGTCCCGCCGGGCTCGCCGCATGACACTGAAGGACGCGCCTGTCAGCGGTCACGGACCTCTTTCTGCGTGCGTGCGCACCGCGGTGGAGAAATATTTCGAGGACCTGAACGGCCAGTGCCCGGGCTGCGCCCTGTATGAAACCGTGCTCGCCGAGGTCGAAGCGCCCCTGATCGAGGTGGTCATGCGGCAGGCCGAGTACAACCAGTGCGCGGCGGCGCGCATACTGGGCATCAACCGCAACACGCTGCGTAAAAAACTGAAGGCCTACGGGCTCGACGAAAAACGCGACACCAGATCCCCATCAGGCACCCCGACATGAAAAGAGCCCTTATCAGTGTTTCCGACAAGACCGGCGTCGTCGGTCTCGCGCACAGCCTGCACGAGGCCGGCATCGAGATCCTGTCCACCGGAGGCACGGCGGCGCTCCTTGCCGCAGCCGGCATCCCCGTAACGGAAGTAGCGGATTACACGGGATTCCCCGAGATGCTCGAGGGGCGCCTGAAGACGCTGCACCCGCGCATCCACGGCGGCCTGCTCGGTTGCCGCGACCGCAGGGACCACGTGGCGGCGATGGAGAGAGCGGACATCCTGCCGATCGACCTGCTCATCGTCAATCTCTATCCCTTCGAGCGCACCATCCAGGATCCCGCCTGCACGGTCACGCAAGCCATCGAACAGATCGACATCGGCGGACCGGCCATGCTGCGTTCGGGCGCCAAGAATCACGCCGACGTGGTCGTGATCGTCGACAGCGCCGACTATGGCCTCGTCACAGACGCCCTGGCCCGCGGCACCCCCATCGATCTGGCCACGCGCCGGCGGCTTGCCGCCAAGGTCTTCGCGCACACGGCCCGCTACGATGGGGTGATCGCCAACTATCTCGCCGGGGAGGAAGGGGACGAGGCCGTGCTGCCGGAAGTGCTCGAGCTGCGCCTGCATCGGGCCTTTACCATGCGCTACGGGGAAAACCCCCATCAGCGGGCCGCGTTCTATGTGGAACCGCAGGCAAGCGTGTCGTCCATCGCCTGCGCGGCGCAGATCCAGGGCAAGGAGCTGTCCTTCAATAACGTCACGGATACCGACGCGGCACTCGAATGCGTGCGCGCGTTTGCCGAACCGGCCTGCGTCATCGTCAAGCACGCCAACCCCTGCGGTGCGGCGGTGGCGGGCGACATCGGCGAGGCCTATGAGCGCGCCTACGCCACCGACAGCACATCGGCGTTTGGCGGCATCATCGCCTTCAACCGCCCCCTCGACGGCAAGACCGCCCGGACCATCGTTGAGCGACAGTTCATCGAGGTCGTCATCGCGCCGGAGGTGACACCGGAGGCCGCCGCAGCCCTTGGCCGCAAGCCCGCCGTGCGCGTGCTGGTGGTGAACATGCAGCAGCCGATGCACCGGGGCTTCGATTACCGCCGGGTAAGCGGCGGACTGCTCGTCCAGGATCGCGATCTCGCCGACACCGACGTGCGGCTTACGACGGTGAGTGCGCGGGAGCCTGGCAGCGACGAGATCCGCGACCTGCTGTTTGCCTGGCGCATCGCCCAGTTCGTCAAATCCAACGCCATCGTCTATGCGCGCGACGGCCGCACCATCGGCATCGGCGCCGGGCAGATGAGCCGCGTCGACAGCGCGCGCGTGGCGGTCTGGAAGGCGGAGGAGGCGGGGCTTGGTGTGCGCGGCAGCGTCATGGCGTCCGAAGCCTTCCTGCCCTTTCGTGACGGTCTCGACAGCGCCGCCCGCGCCGGCGTGCGCGCGGTCATCCAGCCCGGGGGCTCGGTGCGCGACACCGAGGTCATCGCCGCCGCCAACGAACACGACATCGCCATGGTGTTCACGGGCCGCCGGCATTTCCGGCACGCCTGACACCACGCCGCGCGCAGGCGCCGCGGCCCCTCGGAGAATGAAGCGGCTATGAAAATCCTGATCATCGGCAGCGGCGGGCGCGAACACGCCCTGGCCTGGAAAATGGCGCAGTCGCCGCTCGTGCGTGAGGTTTTGGTGGCCCCCGGCAACGCGGGCACGGCCACCGAACGGAAGACCCGCAACATCGCCATCGGCATACAGGATCTCGACGGACTGACAGCGCTGGCACGGGCCGAACGCCCGGACCTGACCGTGATCGGCCCGGAAGCGCCGCTTGTGGCGGGACTTGCCGACCGGCTGCAGGCAGCCGGTCTTTCCTGTCTGGGTCCGACGCGCGACGGGGCGCGACTGGAAGGATCCAAGGCCTTTACCAAGGCTTTCCTCGCGCGCCACGGGATCCCCACGGCGGCGGCGGCGACAGTCACGACCGAGGCGCAGGCGCAGGCCTACATCGACGCCCATCCGGGACCGCTCGTGGTCAAGGCCGATGGACTGGCAGCCGGCAAGGGCGTGGTGGTCGCCCCTGACAGCGGGCAGGCGAAAGCGGCGGCGCGCGCCATGCTGCGCGGGGCCTTCGGCGACGCCGGATCGACGCTGGTCATCGAAGAATGCCTGGTGGGCGTGGAAGCGAGCTACATCATTCTCACCGATGGCCAGTCGTACGTCGCCTTTCCGACAAGCGAAGACCACAAGCGCCTCGAAGACGGCGACCGCGGCCCCAACACGGGCGGCATGGGCGCGTTTTCGCCTGCCTCGGCGATCACGCCGGCGCTCGAGGACATCATCCGCCAGACCATCATCGAGCCGACGCTTGCGGGCCTGCGCGCGGATGGCTGCCGGTACACGGGCTTCCTGTATGCAGGCCTCATGATCACAGCCGACGGACCGAAGGTTCTGGAATTCAACTGCCGGTTCGGCGATCCGGAGACCCAGCCGGTGATGATGCGGCTTGCCTGCGATCTCGTGCCGCTCATTGAAGCCGCCGTCTGCGGCCGGCTGGCCGGAGCGGCGGTGCGCATCGATCCGCGGCCGGCGCTGTGCGTCGTGCTGGCGTCTGCGGGCTATCCGGGTGAACCGGCCGACGGCAAGCCGATCACCGGGCTTGGCGAGGACACGCCCGAGTGCAAGATCTTCCACGCCGGCACGCGCGCGACGCCGGAAGGGCCGGTGACAAGCGGCGGCCGGGTACTGGGGGTCGCGGCTTTGGGCGAAGACCTGCAGGCGGCACGCGCTGCCGCCTACGGGCGCGCGCGCGCAGTGCGCTTTCAGGGGGCGCAGTTCCGGCGCGACATCGGCAACCGGCTGCCGCCCGGTGACTGCGGCGGCGCATGAGCGCGCAGTTTCACGAGGTGGCCGATTACCTGCGCGGTTGGCAGGAGCGGCTGTGCGAAGCGCTGGGCGCGCTCGATGGCGGGACCTTCGGTGAAGACTCCTGGGAGCGTCCGGAAGGCGGCGGCGGGTGCTCGCGCGTGCTCACCGGCGCGGTGTTCGAACAGGCGGGCGTCAATTTCTCGGCGATCCACGGCAACCACCTGCCAGCTGCCGCGAGCGCCGCGCGTCCGGCACTGGGTGGTCTGCCGTTTCGGGCGACGGGCGTGTCGGTCGTCCTCCATCCGCGCAACCCCTATGTACCGACCACCCACTGCAATCTGCGCTATTTCGAGGCGGGCACGGAGCAGCCCGTCTGGTGGATGGGCGGCGGCTTCGACCTCACGCCTTATTATGGCTTCGACGAGGATGCCACACACTGGCACCGCATGGCCCGCGATGCCTGCGCACTGCACGGCAAGGACTCCTACCGGCGCTTCAAGGCCTGGTGCGACGAATACTTCGTCATCCGCCATCGCCAGGAACAGCGGGGCATTGGCGGCCTTTTCTTCGATGATCTGCACGAAGGGGGGTTTACGCACAACTTTGCCTTCCTAAAGCGCGTCGCAGAGGCGTTTTCGGCCGGCTACGAGCCCATCGTCCGGCGCCGGGCGCAGACGCCCTACGGGCAGCGCGAGCGGGATTTTCAGCTGTACCGGCGCGGCCGCTATGTGGAATTCAACCTCGTATACGACCGCGGCACGCTTTTTGGTCTGCAGTCCGGCGGGCGCACCGAGTCCATTCTCATGTCACTGCCGCCCGAGGTGCGCTTTCGCTACAACTGGCAGCCGCAGGCGGGCACGCCCGAGGCTTTGCTCTATGAACGCTACCTGCAGCCGCGCGACTGGCTGTCGCCCTAGCGGCGATCGCCTATACTCCGACATATGAAAGTGCATGCCATGGTATTGGGGCTTTTCCTGTGTGCGCAGAGCGCCTGTGCGCACGCCGGCGTCGTCGTCGCCGCCACCTACTGGGCCCGCCTGCAGACCGCCGCAAGCATCCGCGAGGGCCACGGACCCACGGCGTTTGCCATCTTCTTTGACCCCAACTGTCCTTATTGCCACCATCTTTACGCGCAGGTGCAGACGTTGCTGCGCGCGCGCACCCTGACCGTCGAGTGGATTCCCGTCGGGATTCTCACGCTGTCGAGTTTCGGCAAGGCCGCCGCGCTGCTGCGGGCGCCACATCCCAGGGAGGCCCTGGCCGCCGCCGAAAACGGTTTCGGGCCTGGCGGCGGGGCGATCGTGCCGCGGCGGGCCACCGCATCCATCGGGCGGGCCTTGCGCATCAACGAACAGCTGCTCGGGGAGGGCGGGGCGCAGGGCGTCCCGTTTGTCGTCTATCGGGGGGCGAACGGACGGGCGCACACCATCACCGGCGATCCGCCATCGGCGCGCCTGCGCGCGCTGTGGACACGCCTTGCGCCTAAAACGAAACGACGAAGGGCAAAACCATGAAGCCGACACCGAGCACGATCAACCAGAGCGCACCGCTCACCAGCATGGAATACACCATGAGCGCCACACCGCTCACAAGCGCCATGCCGTGCTGCTGCTTGCGCCCATAGACGAAATACGCGCTGCCGACGATGCCAAAAAAGAATCCCAGTATCAAATCCACGATCCGTCTCCTGCGTCGCGCCCTGCGTACCGGAAGGCATCGCAGAACGGTGGCGGCACTCCTGCCCGGCCTGTTTGGCACACCCTCGCTGCTGGTGCTAAACCATGTCCACGACGGCCAGACCATCACCCTGTCGGTGCCCGCGCAGCCGGGAGAATATCCGGCGCCGACTCCGTATGTGGGCGCCACGAACTGGACCATAGAGCCCGGCGCCCCCCGCAGCTCACCGCAGCCCGACATGGAAGTCAAGCTGTACGCCGTGCGGCGCACCGGCGCGGCCCTCTTGTGCGAGGTGGGCGTCCGCTACTTTCCGGTCAATGGGGGCTATGTCCCGTATTACCGGCTGAACGAACAGCTGTATTTCGCGCACAAAAACGGCCACTGGCTGCCGATCACGGTGATTGACGGCCTGCCGTCCATGGTGACGTTCACGCCCGTGGGTTTTGCCAACGCGGCGGGATATTACCAGGGGATGACGATCAGCCAGACCACGGGGCCGATCCGCCTGGCAGGCTTTGCGGTGACGAGCCTGCCTCCCCCTTGAGTTCTCAGCCGAGCACGGGCTTTTCGGGTTCCTTCTTGCCCAGGCGCCGGGCCACCGGTGCTGGCGGGGGCGGGGGCAGCGGACGCGCGGCCGGCCGCTCTGGCGCCGGTGGCGCGACCGCCTGCGGCGCAGGCCCCGCCGGTCGAGCCCTGGGCGGAGCGGTCCTGGCCGGAGCGCCGTGGGGGCGTGTCCCCGGGCGGCTGCGACGGCGCGAGGCGTGACCGGCCTCCGGATGGCGGTCTGACGCCCCGGACGGCACGCGCTCTGGCGGCACGAGCGGCACCAGCAGGGCGTCCGTCACGCGCTCCACCGGGATCTTGTGGCCGATATACTCCTCGATGTCGAGCAGCGAGAAGGCATATTCTTCGCACGCCAGGCTGATCGCATCGCCGGTTGCGCCGGCGCGGGCGGTGCGGCCGATGCGGTGGACATAGTCTTCAGCGTCCTGCGGCAGGTCATAGTTGAAGACATGTGTCACGTCGCTGATGTGCAGACCGCGCGCGGCCACGTCGGTGGCCACGAGCACGGAGAACCGGCCCTCGCTGAATTCACCGAGAAGGCGCTGGCGGCGCGGCTGCGGGACATCGCCGGAAAGCACCTCGGCGGCGAAACCGTTGGCGCCAAGCCAGGACTGCACGCGCTCGGCGACGTGCTTGGTGTTGGTAAAGACCAGTGCGCGCGCGGCCGCTTCGCTGCGCAGCAGGCTCACCAGCGCCGGCAGCTTTTCCTCCCGGCCGAGATGGTAGAGCCGCTCGCGCACCCGGTCGGCGGTCATCTGTTCGCCCTCGATGCGCACGAGCTCGGGGTTGTTCATGTGCTCGTAGGCCAGTTCCGTGACGCGATAGGAGAGCGTCGCTGAAAACAGCATGCTGAGCCTCTGCGCGGGATCGGGCATCCGCCGCAGCAGAAAACGGATATCGCGGATGAACCCCAGGTCGAACATCCGGTCGGCCTCGTCTAGCACCATGACCGCGATCGCGCGCAGGTCGAAGACGTGCTGCTTGAAATAATCGATGAGGCGGCCCGGCGTCCCGATCAGCACATCGACCCCTTCCTCGATGGCCTTGCGCTGGGTGTCGTAGCCCGTGCCGCCGTAGGCCAGACGCAGCTTCAGGCCGCAGAAGGCGCCGAGAAGCTCCGCGTCCTTGTGGATCTGGATGGCCAGTTCCCGCGTGGGCGCGAGAATCAGCGCGCGCGGCTGATTGGGCTTGTGGCCGGCCGGCGCCGGACAGGTCAACAGGCGCGTGAAGGTGGCAACGAGAAACGCGGCGGTTTTGCCGGTTCCCGTCTGCGCCTGCCCGGCGACATCGCGCCCGGCCAGCGCAAGCGGCAAAGCCGCGGCCTGAATGGGTGTGCAGTGGACGAAGCCCGCATGCTCGATGCCCCGGGCGACGGGCTCGGGCAGCGACAGGCTGGAAAAAACGAGGTGACTCAAATGGGTGTTTGTCATTAATGGGCTAGAATAGCAAAAAAAAGGAGGGTAAGGGAAACCGGGGTGCCTCGCCCTTGCCAACGGCGAGCGCTTGCGTCCACAATACCGCACCGCAGTCGCCTTCTTCCACTCAACCTTAAGCCTGGGACCTACGACATGACGCAAGGCATCCTCCATGTGACCGACGAAACTTTTCAGGACAGCGTACTGAATGCAAGCGGCCCCGTTCTCGTTGACTACTGGGCCGAATGGTGCGGCCCCTGCAAAATGATCGCACCGGTCCTGGAGGAAGTGGCCCGGGACTACGCCGGCCGGATCACGGTCGCCAAGCTCAACATCGATGACAATCCGGCCACGCCGCCCAAATACGGCATCCGCGGCATCCCGACGCTTATGCTGTTCAAGGGCGGCAAGGTCGAGGCGACCAAGGTGGGCGCGGTGTCGAAGTCCCAGCTGTCGGCATTTTTGGACGACAACCTCTGATCGCCCCGCCGGGGCGTCAAAGAGGGCTGGACGCTCGGTGGCCGGGGTGATAAGGTGTCAGCGATTCGCGCCCGACCCGATGCAACTTTAAACCTCTTCCTCAACCCCTTTCTGAATTAGGCCGCGGGATCACCCGCATGTCCGTGCCTGATGGTTTCTCAAAAAATGACTATGCATCTTTCTGAACTGAAGCGAAAACCCGCCACCGAACTCGTCGAGATGGCAGCAGCCCTCGACCTCGAAGGGGGCAGCCGCCTGCGCAAGCAGGACCTCATCTTCGCCATCCTGAAAGCCCAGGCCAAAAAGGGCGAAGACATCGTCGGCGAGGGCGTGGTGGAAATTCTCCAGGACGGTTTCGGTTTCCTGCGGTCCGCCGACAGCTCCTATCTGGCGGGACCCGATGACATCTACGTGAGTCCGAGCCAGATTCGCCGCTTCAATCTGCGCACGGGCGATACCGTCACCGGCAACATCCGCCCGCCCAAGGAATCGGAACGGTATTTCGCACTGCTGAAGGTGGAGAACATCAACTTTCAGCCACCCGAAGAGGCGCGCAACAAGGTCCTCTTCGAAAACCTGACTCCCCTCCATCCCTTAAAGCGCCTCAAACTCGAACAAGCCAACGCGTCAGCGGAGAACCTCACATCGCGGGTGATCGACCTCATCGCGCCGATCGGCAAGGGGCAGCGCGGCCTGATCGTGTCGTCGCCCAAAAGCGGCAAAACCGTCATGCTCCAGCAGATTGCCCACTCGATCACCGCCAATCACCCGGAATGCGTGCTGATCGTGCTGCTGATCGATGAGCGCCCGGAAGAGGTCACGGAGATGACGCGTTCCGTGCGCGGCGAGGTCATTTCGTCGACCTTCGATGAACCGGCCACGCGCCACGTCCAGGTGGCCGAGATGGTGATCGAGAAGGCCAAGCGGCTCGTCGAGCACAAGCGCGACGTGGTCATCCTGCTCGATTCCATCACCCGCCTGGCGCGCGCCTACAACACGGTGGTGCCGGCATCCGGCAAGGTACTGACGGGCGGCGTCGACGCCAACGCCCTGCAGCGCCCCAAACGCTTCTTCGGCGCGGCGCGCAACATCGAGGAAGGCGGCAGCCTGACGATCCTCGCCACCGCCCTGGTCGAGACCGGCTCGAAAATGGACGACGTCATCTACGAGGAGTTCAAGGGCACCGGCAACATGGAGATCCACCTGGATCGCCGTCTTGCGGAAAAGCGCGTGTACCCGGCCATCAATATCAACCGGTCCGGCACGCGGCGCGAGGAGTTGCTGATCGAGGCCGGAGAACTGCAGAAGCTGTGGATCCTGCGCAAGCTGCTCCACCCGATGGATGACCTCGAGGGGTCGGAGTTTTTGCTCGACAAGCTGAAAGCCACCAAGAACAACGCCGAATTCTTCGATTCGATGCGGCGCTAGCGGCGGGTCAACCGTTTGCGGATGACCGTCACGCCATCGCGGACGGTCAGCATGACGGTCTCCACCGAGGGGTCCTCGCGGACACGCCGGTTGAAGGCGCTTATGCCGAGATCGGCCGCTGTCCGGGGGGCGAGAACCCGCCCCGACCACAAGGTATTGTCGGCGACGACGAGGCCGCCCGGACGCACAAGCGGCAGGGTGCGATCGTAATAGAGTCCGTAGTTTTCCTTGTCGGCGTCGATGAATACCAGATCGAAGGACTCATCGCGCAACGCCTCCAGGGTGGCGGCCGCGTCCCCCATGCGGATGCGGATTTTGCGACCGACGCGCGTGCGACCGAAAAAGAGTTCGGCGATGGCGGCGACTTCGGGGTCCTGCTCGCAGGCAACGAGCTCGCCGTCATCGGGCAGGCCGAAGGCCATGCTTAAGGCCGAATACCCCGTATACATGCCGATTTCGAGGACGCGCCGGGCACCGGTGATGGCGACGAGCAAACGCAGCAGGGCACCCTCGACGGGTCCGCAGAGCATGCCGGCGTCGCTACGGTGGGCCCTGGTGTAGAGTTCGAGCTCGCGCAGGACGGGTGGCGCATCGGCGCTGTGTGCGCGGGCATACTCTTCCAGACGTTCGTCGAGCAGACTGACCATGGGGTCAAGTATAGGCCCGCGGGAACGTAACGGGGATGGGCAATCCGGCCCCGGCGCGGCTGCTGACGGGCTGGCGCGCCTTGCGTATGATAGGCAGTCTGGGCATGAGCCTCCCGCGGGAGGCGTTTTTTGAGGAGGTTTGTACGTATGTCGATGGCCGACCGGGATGGCGTGATCTGGTATGACGGGGAACTGGTGCCGTGGCGCGAGGCGACCACGCATGTGCTCACCCACACTCTCCATTACGG
>JAJYHH010000062.1:0-5454 GCA_021784845.1 Pseudomonadota bacterium
GTGAAAAAGCTAAGGCCTACACCGAATCCATCCCAGAATGTCGGCGTGGTGTAGTTGAACATGCCGCCCAGCGCGAAGGCGTTGGCGTTGGGTGCCTTGGCGCCGTACATGCGGCTGAAATAGTAGGTCCGCACGACCCCGTTGTACTGTCCCTGGCTCAAAAATTGGCCCAGCGTTTCGGCGTACGTGGCCGGCGCGGCAAGGGCGCAGGCGCAGGCCATGGCAATGGTGGCCCGTCTGCCTCGATGGATCGGTTTCATGATTCCCCCTGAGTGAGCGTCGTTGTGATCGACGGGCCCATTGTGTGTCACGACTGTGACACTTTTATGTCACGCCAGCCCGCGCGGGTCACCGTTTCCGCGTCCTTGTCCGCGCGCAGTCTCGTTGTGGCCTGGTCAGGTGATTTCGGGATGCGAGGGCGGACTTGCAAAGGCGCGGCGCGCGCCCAGGCCGTCGCCTGTCAGGTTGCGGGCCGAATTGATCAGGCCCACATGCGTAAAGGCCTGCGGGATGTTGCCGATCAATTCCCGGGTGCGGGGGTCGTATTCTTCCGAGAGAAGCCCCACGTCATTGCGCAGCGACAGGAGACGCAAGAAGAGTTGCTCGGCCTCTGCTCGCCGGCCTTGCAGGGCCAGATTGTCGACCAGCCAGAAGGAGCAGGGCAGGAACAGGCCTTCCCCTTCGGGCAGGCCGTCTACATCACCACTGGTGCGGTAACGCAACACCAGGCCATCCTCCGTCAATTCGCGCTCTATGGCCGCGACCGTCGCGCGCACGCGCGGGTCGCGCGCCGACAGAAAACCGACGAGCGGCATCATGAGCAGGCTGGCATCGAGGGCAGATGACCCGTAGCACTGCGTGAAGCTCCCCTTGTCCTTGTTAAAACCCCGTGCGCAAACCTCGGCATGGATGGTGTCGCGGATGCGGATCCAGCGCTCGATCGGTGCATCCGGATGGTAGGCCCGGGCATCTTTCACGGCCCGGTCGAAGGCCACCCATGCCATCATCTTCGAGTGTGTGAAGTGCTGCCGGCCGCCGCGCACCTCCCAGATGCCGTCATCGGGTTTTTGCCAGTGCGACTCCAGGAAATCCATAAGGCTAAGCTGGATGTCCCAGGCGTGCCGTTCCGGCCGGATGCCATTGGCCTGTGCGACATGCAGGGAATCCATGATCTCGCCGTAGACATCGATCTGGAACTGACCCGAGGCGGCATTGCCCACGCGTACGGGCCGCGAATTCCTGTAGCCGCCAAGCCAGGGGATTTCCCGTTCGGCAAGCCAGCGCTCGCCACTGATGCCATACACGATCTGCAGATCGGCGGGGTCGCCGGCCACTGCGCGCAGCAGCCAGTGTTCCCATGCCACGCTTTCCTGGCGATAGCCGCTGCTCAACAGGGCCCACAAGGTGAAGGTGGAATCCCGCAGCCAGCAGAACCGGTAATCCCAGTTGCGCGTGCCACCGATCCGTTCCGGCAGCGAGGTGGTGAGAGCGGCGGCGATGCCCCCCGTTGTGCGTGAGGTCAGGGCTTTCAAAGTGAGCAGAGAGCGCATGATCTCATTGCGCCACGGACCTTGATAGGTGCATTGACCGACCCATGTCCGCCACCACGCGGCGGTCTGGTGCAGAGATTTGTAGACATCAAATGGTCTGGTGTGCGGACGGTGGGAACTGCGGTATGACAGGCGAAAATGGGCGCGTTGACCGGCTTCCAGCGTAAAGTGTGCATCGAGGCGGCCATCGTCGGCGTGCAGGGCAACGGAGCCCTCGATGTCAAGACTGTCGGGGCCGCCGACGGCCGTGTGGATGGTGTCGACCTCGCGTATCCACGGCCGCATCGATCCATAGTAAAAACGGATAACGAGCTGCAAAGCTACCTCGACGCGCCCCCGCAGGCCCTCGACGATGCGTATCACGTGCGAACTGACGGGAAACTCTTCCATTTCTATTGGCATGAAATCGATAAGCCGGACGGCGCCTTCAGCGGTCTCGAAGTCGGTTTCCAGAATCATGGTGTCCCGCTGGTATCGCCGCCTGCAGGCGGTCACCGCCGCTATGGGTGCGATCCGGAAGTAGCCCTGTTCGGGTCCGCCCAAAAGCGCCGCGAAACAGGCCGGTGCGTCGATGCGCGATGGGCAAAACCAGTCTATGGAACCATTGCGCCCCACCAGGGCGCCGGTTGTCGTGTTGCTGATCAACGCATAGTCGGCAATCTGCAGAGAGCTGGTGTCGGTATTCATCATGACTCCCCGAAGCCTGCGACACGGCGGACGATCTTCTGACACTATGCAAGATGGGCGGGCGTGGCAATCCGCGCTCCGGCTCGTTTCGTGCGCAGCCATGAGCGCTGCGCGCGGGCAAGGCTTCTAGCGGATCAGGACTGCCTGTCCGGGGCGGCCTTCAATGCGGGCCGGACGTGGCCCCTTGGCCGCCGCCCGGCGCACCAAAGGGTCGGTGTCTTCGAGAAGAATCTGGCGTTGCGCGGTTTCGAGAAGGCTGTTGCGGGCGATGAAATAGCGAACATTCGGATCACGGTCGCGCACGCACCGTGCGACCTGGCTTGCGTCGAGATCGGGGCGCTTGGCGATGCAAAGCCGGATAACGTGATCCTGATCATCAAGGAGAACGGCGATCTCGCCTGCGGTCAGGTCGGCGCGCCGCGCAAAATAGCAGCGCACCTGCATCCATTGTTCGTGCCGCAGGATGCAGTCGCGTTCGGCAACGGTGAGTTCGGTCTTGAGCGCGAGCGCCAACCGGTCTTCCAGCGACAGATTCTTGTAAGCGGCTATACTGTAGTGTTCTCTTTCCATCGGGTTGTGCGGATATCCGGGCATTGGTTCCCAGGGGGTCCCGGGTCAGGCCAGGGGATGCGGGGCCACCCCTGTCGCCTCGATGTCTGTCTCCCCGTGGCAAAGCGGTCTCCACGGGAGGCGCCCTGCATGATAGCAGACCGCATCCCGCACATGCCCGGTTTGCGCGCCGCCCCGTGCAGGAGACGGGCGCAGTCGGGGAAACGCGGTCTGCGCCGTCTGGCTGAACGCGTGGCCGATCCGGGGGTCTCAAAGAAGGAGGGTTTTGTCCCTGTCCGCCCGCCGGGCGGGGCTTTGATGGGGTGGTGAACCAAGGCATGATGGGGTGGTTGCAGGGTCAGGGTGAATGCGTTTCGGGGGACTCATGGCGGTGAGGACGGTACGGCGATGGCTGGGTTTGCTGAGCGTGATTGCGCCACTGGCGGCGCATGCCGTTGCGCATGGGCCGGGGCCGCATGTGATCGCGCGCATCGCGCCGGCTTCGGTGCTGGGCGGTCGCCCCGCATCGCTTGCCGATCTCTTGAACCCGGTGCGCTCCACGCAGTCGCAGGCGCAGGCCGGGGCGCGGTCTGGCATCGCGGGGTCGCTGATCCTGAAACCCGACCTCGGTTCCTGCAAAACCTTCGCGCATGCCTGCGCGGAGGGTGGCATCATCAGTCCGGTGCCGCTGCATCCGATCCGTACACTGGGCGCCGGTGTGGGCCTGCGGCTTGGCGGCGTGCGCCTGGAATACGCGCGGGGGCTGCGAACGGGCACCAATTTCATCGGCATCCGCAGCCGCCTGCCCTAAGCCATGGCCCTGCTTCCTTATGTAGTGGACGGGACGGCCGATAATTTCTCCCGGGTCGTTCTCGAAAATTCACGCCGTGGACCTGTGCTGGTCAATTTCTGGTCGCCGCAGGCGGGCCCCTGTCTGGTGCTTATGCCCCGTGTCGTGCGGGTGCTTGGCGACTACGGTGGGCGTGTGTTCGGCGTCATGATCAACGTCGATGAGCATCCGCGTCTGGCCCGTGACCTCGGTATCCGGGCGTTGCCGATGCTGCACATGTTCCGCGATGGCGGCGTCGTTGGCCGCCTGCAGGGTGTGGAGCCGGAACCGGCCCTGCGCGACTTCCTTGGGCGCTACGCACCGGCGCCCGACGGCGCCGATCAGGCCTATGTGCGGGGCGATATCGGCCGTGCGGCGGCGCTGGCGGCGCAAACGGCCCTGCAACATCCCGAAGACCCGTTCTCGGCTCTGCGGGTTGCCAAGCTGCTCGTGCTCGACGGGCGGCCGGCCGAGGCGTTGGCCTTGCTGGAGGCGGTTCCGCGCGCGGTGCGTCCCGAGGAGATGGTGAATCTGCATGCGCATTTGAGTCTCATCGTGCAGGCCCTGCAGGCAGAACCCGATGCGGTCGTCTCGGCGCTTGCCGGGGCCCCGGATGCGGATACCCTGTTTGCCGCCGCCGGGCTTGCCCTGCGTGAGGACGATTATGTAGCGGCCGCGCAATATCTGGATCGGCTGCTTGCGACCGATCCGGGCTTTCGCGACGGTCTGGGCGGGCGTGTCGTCGCGGCGATCGCCGCGCTGCCGCAGACGCCGGCCATCGTGCGCGCACAGCTGCACGGTACGCTTCGGCGTGTTCAGATGCCGTGAGGCGTGGCCGGTGACGGGCGCGTCTTGCGGGCGGCAGCCAAAACCGCATTGATCGCACCCCCGACCAGCAGCAGCCAGCCGCTCAAATACATCCATGTCAGCAGCACGATCACCGCGCCGATTGATCCGTACATGCGGTTGTACGATCCGAAATGGTCGACATAAAAGGCGAAGAGGGCGGAGCTTGCAAGCCATCCGGCCACCGAAAAGACGGCACCAGGGGTAATCCAGTGCCATTCCTGGCGGACATCCGGCGCAAAGTGATAGATGAGCGCTGTGGCCTCTGTCAGGGCACCGAGAATCACCGGCCAGCGGATCAGATCAAGCAGGGCCGGTGCGACGTTCCAGCCGAGGTCGACGGCCATCAGTAGAACAAGCCGTGGCCCGAAGAAAAACAGCGTTGCGGCCACCAGCAGCAGGATGGAAAGCGCCCCGGTCACGGCCATTGCCATTAGCCACACCCGCCAGTACGGGCGGCGTTCGGGCACGCCGAAGGTGCGGTTGAGTCCCGCGCTCACCGCGATCAGGGCGTTGCCGGCGCTGTACAGGGCAAAAAGGGCGCCGAAGGACAGCAGACCGCCTTTGTGCGTGTGCTGCAGGGTTGTGAGGTTGGCGCTGACGAGCCGCAGGGCCTGCGCGGGCAGCATATGGGCAAGAAAGGCAAACAGCATGCCGTGCTGGCGCGTCATCGGCAGGTCGGTAAGCGCGGTGGTCAGAACGAGCAGGGTCGGGAACAGCGACAGAAAGAAATAATAGGCAAGCTGCGCGCTGTAGCCGCTCAGTTCACAGTCGTTTACGGTCCGGGCGACCCCTAAGACCAGCCCCTTGATGCCCAGGTTCGCCAGGGTCCACACGGGCGATTTCGTCTGACTGCGCGCAGCCATGCGTTCAGCCTACCGGGCGCCCTCGGCCGCTGCCACGGCCGAAGGTCTAGGCGTTGCCAAGACCGAGCACGGGTTTGCGCTGTTCGGCGGCGAAGGTCAGCATGCGTTCGACGGATTTCCGCGCCGC
>JAJYHH010000062.1:6007-9921 GCA_021784845.1 Pseudomonadota bacterium
CTGGTATTGGCATAAACGACTACCGTGCGATCGGCATGGCTGTCGCAAAACGGAATGAAATCCTCCGCCGGGCAGCTCTCGTCGAGCGAACAGGTGGCCTCGAGCGTCGGCATCAGGACACGCTTTTCGGGGTTCAGGATCTTGGCGGTTTCACCCATGAAGCGCACGCCGGCGACCACCAGTGTGGTGGCCGGATGATCATGCCCGAAGCGCGCCATGTCCAGGGAATCCGATACATAACCCCCGGTCTCTTCGGCCAGCGCCTGCAGATCGGCATCTGTGTAATAGTGAGCGACGAGCACCGCATCTTCCTTCTTCAGTAGCGCCTTGATGCGGCGGATCTGCTGCGCGCGGTCGGGTACGGTGCCGGGCAGGCTGCGGGTAAACGACTGGATCATGTTCATTTCGGGTTTCCTTGCCGCAAGGCGGCCACCTGATCCGGTTGGCGCAGCCGGTAGAGGCGAGCCGGCCTGTGGCGGCCGTCGCGCCGGATGCCGCCTGTTTCCACCAGATGATCGGAAGACTGCAGGCGCCGGCGGAAGTTGCGCTTGTCGAGGGGTTGCTGGCTTATGGCTTCATACACCGCCTGCAGTTCGGCCAGGGTGAACTGGTCTGGCAGGAACTGGTGCGCAATGGTCGTGTAGGCGAGCTTTGCCGTCAATCTGTCGCCTGCGCAGTCGACGATCCGTTGATGACCGTCCGGTAGCGCGGGTGCGTCGGCGAGCGCGAACCAGCGGCTGTCCCGGTCTGGTATGCCCACTTTGTCCAGGGGTGCCAGCGCGTAATAGGTAACGACGATGCCGGTGCCTTGCGTGCCCAGGGTGGCGCCGTCGAAGGTATAGAGTTGCTCCAGATAAATCTCGGAGTGCCGGACGGCGTTCGTCACCATGCGTTTTGCGCAGGCAGCGAGGCTCTCCCCGTCTTCCACGGGTCCGCACGGCAGATGCCAGCGGCTGCCGCCGACGAGGAGGACCTTCAGCCCCCGGTCCATGGTAAAAAGTACCACAGCGGTGGCGGGTCGCGTGTTAGTGTCACTCATACACGAACGCTACGCCGCCCGCAGGCGAGGGTCAATCCCTGGCGGCGGCGCGCGGGCTTCAGCCGTAAGGGCATGAGCTTCGGCAAAAGTCGCGCTAGAATGGCATCATGAAATTCTGTGGGGAATGTGGCGCGGTGTTGGTCAGGCGTGTGCCGGAGGGCGACACGCGGATGCGCGACGTCTGTGAGAGCTGCCAGGCGATTCATTATGAGAATCCGAAGGTGGTGGCCGGCTGCCTGCCCTCCTGGGAGGGGCGCATTCTGCTGTGCCGGCGGGCCATCGAGCCCCGCTATGGGTTCTGGACCCTGCCTGCCGGCTTCATGGAGAACGAAGAAACGACCAGCGAAGCGGCCGCCCGCGAGACGCTCGAGGAGGCGTCGGCACGGGTCGACATCGAAGGGCTCTACACACTCTTCAATCTGCCCCACATAAGCCAGGTATATCTCATGTTCCGCGCGCGGCTGCGCGATCTCGATTTCGGACCGGGGACGGAGAGTCTCGAGGTGGCGCTGTTTGGCGAGCACGAGATCCCCTGGGACCAGATCGCCTTTCCGGCGATTCACGAGACGCTGCGGCTTTACTTTGCCGATCGCGCGCGCGGCACGTTCCCGTTCCGCTCGGGAGATCTTGTGCGTGACCGCGCCACGGGACAGTATCGGACGCGGCTTTCGCCAAGTCCTTGAAAACCGGCAACACAACCCCCATCACGGCTGGTGCGGGTGGATTTTCTGTTCGCCTGTGCATGGCGGCCGCGTGGATTGCCTGCGTCGTGCCCGGCTGTTCCCGGTGCCTGCGGGCTCCTTGTATCCTGGCTGCCAGCAATAAAATCCATAACACCCAATGCAGAAGGAGAATAACGTGGAAAAATATGTCCTGCCCGATCTCGATTACGATTATGGGGCACTTGAGCCGCACGTATCGGCCAAGATCATGGAGCTTCACCACGACAAGCATCATCTGGCCTATGTAAACGGTGCGAACCAGGCTCTTGAGGGGCTGAAGGAAGCACAGGAGACGAAGAATTTCGCCCGCGTCGCGGCCCTTGAGCATGCGCTCGCCTTCAACCTTTCCGGGCACATCCTGCACTCTCTCTTCTGGAAGAATCTGTCGCCCCAGGGCGGGGGCCGCCCGGATGGCGCGCTGGCCAAGGCGATCGACCGGGATTTCGGTTCATTCGAGGCGCTGAAGGGCCAGTTCACCAATGCCGCGATGACCACCATGGGTTCAGGCTGGGCGGCTTTGGTCTGGGATCCGGCCGGCAAGCGGTTGATGACGACAGAGATCCACGACCACCAGTCGGAGACGACCACGGGCGGTATCCCGATCATGGTGCTGGATGCCTGGGAGCATGCCTATTATCTCCAGTATCACAATGACAAGGCGCGCTTTTTCGAGGCGGTCTGGAATATCTGGAACTGGAAGGACATCGCCGCTCGCTTCGAGCGGGCCCAGGCTGCGGACTGCGGTCTTGCCGCGGCGGTCAGCTCGAAGAAGGGGGCTTAAAGAATCTGGATCGGTGCCCCCCTGCGCCACGGGCGCAGGGGGGCCTATGTTTTGCCTGCTGCTATCGGTACACTTAAACCGGCCGGCTCTTTTCGGATCCCGAGCAGGCAGGTAGGCGAACCAGCGATCCGTCTTCTTCAGCTAGGAGCGTGCATGATCAAGAAGTCTATCGCCCTGGTGGTTGCCGGCTGCATGATGACGGCGTCTGCCATGGCTGCTTTGTCCCCCCAGGAACGGCTGAGCTATAGCTTGGGCTATCAGTTCGGCGAGAACGTCCGTAACAACCACATCCCTGTGCAGCCCCGTATCTTCACGCGCGGCATCAGCGACGCCCTGAAGGGCGCCAGGCCTTTGTTGCCCCCGAAGGAAATGGCGGCGGCCGTAGAGAATTTCCAGAAAGAGATGGCCGCTCGCAATGCGGCGGCGATCCATGCGCTCGCCGCACAGGAACAGGCATCAGGCCGCGCTTTCCTGGAAAAGAACGCCAAGCGGCCAGGTGTGCGTGTTCTTCCTGACGGCGTGCAATACCAGATCCTGCATCAGGGTAGCGGTCCCCATCCGGCGCTCAGTCAGACGGTTGAGGCGGATTACACGGGAAGCTTCATAAATGGCCACGTCTTTGCCAGCACGAAGACGGCGGGTAAGCCGGCGGTGTTCCCGCTGCGCGGACTGATCCAGGGACTGCAGGAAGCGCTTGTGCGGATGCCGGTCGGGTCCACATGGCGCATCTATATCCCCGGGCATCTGGCCTACGGGCCGCGTGGCAATGGGCCGATTCCTCCCAACGCCACCCTCATCTTCACCATGCATCTGCGGTCAATCAAGTAGACGATCCGACAAACGACAGGGAGCCGCAAGGCTCCCTGTTTTTGTGGTGCGATGCGTTCGGGCTAGCGCGTCGAGCGGACGTGAGTCGCCTGCATCCCCTTCTGGCCGCGTGTGCTTTCGAATTCGACCATCTGTCCCTCGGTGAGGTTGCGGAATCCTTCACCCTGGATGGCGGAGTAATGGACAAATACATCGGGGCTGCCATCCTGCGGCGCGATGAATCCGAACCCCTTGGCCTCGTTGAACCACTTTACTGTTCCCGTTCGCATCGTCATGTGTCCTTTCATGAGAATATAAAAAAGAGTCGTCAGCGACCCCGATCTGCCAGACCGCTGATGGGAAGACTCTACCGAGCCCTTGAGGTGCCGGACAACCAGCGAAAGTCCGAGTGACTCTTCACCTGATACCTGTAGTTGACATCCTCTCCAGCCTGAAGGCCGGAGGTTCCTGCGGCGCCCAGGCGCGGCATCGAGCCGCTCCTGGGTCGCTTTGGCAAGTTTTTGCTGCTGGCGGCATGACCACACCGCTCATTTCACGGGGGCCA
>JAJYHH010000043.1 GCA_021784845.1 Pseudomonadota bacterium
CTGGGGCTTGTCCGTCATGAGGCATGCACCCTGTGGCCGCCGAATTCCCGGCGCAGGGCGGCCCGGTTTAGGAGCGCAAGAGTGATCACGCGCGCTGGCACATCGCGTTCGATGGCTTCTGTCACGGTCCAGCGTCCCTCGCCCGAGTCCTCGACATAGTCGCTGATACCGCCAAAGCCGGGATTGGCAAGCGCTTCGCCGGCGCGCTCAAGGAGCCACGATCGCGCGACGCTGTCTTGATTCCAGAGGCGCGCAAGGTCAGGCAAGTCGAGCGCAAACGGCGCGGCATTCCGCAATTCGAAGCCTTCGGCATAGGTTTCCGGCAATCCGTATTCGATGCCATTGTGGACCATTTTGGCAAAATAGCCGGCCCCGCTCGGGCCGACGTGACGATAGCCCTCGGGTGGTGCCAGTGCCGCAAACACGGGTTCAGCGCGACGAAATGCGGCCTCTGGACCCTCCACCGTCAGGCAATCGCTGCTTTTCAGTCCCCAGATGCCCCTGCTGGTGCCGGCATCGAGATAATCGATGCCCAGAGCCGCAAAGGTTTCTGCGCGCCGTATCGAGTCCCGATAGAACGTGCTGCCGCCCTCGATGACGAGGTCGCCCCGCCCAAGAAGCCCTTGCAGGCGCGCCAGGGCCTCTTCTGTAGGGGCACCTGCCGGAATCATCAGCCAGACCATGCGTGACCCGGTCAACGCCGCCACGAGGCTCTCAAGGGTGTCGGTGGCGCGACCCCCCGCCGCAACCAGTTCCTCGCGGTTCTCCGGGTGATGATCGAGGCCGATGACCTCATGCTGGTCCGCCAGCAGTCTCCTGGCCATGTTCAGGCCCATCTTGCCAAGCCCCATGATCCCTATCTGCATGTTCGTCCTCGCTTGTCCTCAAAAAAGTGTATAGACCACAGGATGGGTCCGGTGTTACCCGGATCGCCTGCGGCCAGCCGGATGCTGCAAAACGCTCGTCGATCGGGTACATTGCGAACTTTGGCCAGGGGAACCGAATGCGAGACTTCAAGATTGCGCCCTCCATCCTGTCTGCGGACTTCGCGCGATTGGGCGAGGAAGTCCACAATGTGCTAGCGGCGGGTGCTGACATCATACATTTTGATGTCATGGACAACCACTACGTGCCAAACCTTACGATCGGTCCGCTCGTTTGTGAGGCGTTGCGCAAGAACAAGGTGACCGCTGACATCGACGTGCATCTCATGGTCAAGCCTGTCGACCGGTTGATTCCGGATTTTGCCAAGGCTGGCGCAACGTATATCACCTTTCATCCGGAAGCGACTGAGCACATCGACCGGTCGTTGAGTCTCGTGCAGTCAAGTGGGTGCAAGTGTGGCCTGGTCTTCAATCCCGCCACGCCGCTTTCGTACCTGGATTATGTCATGGACAAGGTCGACATGATCCTGATCATGTCGGTCAATCCGGGTTTTGGTGGCCAGAGCTTCATCCATTCGTCTCTCACCAAGCTGAGGCAGGTGCGCGAACGGATCGATGCGAGCGGACGGTCCATCCGGCTGGAGATCGATGGCGGTGTCAAGGTTGAGAACATCGCCGACATCGCCGCTGCGGGCGCCGACACGTTTGTTGCCGGATCAGCCATCTTCAGCACGCCTGACTATCGCGCCACGATTGCGCGGATGCGTGCAGAGCTCGCCAAGGTCTCCTGAGCATCCAATGAACATTCAAGCTGCCGCTGTCTTGTTCGATCTCGACGGGACTCTTGTCGATACGGCCGCCGACATTGCGCAAGCGGCCAATGTCATGCTAAAGGCCATGGGTCGCGCCACCTTCGACGAGGTGACGGTCGCCGGCTGGATCGGCGACGGCATTCCGCGCCTGATCAAGCGCGCCCTGACCGGTGAGCGCTTTGGCGAACCGGATGAAGGTCTCTTTCGCGAGGCGCAAGGGCTCTTTGGTGACGCCTATGAGGCGCATGTGGCTGATTTGAGCCAGGTCTATCCGAATGTGCCCGGGACCCTGCAGGACCTGAAAGACCACGGTTTCCGGCTGGCGTGTGTCACCAACAAGGCAAGACGCTTCACCGAGCCGCTGCTTTCGGCGCTGGGATTGCGCGATCATTTTGACGTGGTGATTGCCGGGGACGCCCTGGCGCGGGTCAAACCCGACCCCCTGCCGGTGTTTGTCGCCTGCGAGCGGCTTGGCGTCGGTGTCGCGGATGCGGTGCTTGTGGGTGATTCCGCCAATGACATGAAGGCCGCCCAGGCCGCGGGCATGCGCGCCATCGGCGTTCAATACGGATACAATCATGGCGTGGATCTCGCCGCGCTCGGACCGATCGCGACCGTGGACGATATGGCGCGCCTTCTGGATCTTTTGCGCTATCATGGCGGTTCGATGACGCAGAGGGGTTTGTCATGATGATGGAACGATGGTGCCTTGGGGGATGTGAGCGGGTCCATTGTCCCTTGAGGAGCGATCATCATGACAGAACAGACGCAAACACGGCATGACATAGGCGGTCGGCGCATCCCGGTCGTCCGGGAGGTGCTGGCCGACCTCGATACCCCCTTGAGCTGCTACCTGAAGCTCGCGCAAGGCCGCTATTCGTACCTTCTGGAATCCGTACAGGGCGGCGAGAAATGGGGCCGCTACTCTCTGATCGGCCTGCCTGCCCATGTCTGTCTGCGGGTGAGCGGGGACTGCGTGCAGCTTGAGCGCGATGGCATCGTGGTCGAGCGGTTTACCAGCACCGACATGCTGGGTGCGGTCCGCGATTTTCTGGCCCGCTTCTCCGTCGCCCCTGATCCGGCATTGCCCCGATTTCATGGCGGACTGGTCGGCTATTTTGGTTATGAGATGGTCCGCCAGATCGAGCCGAGTCTGGGCGAAATCCGTAAGCCCGATGACAGCAGGGTCCCGGACGCGCTGTTTCTGCTGAGCGACGAGGTCGTCATCTTCGACAACCTGCGCGGTACGCTGTCCCTGATCGTCTATGTCGATGCGGCAGGCGGTGAGATCGCAAGGGCGCGTGCTCAGGAGCGGCTCGATGAGCTCGAGCAGCGCCTGCGCGCCCCATTTGTGCCGCCGCAGTCGATGCCGGTCGCGCCACTTACGGAAGCGGATTTTGTCTCGGGCTTCACGCGCGGCGGATTCGAGGCGGCGGTTGAACGATGCCGCGAGTACATCCGCGCCGGAGATGTCATGCAGGTGGCCCTTTCGCAGCGCATGTCGGCGCCTGCGGAGTTTGCGCCGCTGGATCTGTATCGGGCACTGCGCCGCATCAACCCGTCTCCCTACATGTATTTGCTGGACTTTGGAGATTTTCAGGTGGTGGGCTCATCGCCGGAGATTCTCGCGCAGCGTAATGGCGACGAGATCGTCGTCCGGCCGATTGCCGGTACGCGCCGGCGCGGCCGCGATCCGCACGAAGATGAAATGCTGGCCGAAGAGCTGCTGGCCGATCCGAAGGAAATCGCCGAACATGTCATGCTCGTGGATCTTGGACGCAACGATGTCGGTCGCGTGTCGGTGACTGGATCGGTGACCGTCACCGACCAGATGACCATCGAGCGCTACTCGCATGTCATGCACATCGTGTCCAATGTCACCGGACGCCTGCGCCCCGAGCTTGATGCGTTCGACGTGTTGCGCGCAACTTTTCCCGCCGGCACGCTCACGGGCGCGCCCAAGGTGCGGGCGATGGAGATCATAGACGAGCTCGAGCCGGTGAAGCGGGGTGTCTATGCGGGCGCCGTGGGCTATGTCGGCTGGCACGGGAACATGGACATGGCCATCGCGATTCGCACGGCCGTCATTCGCGACCGCCGCCTCTATCTGCAGGTCGGTGCCGGGATCGTCGCCGACTCGGTGGCGGCCAGCGAATGGGAGGAGACCCTGAACAAGGCGCGGGCCATGATCCGGGCGGCACAGCTCGCCGCCAACGGCCTCGACGGCAATCGCCCGCCGCGTTGAGTGCGCGGCACGTGGACAGGTATCACCCCTTAAGGCGTGGTACAGACAGCGTAGGTGCCATATGTTGCTGATGATCGATAATTATGATTCCTTCACTTACAACCTTGTGCAGTATCTGGGTGAGCTGGGCGAGGATGTGAAGGTCGCACGCAATGACCAGATCTCTCTGGAGGAGATCGCGCGTCTGCATCCGGCGCGTATCGTGATTTCACCCGGCCCCTGCACGCCGAATGAGGCGGGTATTTCTCTTGACCTGATTCTGCGCTTTGGCGCGGAAATTCCCATCCTGGGTGTCTGTCTCGGTCACCAGAGCATCGGCCAGGCATTTGGCGGCCAGGTGGTGCGCGCGCAGCAGGTCATGCATGGCAAGACGTCGGCCATAGCGCACACCGGACAGGGAGTTTTTGCCGATCTGCCCAGTCCCTTTGTGGCCACGCGCTACCATTCCCTGGTGGTGGCGCGTGATGATCTGCCCGATTGTCTCGAGATCACTGCCTGGAGCGCCGATGATAACGAAATCATGGGCCTGCGCCACAAGAATTGGCCGGTCGAGGGGGTGCAGTTTCACCCCGAATCGATCCTGAGTGAGCACGGCCACAAACTTTTGCAGAATTTTCTCCAGAACGGACGCGCGTGATGCCGCCGGTCATCCAGGAAGCCATCCGCGTTCTGGCCGATCGCCGCGATCTGACATCCGATCTGATGCGCCAGGCTCTGACCGAGGTCATGACAGGAACCGCCACGCAGGCCCAGATCGGTGCGCTGCTCATGGGTCTGCGTGTCAAGGGCGAGACTGTCGATGAGCTGGTTGCGGCCGCCCAGGTGATGCGTGATCTGTTGGTGCCAGTCCGTATCCGGGATACGAGCCGGCTGATCGACACCTGCGGAACGGGCGGGGATGGCGCGTCGACGTTCAATATCTCCACTGCGTCGGCAATCGTCGCGGCCTGTGCTGGCGCCAAGGTGGCCAAACATGGCAACCGGTCCGTGTCCAGCCGTTCAGGGAGCGCCGATGTCCTGGAGGCGGCGGGTGTGGCTCTTGATCTGTCGCCTGCGCGGATCGCGCAGTGCATCGAAACCGTCGGCATCGGTTTTCTGTTTGCGCCCCGTCATCACGAGGCCATGCGGCACGCCAGTAGCGCCCGCAAGGAACTGGCGGTGCGCACGCTTTTTAACATGCTGGGACCGCTGACCAATCCGGCGGGCGCGCGTCGCCAGGTAGTCGGTGTCTTCAGTATGCATTTGCTGGATGTTTTCGCGCAGGCCCTGAAGGTGCTGGGTAGCGAATGTGCGCTGGTGGTCCGCTCTACAGACGGACTGGACGAGATCAGTCCGGCAGCACCGACGGAGGTCGCCGAACTGCGCAATGGCGGGATTTGCCGTTACCGCATCACGCCGCAAGACTTCGGTCTGCCCGCGGGTTCCATTGACGAGTTGCGGGTGGACAGTGCCGCCGAAAGCCTGGCCGTTTTGCATGCCGTCTTTGCCGGTGCCGCGAATACGGCAGCGACGGCTGTCATCCTGAATGGTGCGGCGGCCATCTATGCGGCCGGGCTGGCTGACGATTGGCGTGCGGCAGTGGCGCGGGCGCGGACGATTCTTGCAAGCGGCATGGCCGCAGCCAAGCTGGCCGAGCTCGTCGCCTTCACGGGAGCTGCGGCATGACCGATATTCTCGACAGGATTCTGCGCAGCAAGGCCACCGAGGTGGCGGCGCGTCGCCGCGAGCGTCCGCTTGCCCATCTGCTGGCGGAGCGGGGTAACGCGCCGACGTTGCGGCCATTTGCCGATGCGCTGAAACGGCGTGCCGAGACGGGTGTCGGCATCATCGCCGAAATCAAGAGGGCATCGCCCAGCCGTGGCGTGATGCGGGCGCATCTCGATCCCGCAGCCTGTGCCCTGAGCTACGAGCAGGCCGGGGCGGCCGCGCTTTCGGTGCTGACCGATGGTGAGTATTTTGGTGGCAGCGCAGACGATCTGCGCGCAGCCCGTGCCGCCTGCGAGCTGCCGGTGCTGCGCAAGGATTTCCTGATCGACCCCTATCAGGTGATTGAGAGCCGCCTGATGGGCGCAGACTGTATTCTGCTCATTGTGGCCGCGCTTGGGGATGGGCAAATGCAGGAACTGTACGCGGTCGCGCACGAACAGGGCCTCGATGTCCTGGTTGAGGTGCATGATCGAGGTGAACTGGAGCGGGCCCTGCGATTGCCGGGCGGGCTGATCGGTATCAACAACCGCAATCTTCGCGATTTCGTGACCCGCATTGAAACGACGCTGGCGTTGCGTACCCATGTTCCACCGGAACGTTTCGTCGTCACGGAAAGCGGGATCCGCGATGCGGTCGACGTGGCGCGTCTGGTGGCGGCCGGTGTCAGGGGCTTTCTTGTGGGAGAGGCGTTTATGGTGGCGGAGAATCCGGGTGCGCGCTTGGCGCAGGTCTTTGAAGGCAATTTGGCATGAAGGCGGTCGTGCGATGGGAGGGGGAGGCTGCGTTCAGTGGCGAAACGGCCAGTGGCCACGTCGTGCGCATGGACGGGCCTGCCGAGTCCGGCGGACGGGACAGCGGCCCGCGCCCGACCGAGCTCGTTTTGCTGGGGATGGGCGGATGCACATCGTTTGATGTGGTGCATATTCTGCGCAAGGGGCGCCACGACATCCGTGGCTGTACCGCGCAGATCGATGCCGATCGGGCGGCCGAGGATCCCAAGGTGTTCGTCCGCATCCACATTCATTTCGTGGTTACGGGCCGCAATCTGAGTGAGGCGGCGGTCGAGCGCGCCATCCGTCTATCGGCGGAAAAGTACTGCTCGGTGTCGATCATGCTGGAGAAAACCGCGGAGATCACGCATTCATTCGAAGTCGTCGACGGCGACTGAGGAGCAACGATGCGACTGAGTCATCTGGCGCTCACGGTCCAGAATCTGGAGGCGGCCGTCGATTTTTACGGGCGCATCCTTGGCATGGAGGTCGTCTGGCAGCCGGACCCGGACAATGTTTACCTGTCATTTGGTGCCGATAATCTGGCTTTGCACCGCGGGTCGCATGTCGGGCGGGGCGCGCTCGATCATCTCGGTTTCATGGTGGATACGCCCGCTGCGGTCGACGTATGGGCCGAGCGCCTGAGCCACGCCGGGGTCACTATCGATGCGCCGCCGCGGACACATCGGGACGGGGCACGCAGCCTCTATTGCCGCGATCCCGACGGCAACGTCGTCCAGATCCTGTGGGTACCGCAGGCAGGACATCAGAGCCAGTAGGCCGTTGTCGTCATCACCTTGGCGGCCGCGCGCATGGCCGAACGCGCCAGCCAGCCGAGCCGGGCGCCGCCGGCTTCCACTGCCTGGGTCGCGTGTCGTCCCTCATCTATGATCATCTGTTCAAGTATGGCGCGGCTCCTGTGATCGCCGGAGGGCAGACGCTGCAAATGGGTCAGCAGGTGCGCCACCACCTGCCGTTCGGTTTCGGCGACGAAGCCGAGGCTCCATCGATCTCCCATGAGTCCCGTGCCTGCGCCAATCATCCATGACCCCAGGTACCAAAACGGCGTCAGATAGCTGCGGTGACTGCCGAGCTCGCGCACGCGTGCGCCAGTCCAGCGCAGATGGGCCAGTTCGTCGCGTGCGGCCGAACGCATGTTTTCGTGTACTGCCGTGCTGGCGGCGCACAGCGCGTGACCATGGTAGAGGGCTTGTGCCGCCATTTCCCCGGCGTGGTTTACTCGCATAAGCCGCGCGACTTCCCGCCGATCCGTATCCTTGAGTGGCTCCGTGCTTTTGGGGACGCTGTCCGGATAGGCCGCGTCCGATGCCGGTTGGGCAAATGTACGCAGCGTCTGGTCGAGCTGATCGATAACGCGATCTATGAAGGTCAGTGTCTTCATGGGCGCGGCCAGTCTAGCACGCCTCAGGTCTTTCCCAGCTGACCGGCAAGGACAACGAGCGGATGGACGATGGGGAGGGGGGCTGTCTCGCCCAGGCGCATCTGCAGGCGGCAGCCGATGTTGGCCGATACGACGATGTCCGCCTGGATGCCAGTCATCGCTGATTGTTTCGCGGTGCGCAACGCGGTGGCCATGACCGGTTCGCGCAGGAAGTAATCACCGGCGCCGCCGCAGCAGGTGTCGTTCCCGGGCAGGGGAACGATGCGCGCGTCGGGAATGTATCGCAACAAGGTGTACACGGCTTCGGCCGATTTCAGTGCATTGCGCAATGAGCAGGGCTCATGGACAGCGATGGTCTTTGGCAGGCCTGCCAGCCGCCACGATGTCGCGGGCACTTCTTCGGCGAGAAACTGGTGAATGTCCAGTACCGCGGCCGGAAAGCGTGGCTTTCCCTCTTGACGGCCGGCATGCAGCTGGGCGACACAGCCGCTTGCGAAGCCGATTACGGGTCCGGCGCTGTCGGCGAAGGCGCGCCACGTGCGCTTTTCCTGGCGATCGGCCAGACGGGTATCCCCGGCATGACGCGCGAGTGCACCGCAACAGCCTTGCGCGTGCGGGATGGATATCGCAAACCCGTGGTGGCGCAGGATGGTCATTGCGGCCGCCAGGGTGTCACCGTCGAGATGCGCCGTGCAGCCCAGGAAGAGGCTCACCGGGCGACCGCCGGCTGTGGCGCGGGGGCGCCGGTAGGGTGATCGCGCGGGCAGGCGCGGGAGCGCGGAAAGGGGCCGGGGCAACAGCCGTGTCAGACCGGCGCGCGTACCAAGGCGTGCCGCGTCATAGGCGAGCGCCAGCAGGCGCGGGGCTTGCGTGGCGTGAAGCAGCGTATGATACAGGCGTGCCTTTGGGGGCTGGCTGGCGAGCAAGGCGCGCGCATCCGTGAGCAGCGCGCCATAGGGCACGCGGCTCGGACAAGCGGCTTCACACGCCTGGCAGCCGAGACAATGGTCGATGTGTGCCTTAAGGGTGACAGATGGCTGCAACCGCCCGACGGCGACGGCGCGCATGAGGGCGACGCGGCCCCGCGGGGATTCGCTCTCATCGGCCGTGCGCTGGTACGTCGGACATCCCGGCAAACACAACCCGCAGGCCACGCAACGGTCCGCATTGGCGATGAGCCGCGTGACGCGCGCATCCGGCGCGCGGGTTTGGTCTGCATCAGAAGCGAGGAGGATCATGTATTACCGTTATCATGTGTTTTTCTGCACGAACCAGCGGGAGGGTGATCGTCCCTGCTGTCAGCGCCATGGGGCACAGGACCTGCGGGATTATGCCAAGGCGCGTATCAAGGCTCTGGGTCTGTCGGGCCCCGGGG
>JAJYHH010000051.1 GCA_021784845.1 Pseudomonadota bacterium
CTTCCTGGACTTCCTGGTCAAGGAAGGTCCAGACCTCGGGGTGCGCAAGGGTTGGGTGGCCGAGCCGCCCGCGGCCCGTCTGTCGCGTCCGGTGCGCGCAAAGGCGGGGAAAAAAACCAGGCGCCGTACGTGACGGTGTCTGCGCCCAGGAACGCGGCGCAAGGCTGTGGCTTTTGGCGTTGCCGGTCCAGAGGCGATCGCCGCGGCGGTTTGCGTTCCGGGGCCGGAGCCCCGTTCGGGATACCGGTCGTCAGCCGCGAAACAAGGGGCATCCGTGACGGAAAATCCGGCATGCGCCATCCAAAGACTGGGTGCGGCGTCCCTGTTACCTCCATAGAGAGGACATGTGCCTTGCAAGAAGCTTCGTGTGGGGAATAGCAAGCCAGGTCCTCAGATATGGACCCTGCGGACTGCAGGAGAACCGGTGTGCAGAGACCAGGTAGAGCACCATGAGAAAGCATGTGGCTGGAGAGCGCCTCGGGTTTGCGCGTAACCAAGGCGTGTGCCGGATGGCTTTCGACAAAATTTCTGCAAGTCCTTCGTGCAGGGACGAATGGATGGGCTAATCGCTCCTCGCGCCATTCGTGAAAACCGCAAGGAAGACTCACAGCGGCTCCCTTCACGGACCTGTTCGCTTGCCAGGAACTCGAAAACGACTGAGTTCCCGTGCCACTGAATACGGAAAAAACGGCTGTCTCCGTCTCCCTGTTTCTGCCGTTTACCGCGGCATTCAGGAGGGGGCTCCCTCAAAGGCCAATCGGTAAAGGGACTGAAAATGCCCAATGCACGGGTAAACCAATCCAATAAAAATTGGTCAATCCCCGGGAACGCCTTGCCACAGCATGCTAAATCCCACTTCGGTGCTGTCGCTGCACATTGCGCCTACCGCCTTGAATTTCTCATTGAATGTCGAGTCTGCGTGCGACTTTTCGTGCTGCTCGAATGAGGCCCAGTAGGTGACGATGGCGACGTCGTAGTCAGGTGCCTTCATCGAATCGATGGATCCCTCCTGGCTGATGAAGCCGTCGTACTTGAACACCTGCCCGGCGATAAAACCGCCGGCCTGATCGCCATAGGTTTCCTTCACCACGTTACACATTTCGCCCAGTGCAAGCTCGACATCGCTTAGGGTGACGCCCGGTTTGAGCTTGACGGCATTGAAGAGCATCTTGCTGCCATAGGGGATGCTGACGGGATCAAACATGGACTTCTCCTCACGGTGTATTCCATCTGGTGGCCGGCTTGCGTGGCCAAGGGTGCAAGGCCCTCGAATCAAAGGGATTTCTTGCAGAAATACCAGTCGGCACATTCATGACCTTCAGCCATGCGCTTTTCTGCATCCCGCGAAGTCTGCGGGGGCGGCACGAGGACCTGGTCGCCAGGCTGCCAGCCTTCAGGAGTGGCCACGCCGTACTTGTCGGAAGTCTGGAGTGCACTCACCAGACGCACAAACTCAGGAATCGAGCGGCCATTTGTCATCGGGTAATACACCATGGCACGCAGAAAGCCCTGGTCGTCAATAACAAAGGTGGAGCGCACCGCAGAGGTATCGGAAGCCCCAGGCTGTATCATGCCGTAGGCGCGGGCTACGCGCATCGACAGATCTTCGATGATCGGGAACGGTATGTCGATGCCAAACTTGTCCTTTATGTTGCGCACCCAGGCCATGTGCGCGTAGTTGCTGTCGATGGACAGTCCGAGCAGTTCACAGTTGAGTTTCTGGAAGGCGGGGTAGGCCCTGGCGAAGGCCATGAATTCTGTAGTACAGACCGGCGTGAAATCCGCGGGATGGGAAAACAGGATCAGCCATTTACCCTTGTAGTCGGCCAGGGTTTTTTGGCCGCGGGTCGTCTTGGCATCAAAGTCTGGTGCCGGTTCATTCAATCGTGGCCACGCTGTGTCTGTTGTGTCCATTGCGTCTTCCTGTGTCGGGATGGCAAAAAGGGTTTCGTTTCCAAGCCCCATCGTGCCGGGGGTGGGGCTCATGGGCAACGGTATTATTCCCTGTGCCATTTACTCCAGCATCGCCCTTATGTCGGCAAGGCGTCACGGCAGCAAAACCTTCCAGGTTTTCCTCTTTGCGGCCAGTGACGGCAGGGTGAGGGCGTCTTTCGGGCGCACCGGCAGGGCTTGATAGTGTCGGCTCTGGCGCCTCAAGGAAGACTAAACAGCCTCCAGGACGCGACGGTTTTCCATCGGGATGAGCCGCCCGTCACAGTCAACACCGGCGTCTGGCCGATGACAACCGCCCTTTGGGACGCTACTGCGTGCTGACAGGGTGCGTTGGGGACGCGAGTGTTCAGATCGAGAATGGGGGACTCGAGGGCCAACCGTGCAAGCGCTACTGGCCAGAATCGCGGGCATCGTGCGTTGGGGCGTGAGCGGCGGTAGCCGAGGCTTGCGCGCACCGTACTGGTTCGTCGGAACTGCGGTGGCTCTGCGCCTGCGGCCGCATCGGCATTAAGCGTATCGGTCGCGAGCGGCGCATGGAACTCACTGCTGCCTTTGACTGACAGAAACTCTCCGGGGCGGGGCGGACAATGCGCGGTGGCAGAGGCTTATCGCCTCGGGCGGGAAGGCGACTGCCCGCGACCATGAGCATGCCATGATTATCTGTGCGTGGTGTTGGCGCAGCTGCGCTGCCCGCCCGCTACGGCGTTTTTGGGTGTCGGTTGTGCGCAGTCCTTTCTCGGGTGCGTCCCGGCCTTCGGGGGAGGCCGGCCTGGGTGCCGTGTTCATTGCCGTCGGGGCTGATAACCACTTACGCGCGCCGCCCTAGGGTTGGCGTAGCGCGGCCAGGGCACCACCCGATCCCCGGTTGCCGGATCAGTGTGGCGCCCAAGCGACAGAGGCATTACGCACCTATCCAGAACGAATAGTCCATCTCGAGGAACTCTTCGTAAGGGAGATAATGCGAGGAATCCGATGAGAAACTCAGGCTCACCATACCGTTGAAGATGTTGACGGTGCCGGTGCGCAGATAAAACTGCCCCTCCATCAGCCGCAGCGCCTGCATGTTATCCAGGATATCCCGGACGCGCTCGGCGGGTACCAGGGCATTGCCGGGATAGGGAGATTTCGGGTAGGCAAGACAGATGTCCGGGTTGGTAAGTTCGTTTGCGGCCAGCAGGCGATACCGGAAGGGGTCGTCGACAACCCACACGACCGCCTGGCTGCTCGAGAAATGCAGCATGACGTGATAAATGCCGTGGATGAGGATCAATTCCTCCATCACGCGGATCACGGTATCGAGCTGCGCGTCCATTTTGCTGGCAAGCCGTGTGGTCCCGGATCGTACATCCGTGCGTGGATAGTCGGAATCGAGACGCCTGGGGCGGCGTGGATCCTCATAGAGTGCCTGCGCCTGCGGCAGCTCGCGCAAGGCGAAGTCGGCGCCCACGAAACCCAGAACGTCGCCGTTGGTGGTGCGCACAAACTGCATGGCGGTCAGCGAGGGGCGCAAGGCGCGCAGGCTGATGTAAGCCGCAGACAGCACGAAATCCGTCGCCTGACCCCCGTCCCCGAGATCTGCCCAGCGTTGGTAGTGCTGTCCCCGGCTGTTCGTAAGGGCATCCCGCTCGGACATCGCTTCCCGGACATAGGGGCGGTCCGACCGGTCGCGCCCGAAGTGTTCGTCCAATAAGCCGCCCCGACTCATGTTGGCGGTGATCTGCTGGCCGTTTGCGTCGAGGACGTACAGGAACTTGCAGAAGGGCACCGTGGCGAAGGCCGCCTGCAAGGCGGCCTCGATGGCTGCGCGGTCACCCCATGCGTGTGCACACTGCTCGCTCAAGGCACGCAGGGGTCCATAAAGCGCCTTCGTGAGAATGTTGCGCTGTTGCGTGACCGTACCGTACAGAGATTCCGATGGTGTTGCCATAACGTTTCTCCCTCTATGCTGTGCGTCCAGGCATCCCTATTTATGTGGTGCTCGGCGCCGATATGCAATGTAATCGAAAAAAACCGGGGCGTGGAAAGACTTTCTTGCGCCCCTTGAAGGCCGCGGCCGCAGGATCCTGGCGCCTGCCGGTGGCCCCCGCCGCCCGGCTCTGCACGCTGGTAGTCACCCGCTGTAGAGTCCGTTTGAGTCGGGGATGTCGGCCCAATACATCCTTCCAGGTGTTGCTCTGCTTTCGCGCTGGGCGAAGGGCGAGCTCGTTGTGCGCCATGGCCTGGTATTCGCAGCCGGCCCTGGCATGCGGGTCCGGGAATACCCTCCTGGTAACAAGATCCCCCGGATCGCCCCCAGGAATCTCTCCAGTCTCCCGTGGTGCCTAAGCATTTCTCGTTCCCTGTCCGTTTTTGTACCGGTTATGGTCCCTGTCAGCCGACAGGAGATACCGCGCCGGCCGTTCAGGTTCTTTTTGTTCCGCCGTGATGGATGGCAGAGGGCCGGGCGGCCCTCTGCCGACTTCTGATAACGGCCAGTCGCAACCTTTATGATTGCAATCCGGCACCCGCGCTCACCGACACCGCGCGCCATTGCCGATCGGGCCCACGGCGATGGATACGGCCCTCGTCATCGATCCGGAAGAGATGCAGCCAGGCGTTCTCGACCAGGTGGCGAACCAGCGTATTGCCGGCGATGACGTCGTCCATGGCCGCCTGCGGAGCCTCGATGAAGACATTGAGGCGCATTGGCTCATGCATCCATTGGCGGCCGTCGTGCAGCGACTGCAGGGCAAGCCCCACGCGCAGGTCGCCGCCGTTGCCTTCGAGCACCCCTATGGACCCGCCGACCACGTTGTGCAGAACCTTGTTGCCGCTGCCGAAGCGGACGTTGTCTACCACAGACCCGTAGTACTGCATGTTGATCCAGTTGCCGACCACCATCGGCGCGCTCATGATCAGCGCGAGCGTCTTGAACTCCGGATCGTTGCGCCATGTGTAGTCATGCAAAAAGGCCCGCCCCCCGAGATCACAGTGCGCCGTGCGGGCGCGCGGCGCGGCTATGAAGGCGGCGTTGTTGGCAAGGGCCCATTCGGGCCGCACTTCCGCCCAATCGCGCGTGCGCCGCTTGATGTCGGCGTCCACGCGGGCCTCCGGCAGGCCTTTGATGCCCAGAAAGGCGGAGCGCTCCATGCGCGTGATCTGGCCGGCGGCCTTGAACCACTCGCGCAATTGCCGCAGATCGCCGGCATGCGAGGAGGGTATGGTGGCCACGTCGAACAGCGTGACCTCGTCGGTGGTCGTATCGTGCAGACCGGCCACAAACAGCGTGTCAACCGGGATGTGGATGCCCTTTTCGGCCAGACGCGTGCGTGTCACCGGATCGTTTAGCAGCGCCACCGCGATGCGCGCGCTGGCTTCGCCCGTCTGGCCTGCGCACGCCCCGCAGTCCAGTGCCGTGGCCTGCGGATTGTTGACGGTCGTGCTGCCGTGTCCCACGAGGACCACGAGCCGCGCAAAATCGCTGATGAGGCCCATGTTGCGCAAGGCGAACTCCGCCGCGGCGGGGCGGTCGGCTGCGGGGATGCCGTTTGCCGCGCCATCCTCCCGCGCCGGGCCGCTTGCGAGCCTCGGTCCCAGACGGCCGTGCACGGTCTCGCCGATGCCCTTCATGTCAGGGTGCGACACGGTTCGCGTCCAGCCCATGCTGTCGCTAAACATCTTCGGCGCATAGAGCAGGCCCGCGGCCTCGACGAAGCTAAAGCAAGACGAGGCCGATGTCTTGAAAGTCTTCCAGGCATCGGCGGCCCGCAGGCGGCCATGGCGCTTGAGGGCAAGTGCGCCCGTCTGCTCGGGGTCCGCACCGGCGACATGTTCGCATACGCGATAGGCCGGGTTGAAAAGAATCGGCAGATGGCGCTTGGGGGTTGCGGCGCCAAGCGGCAGGTACTCCATCAGGATTCCGAAGAACCCCGCAAAACCTCCGGTGCGCGCGGTGGGCGCGACGGTCTCGAAGGCGCGCCGGAAGATCTCGGAACGCACGTCGATACAGAAGACCGCGTGCACGGACGGGCGGCCCGTAGAGGCCGCCGTCTGTGGCGCGCCCGCGAGCGCACCGATCAGTTGCCGCTGGTAGGCGATCTCGAACGCCGTCTGCAGCAGCGCATCGACGTTCTGGGTGGGGGCACCCGGCGAGGGCGCGGCGGCCTTGGCCGTGAAACGGCTTTCGGCGACCAGGGCCTGGTGCCAGCGTGCCTTCAGTCGATCACTGGACCGAAGCGTGTAGAGCAATGCATCCCAGCACACGCGCATGGCGAGAAGGTCTTCGATGGTGTCGTCGTGTCCGCCGGCGAGCTCGGCCTGCCAGCGCCTGTAGCGGGCCCATCCCGCCCAGCCGCCCACGCTCAAGAGGGCGGCATGCAGATAGTCATCGATCACCGCTTCCGGCACCGCAAGCTGCTGCAGTGCCCAGCCGATGGCTTCTGACGCCTGTGCGGGCAGATCATCCAAAGCCTCATGCACACCGCGCAGGCCCACCGCCCGCGGGTTGCGGTCAAGGCGCGTGAATGCGCGCCAGCCTGCATACAGGCCTTGCCCTCGCCATGGCATTTGCCACAGCGCCTGTCCCTCGTCGAAGTAAGCGGCACAATACTGGCTGATGCGCTCGACGACGAAGCCCGGCCACTCCTGGCGATCGAGCTCACCCAGGATGTCGGTAACCAGGGCAAGCGGCTCGGGCGGGGCCGGCGATTGACGGGCCGCCGCTTCTTCAAGGGTGGCGACGTCCCAGGTGCTGCCGGACTCGCGCAAGGCCGCCGCGAGATCGGCGCGCGTGATGCGCCCGCTTTGGATCTGCTTTTTATAAAACGTCCGCGGCATGGTCAGGCTCTGACCGGCGACCCGCTTTAGCGTTGCATCGGCCTGCCAGAAGGGCTGGTCTGTGAGCCCAAAGTAGGGGTTGACCGCCACGAAGCTTTTGAGCGGCCACAGGGGTGCGATGCGCCCGCAGGCCGTGTCGATCCGTGTCTTCAAATCGGTCTTGATATTCTGGGTTGCGTTCATCAGGGCACCTCATGGGAAGGATCTGTACTCAGGAGCCGACGGCGCGTGGCCACCCCTCTGGGGAGGGAACCAAAGCCGCGGACGAATTCAGTCAACAGGGTGTCGGCGTACAGGCCGCCGTAGAAGTGGACGTAGGCCGCCCGCCCCAAGGCCGTCTGCGACAGGCGGGGCAACAGCTGCTGAATAAAGAGCAGGGCCAGAAACGCCAGAGCGATCGCTCCCAGCAAGACCTTCTGGGCGACAGCGACATGCACGGGATCGGCCGGCACGCTCGCGCCGAGGAGGCGGACGAAGCCCATGTGCAGCGCGAAGTAGGCGACACACACGAAGGCGCTCAGGCCCGCCATGCGTGCGAGCAGACCGCCCATGGCGCCCTTGCGGGTGTTCAGGGCCTGCAACAGGAGCTGGGCCATGCCCACGGCAAGAATCATCGCCATCACCATCAACGCCGGCTGGCGCGCAAGTCCGACCCCGAACATGTCACCGACACCAAGCACCATGGAGACGGCGATCACAAGCCCCAACAGGGCCCGCCCCACGGTGGCGGCGGCTGGCACGGTGATCTTCGGCGCCCGGAAGTGCTCGACGACGCTTCCCGATGACAAAAAGGCGTGGGCCTTGTACACGGAATGCGCGATGATGTGCAAAACCGCGATACTGTAAAGGCCAAGACCGCATTCCATCAGCATGAAACCCATCTGCGCACAGGTGGAGTAGGCAAGCGCCCCTTTGATGTTGGTCATGGTCATCATCGTGAGCGAGGCCACGACAAGGGAAACCAGGCCGACTCCGGCCAGGACATCTCCTGCCCATCCGACATGCGCCATGAGCGGACTGGCGCGCAGGACGAGGAACGCCCCCGTGTAGATGATGCCGGCGTGCAGCAAAGCCGACACCGGCGTCGGCGCCTCCATGACCTGTATGAGCCAGCCATGGACCGGGAACTGCGCGCTCTTTAGGATGGCGCTTGCGACGATGAGGGCGGCTGCCGCCACCAAGGGCTCCGGGCGCGGGCCTGTGGCATGCATCATGGCCTGGGCGATACCGGCCCACTGCGCGGTGTGGAGCGCGCGCACGATGAGCGCAAAGGCCGCAAACAGACTCACATCCGCGATCCGGTGAAGCAGATATTTTTTGCGGGCGGCAAGCACGGCCCCCGGCCGGTCACGGTAAAAGGCAAGGAGCTCGTGAAGGCAGAGACTTGTGGCCACCCACGAGACCCAAAAGCCCCACACATTGCCGGCGACGATGAGGGTCAGAAACGATCCGAGTGTCAGCGCAAGCCAGCGATGAAAGCGGCCCTCATGCTCATCGCCGTCCATGTAGGTCTGCGCGTAGCGCGCCACGATCATGCCGACGAAGGCCACCAGGGTCAGCATGATGAGTGTCAGGGCATTGACATCGACACTGAGGGCGAGCGCGCCGAGATGCACAGGCAGCTGCAGGCTCATATAGGTTTCGGATTGGGTGGCGCCTACACCGTAAACCGCGGCCGCGAGGAGCGCGCAGGCCAGCGCAAACCAGGCGGCACCGGTCGTGACGGCCCGCATAAGACGGGGATGGCGGTCGGCGGCGACCCCCACGACCAGACCGCCTGCCAAAAGCGGCCAGGGTGCAACCAAGAGCAAGCGTGATGCTGCGTCACCGAACATGATGGAATACCTCCTGTAAGTTCACTCAATTTTTCGCTGCCGCAATCTGCCGGTTCCCGGTCGCGTCGATTGCCACGTGCGACCATTCACGGTGACTGGACGCAGGCCTCGCTGCCGCGCGGGCTGCCCAGTACCGGCCCCGTGTGGCCTTCTCGGGCCCAGGATCTGCGCGCAACCCACTCTATATTTTCCATACACTAAGCAAAACTTAATGTTTTAGATTTATGTTATTTACACAGGTAAAGTGTAAC
>JAJYHH010000071.1 GCA_021784845.1 Pseudomonadota bacterium
CTCTGCCCGCATCACGGCACCGGTTTCTGGCGCGAGATGGCGCGGGTGATGCCCGACTACGCAACACACCGCAAGAACCTGCGTGCGCAGGGCGGCCGGTTCGCACTCTAGGCCTCGCACCGACAGACACGACACGGGAACACGGTTTATGACATTTGCCAGAGACAACGACCGCTGCGGCCACCAGGCCCAGACGCAGACGCGCGAAGAAGAGGCACTGAACAGCGGTCTGCATGGACTGGCCGCGCTCGGTGCGCTCGCAGCCGGCCGGCACCTTCTCGAGGGGCTGACCGGACCGGCGGTGCAGACGCTCAGCGTGGCCACCTACATCACGACCCTGGTCCTGCTGCTTTCGACCTCGGCGATCTATCATGCTTTGCCCATCGGGCGGCGCAAGGATCTCTTCCAGATGCTGGACCGGGCGGCGATCTATCTGCTGCTTGCCGGCACCTACACGCCGATCGGGCTGCTGATGGAGAAAGGGCGCCTGGGCACCGATCTGTGCGGGATCGAGTGGGTGCTGGCAGGCGTCGGTGTCGCCTCGGCGCTGCTCGGCCGGCGCCGCTTCCTTGCGCTCTCGGCCTGGCTCTACCAGGTCATGGGGTGGCTTACGGCCCTTGGCATGCGCCAGCTGCTGGCCAATGCGGGACCGACGGTGGTCTGGGGGCTTGCGCTGGGCGGGATCAGCTACATCATTGGCGTGCTGTTTCTGATCCGCGACCACCGGCCGTACTTTCATCCGGTGTCGCACCTCCTCGTGGTGATCGGCGCCACTCTCCAGTTCGGGGCGATCAGCCTGTTTCTCGGCGAGGCGCCCCACTAGCCGGAGCATCGTTTGGGCCCGGACGGGTCGGGCCCGCGCCACCGCCCGTGCAGCGAAAAGCCCCGGGCGCGGCGCCCCGGACTCGCGGATCCCCGGCGCACGCCCCTGATGGTCTCCCGCTGCCTCGCGCGGCACGCCCAGCAGGGGCCGCGCACCCTGGCTTGTGATGGGCTCGCCGGCACGATCGCGCAGCGCCTTCTGCAAATCGCCTTCTTCAGCCACCCCTTCGACCGTAGCCCTTGGGGCGGCCACCAGCCCGGAGGGCGCCGTGAGTTCGAGGCTTGCCCCGGCGCCGGCCTAAAGGGAGGTGCCATGACGCGTCGAGGAATGACGCCCGCCGTTCAGAAATGGGGCCATCACGCGCCGCTACGCCCGAAAAGCGGAGACGGCATCCGGAGGAGATGGCCCGGATGCGCCCGGGACGCCGGTTGCACAGCGCCTTTTAGGAATCCGTCACGTCGCATCCCGGGCGACGGCGTCTTGGCCAAGCCCGGATAACTCCCAATCTGCTACTAATTCGTCCCATATTGGTAGTTTGGGACCTTTCTGGTAGGCTTCCCAAAATACTACTGATTTCTACAAAATTGGTACCAGTGCGACACACAACCCGGCGCGAGTGCCGTCAGCCGAGGTGGTCATGAAAATCCCGACCCCACCCCCCAACGTCGCCGATCTGATGGCCCGCGCCGGGCCATTGCGCCTCCTGGAGCTCATCCAGAGCGGCATCGGACCCACGCCGAAGGGCGATTACCTCCACTGGGATAAGCTGCGCCACCTGCAGGCGCCCCCCGGGTATTCCGTCGAAGAATGGTGGCTTGCGGCCAAGCTCGCCCGGATGGCGCTTTATCGTGCGCTGCCCTTTACAGACAAGGCCGGACACCCTTTCCGGCACACACTGCCGGATCTCGTCCTCGAACTCCTTCACAGGATCGACCGCGCCGCAAGCAGCGAGCTGCGGGCCACCGAACAGATCGCCAACCGGCAGACACGCGACACCTACATCATCCGCTCGCTCATGGAAGAAGCGATCACATCGAGCCAGCTGGAAGGCGCCTCCACGACACACCGCATCGCCCGGGACATGCTGCGTGAAGGACGCAAACCCCGAACACCGGGCGAACAGATGATCGCCAACAATTACCGCGGCATGCAGTTCATACGGCAATACCAGCGGGAGGGGATGACGCCTGGCATCATCATGGAGCTCCACCGCATCCTTGTCGCGGACACACACGAAGACGGTGCTGCGGCGGGTCGCCTGCGCCGCGAGAGCGACGACATCCACGTGGTGGACAATCGGGACGGCACAATCCTGCATACACCCCCCGATGCCCGCACATTACCGGAACGCCTCGACAGGCTGTGCCGCTTTGCAAACGACGGATCGCCGGAACCGTTCCTGCATCCGGTGATCCGCGCGATCATTCTCCATTTCCTGTTTGCCTACGACCACCCCTTCGTGGACGGGAACGGCCGCACCGCACGGGCGCTTTTTTACTGGTCGATGCTCCGTCAGGGCTACTGGCTGGCCGAATACATCTCGATTTCCCGGATCCTGAGAGCGGCACCCGCCGAATACGCCCGCGCTTATCTCTATACGGAAACAGACGACGGCGACATAAGCTATTTCGTCGTTCATCAGCTGCGGGTCATGCTGCAGGCGCTCGATGACCTGCACGCGCATCTTGCAAGGCACGCCCGCGAAGTCCACGAGATCGAAGATGTTCTCCGTGACTCACCCTTACTCCGCGACAGACTGAATCACCGTCAGATCACCTTGCTTGGTCATGCCCTGCGTCATCCGCATGCGGCCTACCACATCGCCGGTCATCGCCAATCCCACAATATCACCTATGAGACCGCACGCACGGATCTGCTGGAGCTCGCCGCCCTGAATCTCTTGCGCAAAGACCGGGTGGGTCGCGCCTTCGTCTTCAGGGCGCCGGGGGATTTGGCGCAGCAGATCAAAATACTAAGGGAGCACAGCCGCCCACCGCATGACACAACCCCGCCATGAAAAAGCGGATCATCCGTAACGCCATAAGGCGGGCCGTTTGCGGCGCCGCCTTCCCCGATTTTAAGGACAGCCTCCCGGGATGGGTCCCCTGAAGGCCCGCCCACGACGATGGATACTTCGCCGCGGCGTTCCCGCACAGGCGTACGGTGCGCTGACGGACTTTCGCGGAAAACCGGTTTGACCTGGTCATGGCTCCCTTCTCTCGAAGGCTGGGACCCCTTCAAAACCCAAGGCGGCTCAAATCGGCGCGGGACTTGGTTTTTACACGACTGCGGGGGTCGCTCGCCACGGGTTGAAAAAGGCCGCCCGGCTAGCCGCGGGGATCGGGACCGGCTAGGATCCTCGTGTGACCCACCAGAGCAAACCCAGGCGGAAGGACATGGCGGCGCAAGACAGCGAAACAGCAAACGGACAGACATGGGATGTCGCGATCATCGGCGGTGGCCCGGGCGGGTCTACCGCCGCCACCCTGCTTGCGCGGCAGGGATATCGCGTGGCCCTGTTCGAGAAGGCACGCCATCCGCGCTTTCACATCGGCGAATCGCTGCTGCCCGCCAACCTGCCGCTTTTTGAGGAACTCGGCGTGGCCGGGGAGATCCGCGCCATCGGCATGGAAAAATGGGGGGCCGAATTCGTGTCGCCGTGGCACCGGGAAGGCCGCCAGGCGTTCGCCTTCGCCGAGGCGTGGAACAAGACGCTGCCGCACGCCTATCAGGTCCAGCGGGCGCCTTTTGATGAGATCCTCTTTCGCAACGCCGTGCGCCACGGCGCCACGGCGTACGAAGGCTGCCGGGTAACGGACGTCACCTTCCTGCCGGGGACACAGGGAGTGCTTGTCGACAGCCGGCAGGACGACGGCACGGTCGCGCAGCACCAGGCGCGGTTTCTCATCGACGCCTCCGGGCGCGACACCTTCCTTGCCAACCGCGCGCGCAGCAAGAGACGCAACCCCCGGCACAACAGTGCAGCGATGTTCGCGCATTTCCGCAACGCCCGCCGCCACACGGGGCGCGAGGAAGGAAATATCTCCATTTTCTGGTTCGACGACGGCTGGTTCTGGTTTATCCCCCTGCCAGACGGGGTCACCAGCGTCGGCGCCGTGGTCTGGCCGTACTACATGAAGCGCCGCGACAAGCCCGTCACGGACTATTTTCTTGAAACCATCGGGAAGTGTCCGGCGCTCGCCGAGCGCCTGCGCGATGCCACGCGGGTGACCGACGTGGAGGCAACCGGCAATTTTTCGTATCAGTGCACGCACAGCCACGGACCCAACTACCTGCTGCTAGGCGACGCATTCGCCTTTATCGATCCGGTGTTTTCATCGGGGGTCATGCTCGCCATGCAGTCGGCGTTTGCCGCATCGACCGCAGTCGACGCCATTTTGAGCGAACGCCAGTCGGCGCGCGCCGCTCTGCGCGCCTATGACCGGAGCCTGCGCCACGGGCCGCGGCACTTTGCGTGGTTCATCTACCGGATCAACCAGCCCAGCATGCGCGATCTGTTCATGCGCCCAAGCAACCGCTTCCGCGCCAAGGAGGCGCTGCTGTCGGTCCTGGCCGGTGACATTTTTGGCGACACGCCGATCTGGAAGTCGCTGCGCGCGTTCAAACTCGTCTACTACATCCACGTCTGGAGCCACGCGCCCCGCTCGCTGCGCGCGTGGTTCGGACGGCGGCGCGCCATCCGCGTGACGGCCGGGGAAGTTTGAGCGCGGGCGGGGGGCTACGGCCGCGGAACCTGTCCTGACTCTCTGGCAATGACCGGCAAACCCACCATCGGCGGATGGGCGCGCCGCCGCAGGCGACGCAGAAACGGCGACGTGATCACGGTGCTAAAGACGGCGATCAACACAAGCATGGTGAATACCGGCGCGGTGATGGCGCGCAGATCGTAGCCCACGTTCGTGACGATGAGTTCCATAAGGGCGCGCGTGTTCATCAAGGCGCCGAGGATGCCGGCTTCCGGGTGATCGAGACCGGTCAGGCGCGCCGCACCGTATGCGCCACCCCACTTGCCCACTGTCGCGAGCACCGCGAGCACCAGGCAGTCGATCCACAGCGGCAGGCTGTTTAGGCCTTCTACCTGCGTACGCAGACCCGTGTACGTGAAGAACACCGGCAAAAACAGCACCGCCACCAAAGGGCCAATCTGGGCGCGCCAGGCGCGCACGAAACGCTCCTCCTGATGCAGCACGACACCCATCAGGAACCCCCCGAAGATCGCAAAGATCCCCAGGCGATAGGTGATCGCACCCGACAGAAAGACGAGCGCGAGAACCAGCCCGAGCAAAGACGGGGACAGATCCTCGCCCGAAGATTGCAGACGGCGGATCCCACGGCGCATAAGTGGCCGCAAAAGAAAAAGCCAGACTAAGGCAAAGGCGGCAATCAGAACCAGGCGCACCGCGAAGCGCGCGAGACTGAAATGAGCGGTGACAAGTTCGGTGATGACCGCAAGCATGAGCCAGCCCGCCACATCGTTGATGGCCGCCGCGGTAATGGCAATGACACCCACCGGACAGCGGGTCATGCCGAAGTCGACAAGGATGCGTCCGAGGATCGGCAAGGCGGTGATGGCAAGCGCCGTGCCGATGAAAAGTGCGGTCGCCCACGGCGGCACGCCCGGGGCGAGATGGTCTGCGGTCGCAAGGCCGAAGGCAAAGCCCAGGACGAAAGGCAGCACCAAGCTCACGAGGGCGACCCAGAAGGCCATCCGCCTGTACGCGGCATCGCGCAGATGGCTGAACTCGAATTCGAGGCCCACCTGGAACATCAGCAAGACAAGACCCAGCTGCGCCAGAATCGTCAGGGGAACATTGGTGGCCGGAGAAAAGAGCGCATGAAAGCTGTGCGGCGCAACAGCCCCAAAACCCGAGGGACCCAGGAGAATGCCGACCAGGATCTCGCCCACGGCGGCTGCCTGGCCATAACGCAGTGCCAAGGTTCCGCCTGCGCGGGCGGCAAGGACGATCACGGCAAGCTGCAGCAATGTCAGACCGACGAGATCTTCGGCAGGGACAGAAGAGGGCATGACCACGATTCACGCTCCGGATAAAAGGCGAGGCATACGAAGACCAGCCTGCAAAGGGCGATTGTGGATGTGAACTCGCCCCGGGTCCAGTCTGCCACGACTCGAGAGGCGCAGAGACTTTTCTCGTCAGAGTCCCGGGGTCTCGCTGCCTGACCAACCCGACAAATAATCCACCCGAAGATTAGCGGGGGATGCCGCCAGGGGTTGAGGTCCGCCTTATGCCGACCGCGGATGTTGATCCATCAACGCTGCTGTCCGGTTAAGGCAACTCTGATTTAGTCCCCACACACAAGCGGCAATGGTAAAAAGGGCGCCAGTCAATCGGAACGAAATCCATGCGCCAGCTGACCTTAGCCTCCGGCACCTTCGAGACCTATCGCAAACCCACCCGTCGGGAGAAATTCCTCTCGGACATGGAGAAAGTGGTGCCCTGGCACGACCTCTGTGCGGTGATCGCGCCCCATTATCCTGAAGTTGCTATCCCGTTCGAAGGGATTTCCCTCAGCATTCAAGCCTTTTCGTAGAAATCCGGTGGTCGCGTTCTGACTACACCACCAACTGGCCGATCAGATCCAGCGCTCGGCGCTGGAGTGAGTTCGATTGGGTCGTCACAGTAAAGGTCGGATCATCGTGGGCGCAGGACGTGCAGCAGGTGTTGCGCACGATGGTGGCGAGTTCTGCGAGAAGCGTCTTAAAGCTATGGATCGGGGTGCCATCCTCGCGGTGTCGACGCCCGACCTTCGCTTTCGCCTCCGCGGAGCGTTGCGCTAGCGCTACCGGATCGCGGGTGGCCTTGATCGCTTGATCTTCATCGGCGAAGAGCAACTCGCGCCAGGCCTCCTTCAGATGCCACTCGACGTAGTAGGCCAGCATACAGAGGAAGATGTGGGCACGGACCCGGTCGGCGAGACGGTGGTGAATGGGACGGACCTTTAGGTCCACAGTCTTCATCGAGCGAAACGCCCGCTCGACCTGCGAGAGTGATTTGTAATGACGCACACAGCTGGCCGCATCCAGGCGCTCAGGCGTAACAGATGTGCGGATGATATACAGTCCATCAAGCGCCGCCTCTGCGGCGATGGCGTCCTCCTTACGAGCAAAGGTGAGGCTCGTGTCGGTGATCGTCAACGTCAAGTGCTTCGCCATCTTGTAGCGATTGATAACGCGGCCTACGGCAAGACCGATGTTACCCTGCCCCTTCAGGCGTCCGGCTTCGATACGCGTCTGGATCGTGCGTAGCGCCTCTTCGGTAGCTGTCAGAAGCTCCTCGCGTTTATGCACCCGGAGTCTTGCCAATTGCGGGTTGCGGCAAGCCACGAGTCGTTCTCGGGGATAGTCAGGGTGAGTGATCTCGGCTAGGTTGCGTTCATCGAAGAGATCGGGCTGCAGGGTCTTGTCTTCCACGAGCGCACGGATCGCGGCGCTCTTCAAGGCCGTGATCCAATCGATACCGCTCTGGTCTTGGAGGGCCGTAATTGCGGCACTACTGATCATGCCACGGTCACCCACCATCACGAACCGCGTGATGCCGAATTCGTCTTTGACGCGGGTGATCTCGGGCATAAGGGTCGTGGGATCGGCTGTATTGCCCTCGTGCACCGTGACCGCCACCGGGCAGCCCCGGTTATCGGTCAGCAGTCCATAGTTCACCTGCAAGGTCCCACGGCGGCCGTCACGCGAGTAACCCCGACGCGCGAGAGGACAGGCCGTCCCTTCAAAATAACTCGAACTCAAATCATAGAGCACCAAGCCCTCGGCCTTCAGATGCCGGGCCGCCAATTTCTTCTGGATACGGTCCTGGCGGGCTAAAAGCCAGTCCATGGCGGCATAGCAGTCTTGTTCATCGGCCTCGGTGACGCCAAAGGTGTCGGCGAGCGTCGTGGCCGCCCAGGAGCGGGTGGTGGCCAGTTTGGTCTGGGGGTCGAGGATACGCGCGGCGATCAGGGCCAGTACGCGATTCCGCTCGGGACAGGGCTTACCCGCGATCACCGTGGGCAAGCCCAAACGTTCCATCATCCGGTGCACCGCCTCCACATGCCCTGCGGGCTGCGAGCGCAGGACCGTGAAGGCTTCGCCTGCCGGCACGAAGGTCTCACCCTGCAAGCTGCGGCGGATCATCGTGATAAGCGGTTCGGGCAAGTGCGAGAGATTGCCGAGTGTCTCGTTGCGGACCCGGCCCTCTTCCCGAAAGCTGCGTCGCAGCAGATGGGAATGATAGACCCGGCCATTATAGTGGCGGGTCGTTGTCACTACGTAAGCGGCGCCTGTTCTCTTGGGCATAGGCATTACATACGCTATATAAGCACGTATGTCAACACATTACGCCACAGTTTAGTGACTACACTCCAACCCCCAAAAAAGCCCCCAAATCCCAGAAACCCCCTGGATTCACCGGACCTTGCGTGGAAGAGACGTTACTACATCTGGGGCAACTTCAGGCTAACGTCACACAGGACGATGTCTCGTACGCAAGGCTCCCGACACGGTGGCCCGAAAGATCTCAAGTCGCGCGCCGCGCCTCCATCGCCCTGAATGCTGACGACCTACAGGGCGACCGTCGGGGCTCGGTACAAATGCTAACGGCCGCTTCGGAGCGATGAATTCGTGGCCGCGGATGTCGCTAATGGGTCGGGTGCTGTCCCACGTCGCTGACGAAAACTGCCATACAGGCAGAGTACCGCGCCAACGTCGGTAAACCGCACCACACCTGCCATTCAACTTTGCCCATGCCACTGGCAGGTTTGGCCGACAACCTGCCGACTAAACACGACGACATAAATAATGCAGCATTATGCTATCATTGCACCGTTCCTTTCTACGGGAGAGAGACGATGCGGAAACTGCAGATTGAGGATGCTGAGGTAATGCGAATAGCGATTCAGCAAGAGATTGGGCGTAGCGAGGAATCGCGTTATGATCATCGATTGCATGGAT